>JBQVLY010000058.1:0-9084 GCA_052361065.1 Methanosarcinaceae archaeon | reverse complement strand
CTCCAAAACCGAAATTTTCTAACAATATATTGCGTATCCGGCAGCTTTGTTCTTCACGGACAAAGTTAAGCTCCGCATGGCAAGGTTCATCAAGATTTCTTATCTTTGGAAGATAACTGTTTTGCATACAAACAAGACATATTGCAAGCTCAACAGCCCCGCATGCCGCAGCTATGTGTCCGATCCACGATTTAAGTGCAATGATAAAGGGAGATTTTTTACCGTAAACCCGATCAATTAAATCCGATTCCATTGCATCATTTAATAGTGTCCCTGTTCCATGAGATGAAACAACGTTTATATCGGAAAAAGCAAGCCCTGCTTCCTGCAAAGCCGCATTCACCGATTTTTCCGCCCATTGTCCATCTGGCTGTGGGGCAGTCATGGAATATCCATCAATGGAAGCGCCATAACCGCAAATTTCGCCATAAATCGCTGCGCCGCGGCTTTTAGCATGCCGGAGCTCTTCAAGCAAAAAAAAAGCGCCGCCTTCGCCAGGTACAAATCCTTGTCTGTTTTTATCAAAAGGACGGCTTGCTCTCTCAGGTTCACCCGTTCCGTCGCAAAGAGCATGAGCTTTTTTATAAGCTAAAATACCGCTTTTGCTTAACCTTGAATCGCCTCCACCCGCAAATGCAAGATCAATGTAATTATTTTTTATTTTGCGAAATGCCTCACCAATGGCCTGGAGTGAAGCGGAACAGGCTGTTGTAATAGTCTGATTTTCGCCGTGAATTCCTGCTAATTGAGCAATGACTGAGGCCGCAGTATTTGGCAGGAATTTCAACATCCAGAGAGCCATCAGATCTTTTCTATCTATTTCCCCGGCTTTGACATCAGGGAATTCCCCTCCGATATTCAGATTGGGGCCTGCCCCAAGGAAAAGACCTGCTTTTGCCAATAATTGTTTGTCAAGCCCCGCTTTTTTCACGGCTTCCATGGCTGAGGCCACACAAAATTGAGCTCCCCTGTTGAGATATCGCCTGTCTTTAAAACGACCTGCAAAATCTTTGATATTAAAGTCAGTTATGGAGCTTGCAATAACAAGTTCATTATCAAAAGAAGATCTCTCAAATGAAGTATTTTCATCTTTCAAATTGTTAAGTATCTCCTCTAAAGTAAAACCCAGGGAGGAAATAACTCCAACAGAGGTAATGACGACTCTTCTGCGCATACGATAATTCCGTGAGAATCCGTGGTGAACCATTATATTTCACTGAAAATTTCTGAAATGCTCTTTTTGGGGGGCATATCCGGTTTTTCATCCGGAAATCCTGCTGTAACAAAGCATTTGATTCGAACATCAGTTATCCCAAGAATTTCTTCAACATTCGGAATAAAGACTATAGGTCCGGTAAGGATGCATGATCCAAGCCCCAATTCTTCTCCTTTAAGAATAAATCCTTTCAAAGCAAGTCCTACAGTAATGTCAAGATTCGTTTCTTCTTTCTTGTTGTGCGTAATTACACCCTCCTCAAGCAATTTTTTTGAAAAACTCTTACAGGATATAATTGTACCAACAGCAAAAAGAAGAGGTGCGTTAAACATGAATTCGGAAAACCGGTAATAAGTATTTATCCGGTTTTTCAGTCTTTTTTTCTCCACCCTGGAATCTACAGCTCTCAAAAATTTCTGCCTGCCCAAAGCCAGTGCTTGATAAAGATTCTCTCTTTTTTCGGCAGAGCTGATCCTGAAAAATCGGACAGGTTGACTGTTTGAAGGAGAAGGAGCCATCAGAGCGCATTGCATCATAATGTTTATCCATTCTTCCGGCGGCTTATTCGATTTATATTTCCTTATGCTTCTTCTTTTGCTTATAAGATCTTCCAGCAATGTTCTATCGGGTTTAGTCCGCATTGCATTGCCTTTTCACATAACTTATTAAATCTTTAACCTTAAGAGTCTGGCCGTTTTCGATATCTGCCATTATCTCTTCCAGTCTTTCTTGCATCAGAAAGGGAAGCTTTTCAGTTAGATATTGCAATATATCCTTATCCTGTTGTTCGGCTTCGGTTATATATTGCCTTAATTTTCTTAAAAATATTGCATCATCATTTACATCTATTTTAAATTCGGAGTTCAATGCTACTGCCAGCTCCAGAAGATCAATGGATTCAGCGCCCAATTCTCTTATCACATAAGTTTCAGGGGAAATATCATCATTCTCAATATCAAGGATTTCTGCCAGAATTTCTGTAATTTCTTTTAAAATATTCATAACTAAAGTTCACTTGCCCGACGTCAGCCCTCCATCCATTGAAATTTTAGTGGCATTAAAGCCGGAAGCGCTGTCGGAAAGATAAAAAAGAATTGTTTCTGCCACTTCTTTTTTTGTTAGAGCTCTTTTTATCGGTGTCTTATTAAAAACTTCGTGAGTATGTGACCTGATGAATCGTCCGCCACGGCCTGAATTAATATATCCGGGACGCAATGTAATGGTGGTAATGCCATGTCCACCAAGTTCCAGCCCCAGATTTTTATAGATGGCTTCAGATGCAAGCTTTGCTGCTGCATAAAATCCCTGGCCGGGATTGGGTCTTGCTGCTGAAGAAGAAGAAATATAAATAAGGCGGCCTCTTTTGTTTTTCATCATTATCCTTGCAACTTTTTTTACGATTTCTGCCCGAAAGGAAACATTTTCAGCAAAATAACTGTAAATTTCGTCCACATCAGCAGAGGCAATAAGACTTTCAAAATTTCCATGTACAAAATCTATCATGTAATCAATGTGATAATCTATTTGGCGAAAAAGAGAATTCATTGAATCGCAATTGCCGAATTCAAGGAAAAAAGCTTTGTATTTTTTTCTATAAGTCTTCAAACTTTTTGTTATATACTCCAGCCCTTTTTCGCTTCTGTATGTCAATATCGGAAACAGACCAGCTTCAATCATACACTGGGCAAGAGTAACAGCGAGTTCACAACTGCCACCTAAAATAAGAGCCCGATTACCTGCAAATTTCATAATTATTTTCTGATTATTCCTGTTACAATTGGTTTCAGCATGTCTGAACTGCTTTGAAAAAGTCTGCATTTCATTTTGTTATGATTGATTTCGATATTAAAAGGGTATTTACCCGGAGAAACAAATTCTCTAAACCTGAAGTTTTCTATTATATATCGTACGTTATTAACCTTTTCTTCTTGCAATGCTTTAAGAAAAGCATGAATTATAAGACTCCCGGGAACAACGGGTTTGCCTGGAAAATGGTCTGCATAAATTCTGTCAGATGGATCAAAATAAAATGTGCCTTTAATATTCATAAGCTTAGGGCTCGGTAAAAAATAACTTGGTAGAATTTGCGCCCGAATTTGCCATAGATTTAATTGATCTGATTGAGCAAAACCGCAGAAATAGCGAGCTATTTCGAGGACTTTTGCAATCTGAGATTGGTCAAATCTGACCCAAATCTATGCGCCTACTTGCTGAAGTTAATTCGTCCACGTTCCTAACTATCGTTGATACAGAATATTATTTACATTTCCAAGCTGTATGTTAAACTTCTCTTCCTTCGTCGATTCATTCGGATATTGGTCATTCAAGCAATTGATTCAAAAGGAGCGAATACCTTCTACAGAACGTTGATCAAATACTACAGTATAGCTGGAATTGGAGGCCATACCAAAGTATAGTTTAAAGGAGATAGATATTATGGTTACACGAAAAAAGTCAAGAAAAGACTGCAATAAGCTGACGTTGCAAGAATATGTTCAAAAATTCAATGAGTTGTCAACTGTCTTTAACAGTATGCCAATAGGTGTTTGTGCAATTCTTGATCAACAATCCAATATTGCTACCATAAACAAAACTGCAGGTGAGATATTGGCTTCAGATTCCCACTCCCTTATTGGGAAAAACGTGCGTGAAGTATTTGAAACCAGATTCCCCGGAATCCAGAAACTGATCTCTGAAACGATTGAAAGCCGCAACCCGATTAGAAACTTTAATCTGGAAATCGAAAATCGCAATGGCGAAGTAAAAACCTATCTCGTCAGCACAGCTATTGCTGAAGAACTGGAGCCCGATGACTTTGGCATTGTATTGGTACTGCACGATGTTTCCGAGGTTACGCGGCTGCGCAAGGCAGCCATACTAAAGCAGAGTTTTGGGCCGCTGGTTGGCAGAAGCCCTAAAATGATAGAGCTCTATTCACTCATTGAAACGGTTTCTCAATACGACACAACGGTGCTGATATACGGAGAAACCGGAACCGGCAAGGAACTGGTTGCGCGCACCATCCACGAACATAGTCCCCGCTCTGCGGGTCCCTTTGTGCCTGTAAACTGTTCGGCGCTTACCAGTTCGCTTTTGGAAAGCGAGTTGTTCGGACACGTCAAAGGGGCTTTTACCGGCGCAACAAAAGATCGTCGCGGTCGTTTCGAAATGGCCAAGGGCGGAACCATTTTCTTAGACGAGATCAGCACCCTGTCTCTTGACATCCAGGCAAAACTCTTGCGAACTATACAGGAACGAGTCATAGAGCGTGTCGGCAGTTCAAAACCAATTCCGATTGATGTTAGGATTCTTTCTGCAACCAATCTGGATCTATCCATGATGGTCGCCAAAAATGGATTCAGGGAAGACCTTTATTACCGTCTCAAGGTGTTTCAAATTGATGTTCCGCCGTTGCGCGAGCGTCGTATTGATATACCTGTTCTTGCGGATAATTTTGTGGAAAGATTCAATAAACTTCATAGTCGAAAGATAATCGGCTTATCAATTGCATCTAAGGAGCAGTTAATGAAATACTTCTGGCCGGGAAACGTGCGCGAATTGGAAAATGTCATCGAACATGCCATGGTGCTGACGCCCGGAAAGATTATTGAGCCTCAATATTTTCCACCTGAAATCCGGCATATGACAAGCAACGGATCACCGCCTCCGCCGCCAAAAAAGGATCTTGACTCAGAAGAAGAGAGTATCCGCGGTGCCCTGGCTACATTCAGTGGGAACGTCAGCCGCGCGGCAAAGAGCTTGGGGATGCATCGGACAACCCTGTGGCGAAAGATGCGGGAATTCGGTATCACAAGGGTTCGGAAACAGGCTTGAAAACTCTTGTTTGTGATCACAAACGTTCAACCTGTAAAATGTTGCAAAATGCAAAGAGTGATGCAACAGAAGTGATGCAACACTTGGGTTCTGTGCAACACATATACTAATTTTTCAAAACTCCTGCCGTTAATTATTTGCCGTGTCGGCTTAGTTTCTAATCAAGTCAGATATAATTATACTCCACACAAAAGCAAGCTGTTTAGTTTGAATTTCCATGTGTTATGAGGTCACGAAAAATCTTGTCCTGTTGTTGAGACCGTCTTTTCGTATCTTTAGATACTCGCCTGATTTTCAAAGCAGGTATCTCTGGCACGGGGTTTGCGATAAGAAACGGATAAGAGAAGGAGGGCTGGGAGGTGAGTTGTAAATGGTTTAAGTTCGTTGTGGTCATGATATTTTTGATTAGAATATTTATCAACAGTACAACAGTAATTAAGGAGGATAAAGTGATGAGAAGAAAATACCAGCTGAATCCATTGGCAATGCTGTCGCTGATTGGAATAATGCTGCTTGCAGTCAGCGGTGTTGCGTATGGGCAGTCTGCCGAAGGCAAAATGGAGTTTTACGAGTGGACTGCCCCATTGATTGAAAACCAACTAACTGAAGACAAAACGCAGGTGCCAGAGGGGAAGGGGGCCGTCTTTGTTCCTGCGATGTCGAAAGGCGTCGATGAACCACAGGTGCTGGTTCTTGCCGATAAAGAGAAAGTGGCTACCGGATACCCTGAAAAGCGAATTATCGTAGATCCCGGCAGATACACCCTTGCGATAGGGAACGGCTCTGTCGAACAGATGGTGCATATCTCCGTTGAAATCGTGGCCGGAAAAACCGAAATCATCCCGGTCAGTTGGGGCGGGTTAAAAATCGAAGTGGTGGACGAGAATAACATTCCGCACCGGGGAACATACGAGATTATCCGCTCTGAAAGCCGTGAAGTCATTGGCATTGGCTATGGCGCGGACACTCTCCAGGGAGAGCCGCTGTCTACATGGCTCCTTGCGCCAGGCCTCTATCGAATTGTACGCTCAGGCGAGACCTATCGCGCTCGTCGTGACTTTGCAACAGTTTATGTCAGGAAGAACGGTCTGGCTCATTTCAAGCTTGTTACCGATCCGGATACAGGGGACTTTCGTGGAGGCGGTATAGTCACACCGGAAGAAATAGGTGTTGTGCAGAAAGGCAAAGACAGGTCTCACTGGACGAAACGCATGACCCTGGGCCTGGCCGCTTCGATGAACAACACATCGAAGGTTGTCGGTGTGGCGAACCAGGAGAGCTATGAAGGGACAGGGTTCTTCGACACATACGTGACCTATGATAACGGCCCTCACTTCGGCTCAGGCATTTTAGAGATAGAAGAAGGTTTCCTGTCGATAGACCCTGACGACGGGCAGAGACTGCCAACGCAGGTGACTCAGGACCGGCTGCGAACCGATGTGATCTACATCCATTTTTTGAACGAGCACATTGGACCTTACGTCAGGGGAGGGCTCACAACCGGCATCTTCACAGCGAAGACCCTGAATACGGACGAGAAGACCAAGAAGGTTACCTACAACCGGATTGACGGATCCAGTAATGTTATAACCGTGCCCACAAACGATGACTATCGCACTGCGGACGGATTTGGCAACCTGAGATTTCGTGAAGGCGTCGGCGCTAATGTGCGGCTTTTACGTAACCGTTATGGCGTGTTGAACTGGCGAGCAGGATTTGGTTTTCGTCAAAACTGCTACAATGACGTTTTTGTTGAAGACAATGACGTTGTGGACGACCCGGCTACAGACGAGATTGAAATCGGATTGCGTGAGGTAGATGACTACAACCAGGAGGGTATTGAGACCGTTCTCTCCGGTAACATCAGGCTCACCCGTTACCTTTCATACATACCCGAACTGGAGGTATTCTGGGACTTCGACGATATGGGTGATCCGGCAGTGGACTGGAGGAACACCTTTAGTCTCCGCCTCACGAGGTACGTCTCTCTGGACTACATCCTTGATTTGATTCGGCATCCCCAGGTCCTGGACGAAACGCAGACCAAACAAAGCCTGTTGCTGCGGGGCTCGTTCGATATTCTTTAATATAAGCGGTCTAGGACGCCGGGGAGGATATGATTCCCGGCGTCCTAGATTTCTGACGATGAGCCACGGATTAACCGAAAACATCTGAATTTCAAAGCAGAGCATTATGAAGAATGCCCCAAAAAGGCCTGGTAAGCGATACCAATGTTTTGTATAATGGATGAATACAGTTTTAATGAACAGGTGCTTCATGCCGGAGGTATGGTGCTGGTCAATATTTGGGCATGGTGGAGTGACGAGTGCCGCATAATGTCTTCGCTCATGCGCAATGTGGCCGAGCTTCTTGACAAAGAAGATACAATCGTTCAAATTGATTGGGAACAACAGAAACATTTGACACAAAAATTGGAAGTTTTCGGAGTGCCCACACTGTTGATATACATTGATGGATGTGAGGCAGCACGACGTTCCGGCACAATGAACAGGGATGACTTGATGAAGCTGATTGCTGCAGTCAAGAGCCGGGAGCAACGCCAATGGAAGTCCGAAATTCCGGCAGAAATCCTTCGACCTGTGCGATTGTAGCAAAGCGCACACAAAAACATCTAAAAAAGAGGAGTTATAATGAAAAAAAGTCTTGTTCTTGTTATCGGTTTTTTGTGGTTAATTACAGCAGGATGTGCGGGTAATCAACAACGCCTGACACCTGATGAAATTACCGGCAACTTTAAAGTAATTGCAACATTGAAGAAAAAATTGACGGCTGCGGAAGAAAATGGGATTGACGTTTTTGCTCCTGAAGGATTCCTTGAAGCAAAAGCACTCTATACTGAAGCCTTTCAAATGGCCGGCGATGGAAAAAGCGATCAGCCTGTGCACTTTGCCAACAAGGGATTGAACGCGCTGGCAAAAGCTGAAAGTAATGCCAGGCATGCACAGGAGATCATGTGGGAGGTCATTAATGTCAGGGAGCGGGCCCGAAAGGCAGGGGCGCCTGAGCTGTTCAGGAAGGAATACAAGGCAGCAGAGAAAAAGCTTGCTGAAGCAAACCGTCTGATTGAAGAGGGCAGCATTGCCAAAGCAAAGGATTTCCGGCCTTCATTGATCAATGCTTATAAGGAAATAGAGATTAATGCATTGAAAAAGGGGGTTGTAAGTCTGGCAAAGTCATCGGTTCAACAAGCCAGGGCTAAAGGCGCCGATGACTATGCTCCTGCAACCTACCGGAAGGCCGAGGCTGAACTCAACATGGCAATATCAATCCTTGAAACGGATCGCACTCAAACGGAAAAAGCGAACGCACATGCCAAACTGGCAACTGAAATGGCGAACAGGGCCACAGAAATAACGGAACTTGCCAGGAACTTCAAACGGCGCAAGTACGCTATGGAAGATATAATCCTCTGGTATCAGAAACAATTGTGCGAGATCAACAAACCGCTTTCAGGCAAACCTGACTTTGAGCAGCCAAATCATATTGTTGTCCGTTCTCTGCAAGACACAATTGCGGCGCTGGTCAAATCCCAAAAAGATTCAGCACGTATTACAGATGAAAAGCAAAAACGTATACACGCATTAGAAGCTAAACTCAAAGGTGTGCATAACAAGTATGAACGCGAACTGTCAGATCAGGCAACAAGGCAAATGGAGACAGATCGTATCAAGCAGGAAACCGATGAGAGGTTCAGACATGTACAGTCATTATTCACACCCCAGGAAGCAGAAGTTTACCGAAAAGGGGACAGCATCTTAATAAAGGCCCAGGGTTTTTATTTTCCACCTGGAGGTGCAGAGATCAAGACAATCAATTTTCCAATTATGAACAAACTGATCACCGCTATTCGGGAATTCCCTGGTTCAAAGATAGAGGTGTCAGGACATACTGACTCGACCGGCAGCGCAGAGAAGAATTTGCTGCTTTCGAAAAACAGGGCAAAAAATGTTGCTGCTTTTCTGATAAATGTCGGCCACGTTAAGCAGACGGACATAACCATCTACGGTTATGTC
>JBQVLY010000057.1:0-9217 GCA_052361065.1 Methanosarcinaceae archaeon | reverse complement strand
GGAACTAAATGCAGAGGAAAAACGTGGAATTGCTGAAAATCTTACTGAAGAGGAATTGACCATTTTTGATCTACTGAAAACGCCAGATATGATGTTGACCAAAAAAGACGAGCTGCAGGTAAAAAAAGTGGCCAAAAAACTATTAGAAACACTAAAAGGGGAAAAATTGGTTCTTGATTGGCGTAAACGACAGCAATCCAGAGCTTCTGTTCGTGTATCAATCGAAGTGACTTTAGATATTTTACCTCGAATATATACTCCGAAAATATACCAAAAAAAGTGTGATATGGTATATCAACATGTATATGATTCATATTTTGGATTGGCGCAGAGTGTTTACGCACATGCTTGATCACGTTGGAATGCAATATAGTCATCCAACGGTTTATTGATACAATAGTTACTGGTCAAGAGTTGTTTGCAAAAGTTTAAATTGATTTGAATAGTTATTTTATTAAATCTGCAGTTTCGGGACTGATTATTATGGATACATTAAACTTTGACGGATCATGTGACAAAAATCCGGGTGGTCGTATGGGTTTTGGCTGGGTGTTTCGCCTGAACGGCCAATTGATCAAAGGAAACGATCAAAAAAACCCAAAATCAGGAAACACTAATAACGTTGCCGAGTATACCGCATTGAAAAAAGGGCTGGAACACTACATCCGGCAGAATGGAAAAGGTCCCCTGCTGGTTAAAGGGGACAGTAAACTTGTCATAAACCAGATGGCAGGCAAATGGAAGATATCCAATATGGCACTGCGGCAACTTGCCACACAGATCCGAAAATTTATCGATAAACACAGCCTCAAAGTTGAATATGAATGGATACCCAGAGAGAAAAATAGCGTTGCGGATAATCTTGCAGCACCAAAAACATCTTCAAAACCATTACCCTGGAACAAATATGTAGCAGATGTCAGGAAGGCACAGATTCCAGAGAAGTTGCAGGAACATATCATAAAAATCAATCATGACCCTTCGCCGGGATTTAAGACTATGTTGAGATTGAAAGTTGGCGGTCGCGATATGTTTTCCGGTAAAACGTTGTCAGAACTTGTGACTGAAGCGGGTGCTGGTGCATCAGGTATTGCAAAAAAGCAGTTTGATGACAATGAAGCAGCGCAGGCATCTGTATTGAGATGGATGTTAAGAGGCCTGGCGGTTGATCATGCAGTACACAAGGTTAAGGTTGACCTGGAGGTTAATGTTAATGCTAATGCCAATTCAAAACGCAGGATGATACATTGAAGTCGGTCTATGATTTTACTTATTCTCTCACTTGACCGCCGTTGACAATATTTGACATAAGGATTTTCAAAAAAATAATTATACATATTTTTTGTATCCACTGCAAAAAACAGGGGAAAATGAGATTAGTATCATCTAAACCATATTTGTATCGCTGGTTTCGATAAAATCCCTATGTACAGCCCATATTGCAAGGCCCCGCGCAGCAATACCGCCGCAGGCGGCGGATTCCAATCATTATAAAAAAAATATACACATATACCCAGATCGAACAAATCGGGACATTTTCAATAACATTGGTGTATAAAAACGCTATGCTGCGTTGCCCCACATTTATTCAATAAGTTGAAATGCCGCTAAAGTGTCATCGTTTGCGCCAGTGGTTTGGGTATGCTGAGTCGCTGCCACGCTCGCCGAGGCGATCGGTTCAGCAGGTTTTGATCTAAAGAGGAGTGGGGTTAAAAAATGAATGTGCACACAACACTGGATAAACTTACAGTCAGCATTGCCGCACTATGCGCATGTGGTAGCACAGTTTTTATTCCGGACTTGTTTAACCAACTGCGCCACAATAAAACGGCACACTTGCTAAACGAATACAATTATAGTTTATTCCATATATGGATTATCCGCTGTAAGGCAGTAATATGGCTACCAATAGCTATCACAACCATAACCCATCCAAGTGCTGAAAAGTCAGAGATGCAAACCGGATATAGAAAATATATGACAGACGCTAGTATTATAAGGATAAGCCTGTCAGCCCTTCCCATCACTCCACCGTAGTATCTTCCGATGTTAAGTGCCTGTGCCTGTGTGCCAAGATAACTTGTAAGCAGGACTCCGACAATTGCAATTACACCTATCTTCCAATCTACATGCCCTCCAAGGAAGATGCCGCAGATGATGAATACATCTGAATAACGGTCAATCACATGGTCCAAAAAATCACCTTTTACACCTGCTACATTGAGGTGTCTGGCTATTGCGCCGTCAATTGCATCAAGAAATGAGTTAAGGAATACAAATATTCCTGCAATTAGCACCAGTAATGGTTCTCCATTTGAATAATAAAAGAATATTCCTGCCATTGCAGCAAATATGAGGGAGATAAGAGAAACCGCATCTGGAGAGATGCCTGCTTTTGCAAAGACTTTTGCAATTGGATCAATGAATTTTGATATTAATGGTCGTAGATAATTAATGGTCATGTGTTGATTTAAATAATGTTTGTTGATTTAATGTTTTTGTACACATCGTATATTATTTCAGTCACTGCCGTGCCAGATCATACCAATACTTTACCGCGCACGAATGTTCTATCTGCGTTGTTACCACATAGGCTTCATCAAGTATCTTGCCAACTGCAAATGTGCCGTGACTGTAGATAATTGCACCTTTGTGTTCAGCCAACGCGCACGCGGTGTTTTCAGCAAGTTTCGTTGTACCGATGCCACCCTTTACGATTGGGATTTCATGCAGGAAATACTGTCCCTCGCTGTCAACTGGTACAATATAATCAAAATCACTGAGCAGCGACTCTGTTACTGCAAATTGGCAGTGTGCATGTATGATGGCAAGTGCGGATGTATTCTTGTATATCTCACGGTGCACGATGGTTTCGGATGATGCTATCAGGTCAAGACCTGATGTGCCCTCTATTTCAACCTCGACCACACTGTTCTTTGTGAGTTCATCAAGAGCACTGCCGCTCCTGGTTATCAGCATTTTATTTCCGATACGCACACTGATATTACCGAAGTGTGATTCCACAAGCCCGTGATTAACAAGCTTTTTTCCGATATTTGATATTTCCTGCCACATAATTATCTGGAATTTGTTAAATCTGCCATAACATTTATTTGCTATGATTGTATCTAAATGTTGCATTACATTAGTGCCTCGGTGGCTCAGCCCGGCAGAGCGAGTGATTTGTAATCACTAAGTCGCGTGTTCGAATCACGCTCGAGGCTTCTACTTTTTTTTCATTGTACATAAAGTATAACTTTTTGTACTTTAGTTAAATGCGACCATATGAAGCATTTTCTTGCAGTATAAAATTTATAACTTTTCACATCCACAATGTAGCAAATCATATAAATCTCTTCTCAACATTCATTTAATTATGTATCTCACGACTCCCCTATTCAAACCAACCACTACTGTTAAGCACATATTTGAGGACAATAACAACTGGAACACGTTTTGCCTCACTGCAACAGATAGCCTTGCACTGTTGAGATAGAAGAGGTTTATGAACTTAACAAAATTTAAGTGGATATATAAATAGCGGTTTGTTTTTGCAATAAACATTCTAAAAAATATCAAAGTATATGTGCTAAAAGGCGCGGTTCAACACAACATTTAAACGCTTTCATATAGAATAGGAATAGATGAGAGAAGTAAACCTTAATGATCCTTATACGATACCGTACAAAGGAATATACGCGGTATGCGATTCCAAAAATGAATACGCAGAGATTATAGAACACACGAATTGTTATAGCGGTGCTGCATGGTCAAGGTACCATTATTCCCATGCGCCACTTGTCCTGCAGACCAGAGCACTCGGGGATATGCTCAGGTATTTTGTGAAGGTCGGCACATCCAAACTTAAACTTGAGGCTTCTATAGCAGCAGCAGGTATTGAATCTGTACTTGTAGAAGATGATGAGATCAGGATTACCTATGCAGGACTTGGAGGCGGGGGCGTAGGTGCAACAAAATGCAGGGCAATTGCCAATGGCGTACTGCGGGCTGATATGACCGAATCCGGTGGCGGACGTGCTGCAAAAGGAACTATAGTAGTTCCAAGGCGTGAACGCGTGTTGATCGGTATTGATGACACTGACACCAAAGAAGAGGGCGCGACATGGTCACTTACCCATAACATCGCAAGTCAGCTCAGTTGTAATGATTCGGTGTACCTATCACATTCACTTGTGCAACTTTTCCCGGTTGCAGCTAAAACACAGAATTGCGTATCCACAGTGCTTGAATTCGGATGTGTAAGCAACGATGCAAGAGAAGAACTCTTGCAGGAGATTACTGAAGCGCTCTTAAAGTACAGTGTTTCCGATGAAACCGGAATGGTCGTTTATTCGGATTTTGAAGCAAACGATATTTATGAATACAGTAAGAAGTGCAGAAATGGTGAACTTACTCTTGATTTTGCAATGCAGTATGCAGAAGACCATGGGGTAGAAATATGGCTTGATGGCAATGGAGTCATTGGTGCTCTTGCTGCTATACCATGGTTTGCACGTCCTGATGAATCCATCAGACGGGATTCGGAATTGCTGTGATAATGTTTTTAACTAATAATATGCAAATGATATCGAAAAAAATGACATCGACAACAACCAGAACAACAGGACTTGAAGCATTATACCTTGCAGCCATTGACAGTGATGTCTCGCTTGTGACAGCCGTTGCCGGTTATCCAATTACCGGGGTGATGGATAGGTTTTTGGAAATTGACAGGGTTGCGGCCATCGATGCAAAATGGATGACAAATGAAAAAGTTGCACTTGAGGTTGCACTTGGTGCATCGGTATCGGGCAGACGTGCGCTTGTTCTCACAAAACACGTTGGCATGAATGTGTTATCAGACCCTCTGATAACTTCCGTGACACACACAATCGGTGCGGGATTGGTAATATTTGCAGGCGATGATCCTGGTGTTGCCGCATCACAAAATGAGCAGGATTCCAGATGGTATGGGGAAATTGCTGAGGTTGCTGTTTATGATCCATCAACACCCCAGGATGCATACAGTGCAGTTATGAGGGGATTTGAACTTTCAGAGCAGGTGGTCAGTGCACCTGTAATAGTCAGGATCACGCACAGGCTTATAATCAGTGAAGGCTCGCTTGAGAGAATAAAGAGAGTGCAACATGATACCCGCAAAGTTGTTTTTGATAGGTCAATATGGGGAATTACAATGCGCGGAAAGCATGAAATGTTGCATATTGAGTCGTATCCAAAACTTGTTGAAGAAGTGGAACACACTCCTTTGAACAGGCTTATAATGGGGTTTAATATTGATAGTCGTTATGAGAATATTGGTATTATTTCATCAGGCTATCCTTCTGTTTTAGTCACTGAACTTGTGAATGAACGCACTGGTATTTCGCATCTTGAACTTAATATGGTAAATCCTATTCCATTTAAGACAATACGCAAATTTGTGAAATTGCACAAGCGTATTCTTATTGTTGAGGAGACCGAAAGTTTTATTGAATCTCACCTTTGTGTACTTGATAACGTATTTGGCAAAAAAACTGGCCATATTCCATATGGTCAGACCAATATCGAGCATATTGAATACGCACTTGACCACTTAAATGAAAATACAATTGATAGACACACCAATATCCAGACAATTGCCAGCAGGGGTATGCGCTCAATATGTGATGATTGTCCATACGTGCCACTGTATCATATCCTGCATGACCTTGATGTGATGGTTTCAGGTGATCTTGGTTGCTCTGTGCGCAGCGCTCCTGCGCCACTGGAAGCAGTAGATACAGGTTTTGCTCTTGGTTCGGCCATAGCGGTCGCATGTGGGTTTGAGAAGAAAGGAATTGCGGTAATTGGGGATTTTGGCCTGGCACATTCAGGTATCGTTGGGCTTATAAATGCTGTACACTGCGGGTTCGATGTAGTGGTTATCGTGCTTCAAAACACGATTGCTGCAATGACAGGCGGGCAGAATGTTCCGGACCTGACCGATGTTGTACGGGCAGAGGTTATGGATGTAACGAGTTTTGATATGGATATGAGTAATGAGAAAAACGGATATGGAAAAAGTTTGCCGGATATAATACAGGGAAAATTAGAAACGCGTGGGGTCTCTGTTATTTTTGTAAAAGGAAAGTGCAGGAAATATTGATGGAACGTATTTAGATGGTTTCGATAAAATATCAATGCACGGCCTGAATTACCAGGCCCTGTGCAACAATGCCGGGACATGCGGTGCGTTTTGATGCTACTATTCATCTACATTCGCAAAATACGCCGTTGACAATAGATCAAGCACAATCCTTTGTCTGGTATTTTGATGTACTTTAAGCATCATCTTTATCTACTTTTCCAATTGCACGTACAAAATTTGCAAAACGATAAGCATTATTTTGATTATGCGCAGCCAGACGGGACTGGTACACCCTTATGGAGCGCAGCAGATCGATCTTGCGAAATTCCGGCCAGAATGGGGCACAAAAATATGCAGCGCATTCATTGCCATTGGCCTGCCATGAAAGAAAATTAGACACCCTGGTATTTCCACCGGTGCGAATTATCAGATCCACATTGGGTACTGCACATCCATCGGCAGGGTAAAGGTGCTCCGATATCGTTGATTCGGTTATATTATCAAGTTCCAGTTCACCGTTGTGTATCTTTTTTGCAATTTCCTGCACAGCCTGCACAATGTCCTGCCTGCCTCCGTATGCTATTGCAACATTTAAGTAGAATTTATCATAGTCACGGGTAATGCGCTCAATTTTTTCAATGGATGCCTGAAGAGATGGGGATACTTTCGAAACATCACCAATTACCCGAACCCTCATCCTGCGGGAATGGGTGCGTTCGTCCTCACACATTTCATCGAATTTCAATCCAATCAGTTTGAAAAGTGGCTCGATTTCATCTTCGGGCCTGTTAAAATTCTCTGTTGAAAATGCATAGATTGTCAAATGCTCAATACCTGCCTCCCACGACCAGTCTATTACTTTTTCTGTGGTATCTGCTCCTTTTGCATGTCCAAAACGGGTGGCTCTTTTCATTCTGCTTGAATATCTGCGGTTTCCATCCATAATCACTGCAGCATGCCGTGGAACTGTGCCACTTGTCACTTCCTGTGTTAGCAAGCGTTCATATACTCCGTATAATGTTCGCCACATTAACTTTAACATGAAATACCATTACCTGAAAATTTATTATTCTATATGACAACATGAAATTGTTAGCAAAATATTGGTTATTTGTTGATAAAACATATTATAAATATATAAAAATATAGTAAAATATAGTAAAATATAGGTGGAATCAAATTTTAAAGACATTAATAATTATCAAGGACTGAACGGACTACGTCTTTATAGTCTTCCTTAAGCGAATATATATTGTGATCCCCGGTCACGTTAATACTCAGGATACCCAGCCTTGTGTTCATGAGCCCGACCATTGCGGATACTCCCCTGTAACTGACATCAAAATCTGTTTTTTTAAGATATTCAAATACATCTTCGGTGGTGAATGTATTACCACCAAGGAACATATTCAATACTACCTTGCGTATTCCAGTATCATCGCGACCAAGATATTTTATCAGTCTTACTCTTACTCGCTCTTCGATTGTTTCCAGTACAAACACCTCTTTTTAATAATGCGATTTATCTATACCAGTCTTGCATATATATTTTGGGATTTATTTATCAAATTGGCATTGATTCAACTACTAATCCATTCTCAAAAGGATATCTTTCAATGATTGACAATGTACTGCCTGTTCCTTCAAACTCCTGTGCAATATCCTCAAGTATCCACCATGCAATCTCTATCCTGTTGTTCATTATCTCAAACATATCCACCGGCACTTCCATCTCGCGCAACATACTGGTAATGGTATTATAGTCTCCACTTTCAATAATGCCAATGACAATTGTCCCTTCATCAGTTATTCCATCAAATGTGCGCGCAGTTATATTTGCGATGCGAAGCAGGCGTTTTTTGAGTTGTACGGCATCTTTATACCTGGATGAGCAAAAATGCATTTTTGATGAATGCGCTGCCAATTTTTCCGCACATGCGCGCGAGTTGGCTACTGCATTGGACATATCATTCACAAGTTCAAACCCGTTCAGATGCATTGCATCTGCGTTGGTATCTGAGAATTCGAGTTCGTTCAGGTTCAGGAAACCGCCAACATTATTAAGTAGTGGCAAAATCCCTTCTGCTCCTTTCATTGCCGGAATTTCAACACCTGCTGACATACCGAGTTTGATAGCAGTTTTGATAGATTCTGCAAATGGTGTGTTTTCAAGGGAATCCCACAATTCTCCGGGTGGATGAAATCGTATCTCATCCAGTTTCGCATCTGCGAGTGCGCTAAGTATTTCCTTATCGAGCGCGATTGCTGTGTATAGGTGAATGTGGTGATTACGTCCGAATTCCGATTTCAGCAGGTGTATATAGTGCAACACACGATCGGCTCTAAGAAGCGGTTCACCTCCGGTAATACCGGTACCAAGAGCATCCATCTGGCGCACTTCGGATATGACGTCCACGTCCGAGGTTACACGACGTTCGTTTGCATAGGTTACATCTTTTTTCCGATCTTCTGATAATGGGCAGTAAAAACATTCCCGACCGCAGATGCCGGTTATGAATAATACCATTTTTGCACCGAGTTTGCAGAGTTTGCAGCCTTCAGATAAGAAATTGTGAAAAGAACCCACTTCGTCCTGAATAATTTCTGGCATGTGTACAATTATACTGCTGTTTGTACATAAGACTTGTTTGTCAATAGATTTGGAGAAAAAATGCTGTTGCCTGTGGTTAACTCGCCGCGTGTTGGATTATGTGGGTATATGAGATGAGGAGGTAATATGTCATACATCTATTACCTGGATTGAAGTAGCCACTTCCAAACAGGAACATACGTTATTCCGTCTTCGGTTTTTTCAACATTTTTTGTGATCAGGATCAGTTCTGAAACCCTTTCCTGAAAGTTCTTTTTAAATTCAAGCAATGTTTTAATCTCCCTTTCATCTAACAACATCACTATAAGTAACATTTACTCCCGTCAAGATATTGTCCCTGTTTCTTATAACAAAATCCATTTCCCTGCGACCTTTCCGGTAATATACATCAAGACCCCTTCTTTTAAGTTCAACGAATGTGATATTCTCTGCAAGTTTACTTTCGTCAGGTGAGAACTTAAATGACGCCGTATTTCGAA
>JBQVLY010000056.1:0-9251 GCA_052361065.1 Methanosarcinaceae archaeon | reverse complement strand
AAGCACGTAATATCATAAAATTATTACGAAATATCAAAAAAACACGCCTTCGCTTGTATACGTTTAAAGTCATAACGAGGATTGCTGCCACTATACGGCAATTGTGGGGACCTCTCGGTCAAATGGGAGCTTAGAAAATACAATAACATCATAAATGTGACAAAGCAACTTCAGGTTATTTTCCCAAACGGATTATCTTCAAAATATCTAACAAATTGATTACTCGTTTTTGACAAATCCGCATCAGATCCAAAAAGCAATCTGGAAAGAGTTGGCCGGTTCATATAGATTACTATCGGCTCGCCATCGATATCGCCAAGTTCAGCAGCTTTTTCGATTGCATCATACAGGTTACCAAAATCATCAACAAGACCAAGACTCTTAGCCTTTGCACCGGTGTATATGCGTCCGTCTGCAAGATCCTTTACATCGCTTTGGCTCATGTTTCGACCGTTTGCTACTTCATCCACAAAACTGTTGTATACTTCGATGATAACCGTATCGGCATATTCTATCTCATCGTCCGAAAGTCCCCTCCATGGTCCACCCATGTCCTTAAATTCACCGGATTTGGCAACATGGAACTCGATTCCCTCTTCTTCATAGTATGAAGACTTGTTCTGGAACGTCCAGATAACACCGATACTTCCTGTCATTGTAGATGGATTTGCAAAAATCATGTCAGCAGGTGCTGAAATATAATATGCGGCACTTGCAGCCACATCACCCATGGAAACCACAACCGGAACCCCGGCCTCTTGCGCTTTCTTAATCTCTATGACTATTTCTTCAGCCGCAGCAGGCGAACCGCCGGGGCTGTTGATACGAAGAACAATTGCCTGTATTGATTCATCCTCAACGGCATCCTGGATCTTATCAGATATTTCCTCAGAGGTCACATATCCAAAACCACCTGGAATGCTACCGGAGAGCATCGTACCCTGAACATGGATAACTGCTACCCTATCATTTTTAGTGTAAAAATTCCCGCCTGCAGTTTGATACATTGCAGCAAAACTTGCAGCAATGATCAATAACAGGATAATAACCACAGCGATGTACTGTTTTTTCCTCCCTTTTCTTTTAGGAGTTTGCTCCTTTGGAACTTGATCATTCTGCATAGTGTAGTTAGATGTCGTGTAATCTGAAGTCATCTGGTACCCCCGCAATTCTGTATCTTACTTATATAATGAACTTATATGTTCAAAAGTTATCCTTTTGTATGATTACTGCAAGCGAAATATATTTTATTATTGCATACATCCAACATCCTATATAATAAGCTAATACGTGGAGAAATAAAATGTCTAAATTTCTATCTGATAAACCTGTGCTCGTAACCTGTGGACTTCCTTATGTCAATGGGAAAGCCCATATCGGGCACTTGCGCACATACATACCTGCCGATATCTTTGTCAGGTCGATGAAAAAACAAGAGCAAGAGGTAGTATTTGTATGTGGATCTGATACACACGGTACACCGATAGTGGTCAATGCCGAACAATTGAATACTACACCAGGTGAACTTGTCCGAAAATACCACAAACATTTCGATAATACTTTTAAAAAAATGAACGTGAATTTCGATGCTTTCGGGACTACGGATGACCCTGAAAATCACAACCGTACGCTCGATATTGTTAGCAAGCTGATCGAAAAAGGCTATACATACCCAAAAACAATAGAAATAGCATACTGCCCGGGATGCAAGCGTTTCTTGCCTGACAGATACGTGCAGGGTATATGCCCACATTGTGGTGAGACCGCGCGCGGTGATGAATGTGATCAGGGATGTGAGAAACATCTCGAACCGGGTGAACTGAAAGATCCGAAGTGTGCAGTATGCGGAGAAGGTGCAGAATACCGCAAACAGGAGCATTTCTTTTTCAAATTATCAGGATTTAAGGATTTCCTATTGGAATATCTTGAGAATCTGAAAGGTACTTCAAACGCAAGGAACTATGCGATCGGATGGGTGAAGCAGGAACTTATAGACTGGTGTATAACAAGAAACCTTGATTGGGGTGTGAAGTTCCCGGGACATGACAAACTTGTTGTGTATGTTTGGGTGGATGCACCGATCGGATATATTGCATTTACTGAGGAGTGGGCAAAGGCCAACAATGGGGACTGGGAAAAGTTCTGGAAAGGAGATGGAAGGATCATCCATTTCATTGGCGGCGATATTACTTACCATCACTGCGTTTTCTGGCCTGCAATGCTCAAGGGTGCAGGTTACAGCCAGCCATGGGCGGTTGTGGCATCGGGAATGGTGAAGATAGAGGACAAAACGTTCTCAAAGAGCCGTGGGTATGTTGTGTGGGTTGGGGAAGACTACCTTGATCATGGATTCCATCCCGACCTACTGCGGTACTATCTTGTAAGTTATACATCACATACAAAGGAATTGAACTTCTCATGGAAAGTATTCCAGGAAAAGATCAATACTGAACTAGTTGCCGTATTTGGAAATTTTCTGTACAGGACATTGTTGTTTGCCCACAGGAACTTTGGAGAGATTCCCCGGGGTGAGATCGAACAGGATGTGCTGGACAACATAGACAGCACAATAGCAAAGGTCAATGAAGCGACGGAACAGTACGAGTTTAAAAAGGCTGTTGATTTCGCTATGGCCCTGGCATCCTATGGCAATGTGTATTTTCAGTCAAAACAACCGTGGAAACTTATAAAAGAGGATAAGGCTGCCTGCGGCAAAGTGGTTGTAAATTGTATCCAGATCGCAAAGGCACTTATCATATTGTTTGAGCCGGTTCTGCCACAAAAAATGGAAGATGCATGGGCGCAGATTGGAATGAGTAGCGATATTCATGTCGCTACATACAGGGATGCAACTGTGCCGGTCAATAGTGGAACTACTCTTATAGAACCTGTTATCCTGTTTGAGAAGATCCAGGACGATAAGACAGAGAGGATGGTGAATATCTCAAATGCAAGAGTGGCAGAAGCACTTGCAAAGGAATCCGGTACAAAAGAAATAGAAGTGAAGGATATGGAAACAGAAAATGATAAAATAACAGAAAATGATAAAATAACAGAAAATGAAAAAGAAATAAATGAGGAGATTACATTTGATGATTTTTCAAAGTTAGACATCAGGATTGGAATAGTTGTTACGGCAGAACCTGTCAAAAAATCTAATAAATTGATGCGTCTTGAGGTTGATATTGGTGAAGGGACACCAAGACAACTGGTTGCCGGCATTAAGGAGACACACGATCCTGAACAACTAATAGGACGCCAGGTCGTGGTGCTTGCAAATCTCAAGCCTGCAAAACTCTGCGGCGTGGAGTCTAAGGGTATGGTACTTGCAGGCGATATAGATGGTGCGGTGCTGCTTGTGCCTGAGAAGAATGTGGAGGCTGGGACGCGGGTACGGTGAATTGTCGGGATAAACGACGAGCGGCGTGTATATATCGACGTGCATCCGGTTTATTACGATATTTAATATTTGCCCGGCCCGTGCAACAGTAATATCTTAATTTGTTTAGCGATTTTTGACGCCGAAGCAATCCTTTAAAGGCGGGACATTCCCAAACCACTGGCGCGAACGATGACGTTTTCGAGGCATTTCAACTTATATGATCAATGTGGGGCAACGTAGCATAGCGTTTTTAATACTAATGCTATTGAAAATGTTCCGGTTTATTCGATCGATGTGTATGTGTATATTTTATAATGTATGGAATCTGCCGCCTGCGGCGGTATTGCTGCACGGGGTCTTGCAATATGGGCTGTGCATCGAGGTTTTATCGAAACCACCTATACAAATACTAATATCTTAATTTGATTCCCTGCATGCTTCTGCATCTTTAAGTGCTGCATCGCGCAGTTTTTTCCTGAGGTTTGGCATTGCAGCAAGTGCGCGGGTCCAATCCGGCAGGAGTATTTCTGATGAACACTTCAGGTAATTCTTACCTGTATCCATAATAACTTCTGAAAATGCATCAACATACGTCTCTTCCATGTGCCTGTTGTAGTTCAATCCATTACAATGGGCATCGGCATGATATTGCCTTATAAGATCCTGTGCAAGGCGTTTATATTTGACGCGGACGCTGTGTAGGAAGGGCTCTGAGATCGGAGTACCTGTGGTTTCTGCTATTATTCGAAGGAATGTTGTTAATATATCTCTTACCATCTTTAAAAGACCTTCATTTATATCAATGCCTACCTTATTGTGCTTGTGCTCATAATATCCCAGATCAACCTGACATATTTTTTTTAATGCCGTGTTCCTGTATACCTCTGCTAGAAGTCCGACTTCAAGTCCCCAATCACCAGGAATCCTTATACTTAATGCAAGGTCACTCCGCATTGCAAATTCACCTGAAAGTGTATATTTGAATGCTTCAAAATAGTGCAGAATATAAGATTCATATTTAATATTTATCTGAAGGGATTCAAGCAAAGGACGGACAAAAAGACGAAATACACGACCATGCATAAGTCCATTATTTATATCGATCCTTGCATAATATCCTTTATTGAAGAAAAAATTAAGTTCAGGTTCAATTATAGGATACAACATTTTCGCTGGCAGATCTTTTGAATATGTAACAATGTCAGCATCATGGAGTGCTATTGCATACGAATTCAGGCTTGCCACACCAATAGCGATCCATACATCTTTTCCTTTTCCTTTAAATGATGTCACATCAAGTTCTCTTTCTTTCAACTCTTCAAGTATTGCTGTTATCCGTGGACCATTACACCAGATAACCAGATGAGGCAGTTTCAGGTCACTGAAAAATCGCAGAACTTTTTTGTACTGGCCTATATCGTCAGCCGCAAGGGCAATTACAATCTGGTTGATGTATCTGCATTCATTTAATTGGTCAACGATGTTTGAAAGTGCCTTGTTTTCCACTTCCTGGTATAACATCGGAATAATGACAACAGACGGACGTATCAGTGTTAGCTTACAAAGTCTCTTCCCCATAATATTTTCATCTATAGAAAAATCATGAATTGTAGTTACACGTTCCTGAATAAAATCCATGTTACCCCTAAATGTTTTGATCAAATAGTAGGATAGTGCCTGTTATATATAGAATGTCATATCGTATTTGCGGTTATAAGATTATTGGTTTCTATTCATTTTAACTGCAATTATCCACTACAATACTAATATTAATATACGAATTATACTTTTATACTTTATAAGAGTAACTTATATCGAATAATCATACTGTCCATGGCGTCAAGTTAGGCTTGCAACTTCGTAACTTTCCCTGTCTATTTTTGGCTCGAAAAGCTTACTCGGTGCCACAAAGTTGTTCCACAATCCAATAAGAAAAGGTTAATATGTACTATACACTACAGTCATGAATGAACAGAATACATTCAGCCGGTTTTAGGGGTGGAAACAAATGCGATTGCAGTTTGTCAATATTGATCTTTGATATCCGGGCCAATCTTGGCACCATGGCATACTGTCTTATGCCTATCGGTTCAAAATCACAAAAATGATATAATATACATATCCACTTCAAATTTGTTGGTAGAAACCAAAGACTAACAAATATGTTATCGAACAATGAGCGCTGATGATGGTGTAATATTCAATTTGGCCGGATTACAATTTTCCAAATCTCCATTTTATTTGAAGTGGATACCAATATACTTTTTATTATATCAAGTCATTAAACTGATAAAACATAATTAAGAGGATTTGTAGTACCATGACCAATAAATATGGAAAAGTGTATCTTGTAGGTTCAGGTCCTGGTGACCCTGAACTTTTGACACTAAAAGCTCGCAGGCTTATTGATACTGCGGATGTCGTGATATACGACCAACTGCCAGGAAAGGCAATCCTTGATTCAATTCCGCAGAATACTGAAAAGATCGATGCGGGTAAATTTGCAGGGGACCACAGGCTTTCACAATGGGAAACGAATGAACTGATTGTTGCAAAAGCAAAAAGCGGGAAGATGATAGTCCGTTTAAAAGGTGGCGATCCATACATGTTCGGACGCGGAGGTGAAGAAGCAGAAGTACTTATTAAAGCCGGTGTTGAGTTTGAAGTTGTGCCAGGTATAACCTCTGCTATCGCTGCACCTGCCTATGCAGGCATTCCAGTGACGCATCGTGATCATGCCTCAATGGTTACGTTTATTACAGGTCATGAAGACCCTACAAAAAATGAGACCGCCCTTGATTGGGAGACATTATCAAAGTTTGATGGTACGATAGTTATTTTCATGGGCATCAAGATGCTTAAACGCAACACCGGAGAACTCCTGAAATTCGGTAAGGATCCCAATACACCTGTCGCACTAATTGAACGGGGAACCCGCCCGGACCAGCGTGTCACAACCGGAACCCTTGAGACGATTGCAGATATTGCAAAGGAACAGGGTGTCAAAGCACCTGCTATCACGCTGATCGGGAATGTTGTCAGGCTTCACGAAATACTTGGTGCACAGATCGTACAGTGATAAGCTCATTTTTTAAAAATGACGATAATGATAACATAACAATAACAAATAATAGGTAAGAGTCAAATGTCAGAACCAGAACCTACATCTAAGTCTAAGCCTAAACTTGCCATTATGCGACCTGTGAGTTATACAGGGGAATCCGTAAAACTTGCAGAATCACTCGGATTTGAGACAATCGCAGTCCCTATGATAGAGATTGTGAACAAAGTGGATAGTGGATTTGATAGTTTTGTAAAGCGCGTGATTGGCGGTGAATCGGACTACGTGATCTTTACCAGCGCAAATGGAATTGATTTTACGTTGCTAAAGATCCCTGATGGGAATAAAGATCCATTTATAAGTGCGCTTAAAAGAACAAACGTTATCGCAATTGGTCCGAATACTCAAAAAGCACTTCAAAAACTTGGTATCGACGATCCGGGCATGCCAGAGGTTTACAGTTCTGCCGGGCTTATCGAGTACCTGTGCCCGGATGTCAGCGGAAAAACGATTGACGTCGCACGAAGTTCATTCGGCGCACCAATCCTGTTATCAGGGCTGGAAAAATGTGGTGCATCAGTATTTGAGACTCAGGTGTATACCCTCGGAATGCTGGATGGGGATAAGCAGAAAGGACTTATCGAACTGGCACTTTCAGGAAATATCACGGTATTTGCCTTCACAAGTTCTATGATGGTGCGCAATTTCTTTGCAAATGCGGAGGCGATAGGCGCCGGTAAGCAGATCGTGGATGTGTTGAACAATTCGATTGTTGCAGCTATCGGAATCCCGACAGCAGGTACATTGAATAGTTATGGGGTTAAAGTAGAGGTCATACCTGACAGGTATACATTTGAAGCACTTGTCAATAAGGTGAAGGAACATATTTCTAATTGACTTTGACATAGATGGCATTTATCTGGTGATGAAAATTGGGTGACCTGATTATCGATGAAAAAGCGATTGGACACATAAAGCAACATTTAAGGGACAAGAGTGCTAAAGAAATGCGTATATTCATAGGCGGGGGCGGTTGCTGCTCAAGGTTTGAGATCACACCTGTGAAAAAGGCACTTGCAGGTGATGTCACTTATAAAAGAAGCGATTTGACGATACATGTGGATAAAACCCTTATCGAAAGCGCTTCATCCATTGAAATAGGATTTGATGAAAAACGTGGATTACTCATTAATTTATTTGAACTGTCTTGAATTAACCTGAATTATCTTAATATTAACCCAGGAGAATTACTATGATCGGAATTTCAAAACTTTACTGCGGAACTGTTGAACCGTCAGATGCTTTGAGGTATGAGCGCGACTCAAGCAAATTACCTTCGCATCTTTTGCAGTTCTCAAAAGACAAAAAGCCTGTTGTGGTCTGGAATATGGGCAGGCGCTGCAACCTCAGGTGCGTGCACTGTTATGCCCATTCAAAAGACATAGAGTACGAGGACGAACTGACTACTAAGCAGGGTATGGAACTGATAGATGACCTAGCTGAATTCGGCTCACCGGTAATTCTTTTCTCAGGCGGGGAACCTACTATGCGCAAAGATCTTCCTGAGCTTGCAGAGTATGCAAAGTCCAGAGGAATACGTGCTGTGATCTCAACGAACGGTACATTGATCGATGAAAAAATGGCAAAGGTGCTTAAAAAGATCGGCCTGTCGTATGTTGGTATATCACTTGATGGTGTGAGGGAGACCAATGATAAGTTCAGGGGCGTTCAGGGTGCATTCGATGCAGCAATGAATGGTCTTCGCAACTGCATGAAGGAAGATATCAAGGTGGGACTGCGTTTTACTATCAACAAGAAAAATATGGGTGATATTCCTGCAATATTCGACATTATCGAAGAGGAAGGAATTCCACGCGTTTGTTTCTACCATCTTGTGTATGCCGGACGCGGCACAAAACTTGTAGAAGACGACCTGACTCATGAAGAAAGCCGTAAGGTTCTTGATCTTATCATGGACAGGACAAAGAAACTGCATGATAAGGGCATGCCTGTTGAGGTGTTGACAGTGGACAATCACTGCGATGGACCATACATATACCTGCGCCTGTTGAAAGAAAACCCTGAGCGTGCCAGGGAAGTACATGACCTGCTTATGATGAACCAGGGCAATTCTACTGGCATTGGCATTGGTTGTGTTTCATGGGATGGTTCCGTACATGCTGACCAGTTCTGGAGACATTATTCATTTGGCAATGTCAAGGATAGGAAATTTAGTGAGATCTGGAATGATACAAGCGATGAGTTAATGGCTGGTCTTAAGGATCGTAAGCCGCTTATCAAGGAAAATGCCGACAGGTGTGCGAAATGCAAATGGTTTGACATCTGCAACGGCAATTTCCGTGTACGTGCAGAGGCGATTTACGATAATATATGGGCGGACGACCCTGCATGTTATTTGACGGATGAAGAGATCGGCTACCACGACGAATAACTGTTTATTTGAATGCAAGGTGGGGCTGGTATGATCTGGATCACTGCCTTGTGATGTTTTTTTGTTTGTAATGTTTTTTTGTGTTTGTTTGGATGGGCACAATTCCATAATCTAGTGATTATCCACTTTTTACGCCAAACATACCCCCACTTAATCAGCTAAATACTGTTTTCCAATCACTTATGATTTTCTAAAACTCGATCTTCAATACTCAAACGTCAAAAAACCAATATTTTCCAGCATAAAAACAAAAAATATCAGCAAATGTGATATTTAATCACATAAAAATAGATAGCTACAGCTCACCCCCTCGCAAAAATACCAATCCAAAATATATCAACTAATTGCAAAAGGTT
>JBQVLY010000055.1:0-9194 GCA_052361065.1 Methanosarcinaceae archaeon | reverse complement strand
ATCGGGTCTCCAATTGAATTATTTCCGCAAGGTGTTCCAGGTTCACATGCCATCGCCGGCATTGCCATTGCACTCACCAGCAACAAAGTTATGAGCACGGATATAATCCGCATTCCGTTTCTTGATTTCATACTTTTATTTACCTCCATTTAATTTCCCCCGGAGGCAAAACCAGACAAACTTTTAGTATTCTAAAGCCTGCCTAACCATGCCTTCAGGGCAAGTCCTGGGGTTCAAAAATATTTTTAATAATTGTATACTGGACCCCAACACTCCCTTTTTGTACAAGTGCTATTCACTCATACATTAACCATTGTTATAAGTTATTTGTATTTAAACTTATTGTTTCCAACTATAATTTAATAGAATCGAGAAAAATATCAAAAATAGTTAAACGATATAATTATATCAAAAAACAATCTATAGTCAATAAAAAAATCTTGTAGGCATGAGTGGGGATGTTTCACAACAATCCGTATATATCGATCCTTAAATTAAAAGGAAGTGTCGTCGATGTTTCCGTAGTAGCCATAACTTGCGCTGTACTGGGGGCATGGGATTATAGGGCAGCCATTGCAATCATCTCGGGGATAATGATCCACAGCGGTTGCGACATAATAAATGACATCTATGACATTGAGATTGACAAAATATGCAAACCGGACGGAGCTATAGCTTCGGGTCGGATCTCAATGGGAAATGCATGGGGATACATGTCACTGTTATTTTTAAGTGCACTCCTCCTTTCGATCAACCTGAGTTTAATTCTTTTTCTCTCCTTGTTAATAGGTATTATAGTCGGCGGGGTTATGTATTCACATCCTTTATTCCGGTTCAAGGATATACCGGGTGTTGCCATGGCTGACATGGCATTGTGTTTCGCTTTAGAATCGATAGGGATATGGAGTATATACTCACCAGTTAATAACGATGCATTGATAGTTGCGGTCTATGTATTTGTACTGGTGTTCTCACTCACATTCATGAAAGACTTCAAGGATGTGGCAGGCGATATTAATTCACTGCCGCTGATGCTGGGAATCCGACGTGCAGCAATGGTTTGTACTTTACTGGCAATGCTTCCACTGCTTCCACTTATGTATGCGATCACACTCCATCATCATTTAGCTCCTGCTGCTGTAATCTATTCTATGCTTATCGCCGGATGCATAAAAATACTAATGGACAACCCGGTAGCAAAAGGAGATCAGCTTAAAGACCGGATGATCATGGCATTGACAATACCTAATTGTACAACGTTGCTGTTGAAAATGGCGTCAATCACCTAACGGTAAACTTTGTAATTTTTCCATTGTTTCAGCAACTTTCCCGGTTTCTGTTAGCTGGAAAAACTCTTTTAATTTCCCAAGTGCATGCTTATCGATGAAAAAATCACTTATAGTTTTGTATTTATTGATGAGCAGGCTAACTTTGATATCCGGGTACATATTTACAAGATAATTCTTGCAGTAGACCGCTGCATCCTGATCCGATGTTGCTATTCCAATTATCACTGCCATTGTCTTATCACCGAAACAGTGGTAAACATTCTGCAAAATAATGCAGCCTGAGATCATAGGAGTCAAAACAATATTCCCTTGCCTGGAGGAATATTCATCAGCCATCAATACGTGTATTTTTTCAATCTCAAGCAGCTGTTCTTCATCTTTTGCTTCTGCCAGTATGATGAACTCTGTTGACAGTCCCACACGTTTCCAGTTGGGAACAATGCTATACTTGCTAATTATTCCTTCTTTCTCCATTGTGCGTGTATGGTATGCCACAGAATTTCCGTCATTGAACCCCAGTATTTTGGCAAGGTTTGTTTTACTAATTTTACTGTTTTCCATTAAAAGCATGAGTATATGTGCATCAGTCTCATCCAAGTTTGAAAAATCATCTAGCAGACGAGCAATTTTTTTAATTTTATCTTGTTTTATGTCATTCATAACAATCAACGACATGATATATTCGTTATCATAAAAATAATTTGTCAATTATTCTTGGAGAATTTAATTTTACTTGTCGTATGTAGGTGAGTACTGAAATCATGCTTGAGCGCGGATTAGGCAATTGTGAAAAAATAGAACATTTAAAACCACAAAAGGTAAAATATTTTAAGGGAGAATAACATCTTTCAAGTATCCGCTTCAAATAAACGGGTAACGGACGCCATTTCAAATATAAAAGCAACACTACAAGCATATTGGTGCTGATTAAATGATTAATATATTTTCCTTCATTTATCCCGCATCGACATTGATTTCTGCATTTTTTTTCGCTTCAATCAATGATGAAAGAGAAGGCATACAAAAACTCTTACAAACTCTATCATGAATATATTTATGGGAACTTACGCCTAATTTCTTTGCCATTTGCACAATCATCATAAATGTATCATTAGCTTTGGTTCCATCTTTTGTTATGGTCTGCAAACTTACATCCCGTTTACGAACTTGTGCCCGTGCTCCCAGTTCGGCATCATTGTTATGTGATGAAATTTCTGGATATTTTAATACCCAAAAGTTGTGAAAATTCCCACCTAAAATTAACCCACCTTATATACAAAAATCCTCCTGTATTAAGTTGTGCCATTTGGCCAGTACTCCTATTCATCGAATTATGCATTTATCCCTTTTATAACCCAAGTTTCCCACTTGAAAATCAAATTCGATATCCTGCGCCCCATCGCCTTTGCGATTTTACCCGATTTTTGGTCGTAAACTTCGTACTTTACCGATTAATTTACATTCAGTTTAAATATTTTATTCTGCTATAGATTCGCTCTGAATCAATTTCAAAATCTTTTTCTGCTGCGATTGAACTTGCGCCAACGTTACAGAATCTTCACCGATCTCTTTTAGTGACCATTTCCTGCTTACAACTTCACCACGTAACATCCTTCATCAATCCCCTCGCTAAATAAGCCAGCGGCAGCGACAAAATGAACATCCAGATTGCGGGTCGGAAATTAGCGAGTACTGAAAACTCATCCACTTCGCCAAGCAAGAACATCAGCCCGTCTGCACCCATCAACAGCAAATACATAATACCAAATACTGCTGATAAGAATAAACCGCCGATCAGGAAAGATAAACCTTTATGGTCGCCGTCAAAAGTATTTTTGATACCATTCAAAAACGTCGCACCTATTACTACAAGGGCAATTCCTCCGAACAAATCACCAGGTATTACATCTCCTGCTCCACCAAATATCTCTATCACACCTATGACGAAATACAAAACACAAATAACTGCTGCATATGTCCCAATCGTTTTTCCTTTACCAATGTCAAAATCCGTCATTTCCTGTCATCTCCTCTTTCTTCGTTATATTTATTTGTCATATTTATGTAAACCCTAACAAGCACCCTATTCCTATAATCAACCCCGAAACGACAAATGCCAGTATTGTTAGATACACCATCGTAAACACTGGCCACTTCCATGAATTTGTCTCTCGCCATATTGCACCGATTGTCTCCACGCAAGGCACGTGGATCAATACGAATGCCATGAATGCATATCCCGTTAAGGGCGTGAATAACCCCATACTCACAAGTGCATCGCCCACGGCTTCTTCGCCCGTTCCAAGCAGAATAGCATACGTGGCTACTACTACTTCCTTCGCTAAGAATCCGAATATAATCGCAACTGTTGTCATCCAGTCCCAGTCAAAAGGTGCGAATATCGGTTGGATCGCCTTTCCAAGTCCGGCCACATACGAGTTTTCTACAATCTCGCCGCCATTTGTTGCTTCCCAGGGATATACTGAAAGGAACCAGAGCAGTACTACTACCAAGAATATGATCGTCCCTGCTCTTATCAAGAACAGTTTGCCTCGTTCCCACATGTGCAGAATCGCGGTCTTCACTTTTGGCACCATGTAATGAGGCAACTCAAGCACAAAGGGTGCAGGCTTGCCTTTGAATAACGTCTTTCGGAATATCAGCGCCATTATTATCGCCAGTGCGATACCAAGCACATACATCGAGAACACGGCAGTCCCTGCTGCAGTACCAAACAGTGCACCTCCAATGAGCACATATACCGGTAGCCGTGCACTACAACTGATTAACGGGTTCACAAGTATTGTAATCATCCGGTCTTTCTCACTCTCTATGCAGCGAGTTGCCATAATTGCAGGGATATTAAAGCCAAAACCGCTTATCATCGGCATAAACGAGCGTCCGTGCAACCCAAATTTGTACATTATTCGGTCCATCACAAACGCAGCCCGTGACATGTAGCCACTGTCCTCTAATATCGCGAGCGCAAGGAACATCATAAAAATTGGCGGTACAAACACTAAAACCGAGCCAACTCCACCGCATAGTCCATCAGCTATGAAAGACGATAATTGCGGGTTCGCTATTCCAGCCGCGGCTAAACCACTTAACCAGCCAAAGAACATTTCAATCATCACCATAAACGGTTTTGAAAACGCAAACGTGAACTGAAAAACTGCCCAGAGCAAAGCCAAAAAAATCGGTATCCCAAGCACTCGGTGTAGAAATACGTGGTCAAGCATATCCGTAAACGTCCACTTCCGCTCTTCTTTCCTAACTGCGGATTCCATCATTCTCGCGATTGCATCGTATCGCCGCTCTGCAAGTATTATTTCAGGGTCTTCACCCAACAAAACCGCACTCATTTATTTCGCAGTCTCCATTATTTCACACCCATAAGAGCTGTCCCCTATCAGTTTCAATACTTTATCATCCTTCTCTAACGTCTTTATTGCCAGCCATCTCGGTGGATACTTTCTCGATAAATTTTCATCCTTACAAATCACGTTCCTCACTTTATTTATCAACGATTCTATATCACTACCATAGCCCATGACGATTTTCCTCCTAGTTTCTTTATTCTTCGCCGCCATAAATACCGCCTTTTTCAACTCCTCCACGCCTTCACCTGTGGGTGCAACTGTTGGCACTACCGGCGCACCCAAAAATTCTGATAGCTTATCCAGATCTATATCAATACCTCTCATTGTTACCCTATCCCATTGGTTCAACGCGACCACGACATTTGCCTCTAACTCAAGCAAAAGTAATGTTAGATACAGATTCCGTTCCAGACTCGTGGCATTCACTATGTTTATCACAACATCCGGCTGCTCCTCTACTATGTACTCCCTTGCCACTAATTCATCTATCGCGTTAGCTGTAAGACTATATGTACCTGGCAAATCAACAATCTCAAACGTTTCTCCGTCATACGTGCATTTCCCGATCTTTTTTTCTACAGTTACACCCGGCCAGTTACCCACATGCTGTTTCATCCCGGTAAGTTTGTTGAAAAGTTCGGTCTTACCCACATTCGGATTACCAATCAATGCTACTCTTGACATCTCTTGTTACCCCTTATTTACCATTATCTTCATTGCTATTCCTCTACCAATTGCAATTCTGGAATCACGCACTTCTACAAGCACAGGTCCTGGTGAAGATGACGACAAAACTTTTACTTGAGTAGAATTAGTGAACCCCATCTCAAAAAGCCGCTGCGTTATCCCTCGTTCACCTTGCATCTCCACTATCACACCTTCTTCGCCCACAGAAAGAAAGGGTAAAGGCATTATGTCCTTCAAGTTCTTGCTGTGTTCCATCATGTCGTACAGATGCTCATCCACTTCTTCCAGATGCTTTCTGATATCATTTCCATAGGATTCTGTATGTTCCGTAAGCATGTGCTCTATATCATCATGAACATGTTTCATATCTTCGTCAAGATGTTCTACTAATTTGCTGCCGGAGATTCTACCCCGGCTTCTCAATATTCTAGATCCAGCCATATATTCATCGCCTCCTCACGGCGTAAAGTCAGGTTATAGTCCTTTAATAGAAACTCTAGTGGGTCGCCAAGCGGTGCATCCCGCATCATCTCTATTTTTGCCCCCCTCACGATACCCATATCCATTACTCTTCTTCGTAATCCACCTGTTCCTTCGATACGAGTGACTTTACCTTTATCTCCTGCTTCCATATCACTCAACTGCTTCTCTACCATTTCTATCCCCCAATTTACCTTGGAATCATCACCAAGTTCTTTTTATCTCCTCTACTTGCTCCTGAATATCCTCTGAAATACATAATAGATCGTGTGAAACCACATGAACTGTCTCGGCATCGGCTCTCAGGTATTCATCCAGTATATCATCGTCCGTTTCCAGAGTAGGTCGGCAGAAACTGTCGATTTCGGTAGTTTATCCATTGCTAAACCATGTTAAGATTAGGTACACAAATATCTCACCCTATAAAATTTATATATAGTTAAAAAAACTTAACATAATTAGGATTTCACGTTTTTTCTAATTTTATTAGGACTTATTATTTACCTACCTAATTACCACATACATATCTATCTGTTATTTAATTAGATGAAAATATTGGAATGGTTAACAATGACAAAAGCAATTTTAATATACGGTTCAACCACCGGAAACACCGAAGCGCTCTCTGAACATGTGGCAGCAGGTCTTAAGCAGGGAGGCGCAGACGTTACAGTGAAAAACGTAGCCGATACAGGCGTTGACGAACTTGCTTCTTATGATGCGATCGTATTCGGCTGCTCTACGTGGGGTGATGGTGAGTTGCAGGACGATTTCATAGATTTCCATGAGGATCTTAACGGCACATCACTGGATGGCAAGAAGGCAGCGGTCTTTGGTCCGGGCGATAGCGATGACTATCCGGACACGTATTGCGATGCAGTGAGCATCCTCGAAGAAGCGCTAAATAATTGCGGTGCTGATATCGTCGCTGAAAACCTCAAGATCGACGGAGACGTTGAACCTGCATTCCAAGATGCAAAAGCCTGGGGAACAAAAGTCGCTGGCGCGCTTTAGACCCATTTTTTTTTGAAGTTCATCTCCGCCCTCACTCTGGTGGAAATATTGAATTACTGGAGTTGGACTAAGGTAAAAGTTGAGTGTCACGTCAACTTATTTGGGCATTCGCGTCATATCCGGAATTGTTCAAACCCCGCTGTTTCATGGACAATGGGACTTAAGAAGGCATTAATTTACGGAAATGGCAGGAAATACTCATTAGACATATCGGGGGAGGAATTGAGATAACAGGACTTTTGGTAGCGTCCATAGCATTTGCATTATTTGTCATCTCTTTGAGTGAATGCACATTGTAGCATCGATTCATTTCGCGCTCCTGGTAGTCCTTGCATTCGTACGAAAATATGCAACATGCCGTACAAATACCAAGGCGGACGCTAATCCCAAAACTGCGGTGTACGGTTGCGGATCATGCAGGGATACGGACAACGCGAGACTAAAATAATTGGTTTTTCGGGTCAAAACCTGGCATTCGATTCCAGTGTCGGAAAGGAGAAGATATGCACGCTGACACATACCGCTACTATAATCAACGCAACCTTGCCGATGAAGGACGGGACCACGAACACTGTGCAATACCCTATCGTCAGGAAAAGGAACAGAATTGACAGTATCTTAGTCTTCATCGGAATTCCTCTCCCTTCGTGCCAGTTTCTGATGTACTCTCCAAACCAGCGGTTGTAGATGAGCCAGCGGTAACATTTCTTTGAGCTTTTGGCATAGCAAACAACAGCAAGCAGGAGAAACGGAGTGGTTGGCAAAAGCGGCAGAATAATCCCAATTCCACCAATTACCAGGGATAATGTGCCTGCAATTTTCAGGAGCAAAAGCCCTGCCCGATTTTGTCGTTTTTGTATAGGATCATCTCTGTTCGGAATAGTGATCTCCACCCCGATATTTGAGGTGTAAGCTGGATAATCCTCTTTATCTGTCATCGACTGAACATAGCCGGAAGCATTTTTGCTCATTCCCGGTTCGTATGTTGTACTGCATCATTCCCTTCTGCCGATATCAATATCCATCGGACCCCAGTCCGTATCCAGCGTGCGTGAACGAACCGACCTGAAACCAACTCGAAGCATTGAATCAGCAATCTCCCCCTGATCAAAGCACATATCCTGACCCATGAGCGACAGCGAGATCATACTGATCACATGCTTGTCAGGCCTGGTCCGCTCATGAGTTAGCCCCTCTGCGCAACTGATAAAGGCACCGCCCGGACTCAAGGCATCGTAGATCTTCGAAACCATCGAGTTCATATCGTCCCTGGCAAAGTTGAGCGTGTTTTTCGCCCAGATCAGATCGTAGCCCTCGCCGATGGGGTCAGTCGTATAGTCGCCACTCATGACCTTCATCCGATCATCCATCTCGTACAGATTCCCGAAGCTTGCGTTTACTTCTGGTAGTTGTTTCATGATTATATCCTCCATTTAATATTTATTTCTCATTATTTCATAGCAGATGCCACCATGAATCTGGCAAGCATTCAACCCGAAAATCCGAAGCATTTTCAATATATCAGGTTTATATTTGAAATATGATGAAAAAAAGAACCTAATTAGCCTTTCTGATACCAATTATAATGATAATTAGGCGTATAAGTAATATATCCTAATTAAATTAGATTATAAATGAAAAACTGAATTCATGTATGAAATCACATGATTATTGTGCCATCGGGAATAGATTACCGTCTTTATAGATGTGAAGATCAGCCCTGTATCTTAGACAAACATCCACGGCAGCTCTTCTGCATCAGCATCAGGAAGACCCTGAAGTATGATTATAATTTGTACCGCATACGGCAGATTTACCCCGCATCAAAATTCACTAAACAAAAACAAAATTTTGATTAAATTTGTGTTCCCTTTTCAATGATCCTTACGAAATCAACAAATGTGTATTTTTTGTACCGCTTTTTTCCGGTAATCTCTGTTAGAATGTTCATGTCTTCAAATTTTGATGTTAATTTATTTGCTGCCTGACGACTTATTCCAATCAGTTCCGATATCTCGGTGACTGTTATTACAGGGTGGTCAAAAAGTATATCGATCAACTTGACTGCATGAACTCCACCAACATTGTTTTTGAGCAATTTTTCAATCAAGTTTTGTTTTAATTCAATTATTCGTTTTGCTGTATCGATCGAATCATTTGAGACTTCGATCACGCCTTTTAAGAAAAATTTCAACCACTGTTCCCAATGCCCTTTTAATCGTATGTCATTTAAAGTTCCATAATACAAGTTCCGATTTTTCTTTAACACCGATTTTCGCCAGCCGTTTATATTCCACAAAGAAACTACTACTTTTTCATCAAAAAGTATAGTCCACTACCG
>JBQVLY010000054.1:0-9329 GCA_052361065.1 Methanosarcinaceae archaeon | reverse complement strand
CGAAAAATAGAATCTCAAAACACTGGATTTCCTGATTAAAACCAGTGTTTTACACAGACGCCAGATTGACGCCATAGTTCGGAAGTACTGTCTGTGTACACATTTATTTATATGTCAAAAACGTACTGATTCGTATACTTAAAAAGATAAGAGGGTAACAGATCAATACACGGGAACGTAATCCAATATTCTGTGCTTGTTATCCCTCTTGGCCGACTTTTTGAGTAGGTTATATTAACATATATACTCTTTCAAAAAAAAGGAGCATATATGAACTCGCACTGCATTATTTTATATCTTGACTCTATATACTACATAAATTGGAAGAATAATTATGGATTTGGAAGATACACTATTAATGATGCCCGGTCCTGTTCCGGTTGCTCCAAGAACACTCCGTGCTATGGCAAAACCAATGATAAACCACAGGGGTGCAGCATTTTCTGAAATGTATGATGACTGCCGCGAAATTCTGGCAGATGTTTTTAAAACACAGAATGATATTTTCGTTATCAGCGGTTCCGGGAGTGCATCAATGGAAGCCGCTATTGGATGCACCATCAATAAGGACGATATGATCGTTGCTATTGAGAACGGAAAGTTCGGAGAGCGATTCAAAGACATTGCAGGCAGATACGGAAACGTGGTGCCTCTGGAATTCGAATGGGGTAAGGGTATTGATCTTGGAATTATCGAGGAAAAACTTTCGGAAGGCGCAAAGGCTGTTACATTGGTACACAACGAGACCTCTGCAGGCATTATGAACCCGGCAAAAGAGGTCGGGAAACTTGCAAGGAAATACGATGCCTTGTTCATTATGGACGGTGTAACATCAATTGGCGGAGATGTTGTCGAGGTCGATAAGTGGGGAATTGACATTGCAATTGTAGGCTCACAGAAATGCCTGGCAGCACCGCCAGGCCTTTCGATGATATCAGTAAGTGAACGTGCGTTTAAAGCAATGGATGATGTGGACCGGATGCCATATTATCTTGATCTTAAAGCATACAAAAAAAGTGCCGACAAGGAGAGCACACAGACCCCATATACACCTGCTGTCCCATTATTTTTTGCGCTTCAGGATGCGCTTAATATAGTTAAGGAAGAGGGGATGGATGCAAGGATAAAACGCCACAGAACAGGTTCCAAAGCTATCCGTGCAGCAGTTGCTGCCATGGGAATCGATATGCTGCCAAAATTGAATGAACACAGCAATTATTCAAATACTGTTTCTGCTATGAAAACACCTGAAGGTGTTGGCAGCAATGATATAAAAAAAGACATGCTTAAACGAGGAATTGTTATCGCAGGCGGTCAGGCAAGGCTGGGCAACAAAATATTCAGGATCGGAAGTATGGGTAACTTTACAGCACGTGACATACTTATTACAATTCAGGAACTTGAGACCGTGCTTATAAAACGCGGTGTAATATCTGGCCATGGAGTCGGTATCCAGGCAGCAACCAATGTTTTGGATACGTTTCTATGAATGTGAGTTCAAGTTATTCAAGTTAAATTTAGAATTAGAGATAAAGTAAGAGTAATAATTAATATGCCAATAATAGGAATTGTGGATACTACATTCGCACGCTTTGATATGGGGCGTGCGGCAATCAATGAGATACAGCAGAATTTGTCAGTGAAGATAATGCGCACCACCGTACCAGGTATTAAGGATCTTCCTGTCGCATCCAAAAAACTAATCGAAGAAAAAGGATGCGATATTGTGATAGCGCTTGGTATGCCAGGTGCACAGGAGAAGGATAAGATATGTGCGCATGAAGCTTCAATGGGGTTAATTACGGCACAACTTATGACAAATACGCATATCATTGAGGTGTTTGTGCATGAGGATGAGGCAAAGGATGAACGTGAACTTGCATTCCTAATGGAGAGTCGTGCACGCGAACATGCTTTAAATGCTATCCGGCTTTTGTTTAAGCCCGAGCAATTAACAAAACTTGCAGGAACAGGGCAAAGGCAAGGATTTGAGGATGTCGGACAGGTTCGGATATAATATTTATATTTGTTTGGCAAGTGTACCGTCATGTTATGACACAGGTGGTTAAACGAGTTTGTAATAAAAACGGTGTAATCACATGCAAGTAGCGCGACGATTGTCCTTCACCACTTACTCTGCATACATACACATACAAATTTCAATCGCTCTTCAGCGTATCTGTCTGTACGGATTGTCAAGGCGCATATGATTGTGTATTTTTCGAATTCGGTTGTGTAGCAGCAGTGGAATGCACCGCATCAGTTGGATTGTTGAACGGGATATTGCAATTATAGATGTGCATCGACATTTAATAGAAACCAGCTAAACAAACACTAATACTCATAATTGGACTAAACAGCATCTTAAAATACTTTCATTTAATATCATATAGATAACATTCAAATTGATACAAATAAATGGAGATTATACATGGCGATTAATTTAGGATTTGTTGTGGCTGAGTTTAACAGGGATCTTACATACCAGATGGAACTTCTAGGGATAGAGCATGCTAAATTTTTAGGAGCAGATATAAAAGAGACGATTTTAGTTCCTGGTGTTTATGATATGCCGCTTGCGATCAAAAAACTATGTGAGCGGGACGATATCGATGCTGTTGTTACGATTGGTGCTGTGATAGAAGGTGCAACTAAACATGATGAGATCGTTGTTCAGCAGGCTTCTCGAAAGATTATGGATCTCGCACTTGAGTATGGAAAACCTGTGACACTTGGAATTGCAGGACCCGGCATGACCCGAATGGAAGCACACCAACGTGTGGATTACGCTAAGCGTGCTGTTGAAGCAGCCGTTAAACTGGTTCAGCGTCTTTGAACTTATTACTATTCAGCAAATATTATATAAAAATGGGAATTGTGTGGTTATTATGACATCTTCAAGAATTAAACGTGTGGAAGAATCGGCAACGATCAAGATCGCAAATATTGCAAATCAGCTGAAACAGGATGGTGTTGATGTAATAAGTTTCAGTCTCGGTGAACCTGATTTTGACACGCCAAAACACATCTGTGATGCGGCAGCGGACGCAATGTACCATGGAGAGACACATTATGCACCATCTAACGGTATTCCTGAACTTAGGAGTGCCATTGCCGAGAAATTGCGCACTGAGAATAAACTGGATGTTACCGAATCGGATGTTTTAGTCACACCAGGTGCCAAGCAGGCGATATTCGAAATTATGATGTCAGTACTTGACGATGGCGATGAGGCATTACTGTTCGATCCTGCGTGGGTATCATATGAACCCTGCATCAAATTTGCAGGCGCAGATAGCGTATGGGTGCCAACTGATCCGAATAATGGATTTGCTCCGTATGATATTCAAGAAAGCATAACTGGCAAGACACGCATAATCGTTATGAATAGTCCATCCAATCCTACCGGCGGTGTGTTTGGTAAGGATATGCAAAGACAGATCGCAGATATTGCTATCGACCATGACCTGCTTGTGCTTTCTGACGAAATATATGAAAAGATCGTTTATGACACTGAACACGTAAGTATAGGTTCCATGGACGGTATGCATGAGCGCACGATCACTGTGAATGGTTTTTCAAAGGCGTATGCAATGACTGGCTGGCGTCTTGGTTATGTGACCGCAGCACCAGATATTTTAAAAGATATGGTAAAGATACATTCCCATTCCGTAAGCAGTGCAACAACATTTGTGCAGTATGGCGGTATTGCAGCTCTTACAGGTCCACAGGAGCCTGTCGGAGAAATGGTAAAAGAATTCAAAATAAGGCGTGATATTCTTGTAAATGGTTTGAACTCGATCGGTATCAAATGCAAAAAACCTGAAGGCGCATTCTATGCATTTGCCGATGTAAGCGAGTACGGCAACGGTGATGAAATGACTGAAAAGTTCCTGGCAGATGCGCATGTTGCTGTTACGCCTGGTTCTGCTTTTGGTGCAAGCGGCAAGAATTTTATAAGGATATCTTATGCAGCTTCACAGGAGAAGATCAGGGAGGCACTTGGCAGGATTAGAGACGTGCTGTAAGTGAGTCCGGATTGGTTTTTGCGACAGAAACATATTTTAGTGCTGCAGTCCATAAGTGGTTGATTATTATGAAACAGGGCCTATTGACAATTTTGAAGAATATTTTTTCATCATCAGGATATAATGTTACCGAATCGTACAGGTATGATATGGTCGCTGAGAAAAACGGATGCAAGACCCTTATAAATATCGGTGTTTTGACTGACCATGCGGATATCAAAAATTTTTCCGACCAGGTTACTGATGGTACGGGACTTTATATTGCAACCAATACGATAACAGATGATTTTTACCAGTATGCTACCGAAAATGGGCTTATGGTGTGGGATCGGGATGATGTTGCACTTCAGATCGGAAAGGCTGTTCTTGCAGATATTGAAGGAACTACGGCTGATCTGGAATTGCTATCACCGGTCAATAAACCGGCATCTACCCAGACCATGAATACTTGTTTTGTACCGGATGAGGATAAATCGATCTTTGGAATGTTTGGACAAAGCAATTCAAACGAGTCAACACCGATGCCTGAAACAATACCTGAAACAATGCCTGAAACAATGCCTGAAACAATGCCTGAAACACAACCGCCATTAAATAATGGATTGCTTACGCATCAGGAATATGGGCAACAACCACCACTTGTACCAAAGTCTCCTATTGTTTTGAATCTGCACACCGCACCGTTAAATATTACAAAAGAACAAGTACTAAGTATTGCAAAGCAGCATATTGGGATTGTGGAGAATGTTGCTCTTAAATTCGTACCTTTTTGGCTATACAGGTATTCAATTAATGTCGAGCAAAAGTACAAGTCAAAGATCATAGACATTTCAGGTAACGGAGTTGGATGCCTGAATGCCTTGAATGGCAATAATGAAAATATACAGATTGACGAGGTTCATGAAAAAGTAGAGGTGCCTGATGAAATATATGAGGTTAAAGGTCCGATCCTGACACGCGATGAGGCCAATCGTAATCTGCTTGGAATAATCATTGATGAACATACAAAGGATATACGTTTTGATTCGATTGTTGGAGATACCCTGATATCTGAACACAAACTCTTCAAGCCAACGGTTGGGGATGTAAACCTTGATATTGATCTGATATACCTACCTGTTTGGGAACTGAATGGAAAAAGGAACTCAGTGGAAATAAACGGTTATAATGCAGAGGTGCTATGTAATCCTGTGGATGATGATGTTGAATTTATATAACAACCCATGTTCGCATATATACGAATTATGAGTATGCCAATAAAACGATGTGTATACCAATAAAACTATATGTATAGTAAATAATTCACAGTCATTTAATTATATTTAAAATAAAAAAGGTGAATATCATGGTCGAAATTACAGAAACAGCAGCAGGTGAGTTGAAATCGTTACTCGAATCTGAGGAAAAGCAGGATCATTCACTTCGAATATTCATTGCAGGCATGGGGTGCAGCGGTATTCAGTATGGCCTTACACTTGACAATGAGTCAAAGGAAGATGATGTTAAAGTATCAAGCAACGATGTGAGTATTGTGATGAGCATGGATGTATCTGAGGCATTAATAGAAGCAAAGGTCGATTATATCGATACTGCATATGGTAAGGGATTTGTGATCGATAATCCAAATGCTGCAAGTGCTTGCGGTTCAGGTTGCAGCGGTTGCAATTGATCGAATTAAGGTTTTAGGTGATTGAATGTTTCCGGGTATTGGCGGTCGGGGTATGAACCCCAAAAAATTGAAATCTATGATGAAACAGATGGGGATCAACCTCACTGAAATAGATGATGTTGAGCAGGTAATCATACGAACACCTGATAAGGATATTGTTTTCAATGATGCGAATGTTTCCATCATGAATGCACAGGGTGTTGATACATATCAGGTTGTCGGAACTCCGGAAGAGGTTGCAAGGGAACTTGTGATTCCTGATGACGATGTCAGGTTGGTTGCTGAACAGACAGGTGTTTCAGAAGATGCAGCCCTTGATGCCCTGAAAAATGCAAATGGTGATCTGGCAGAAGCGATTCTGTCATTATCCTGATCATCCTATTTTTTTATCATATATAATTTGCGAAATGTTATTTGTCTGGTTGTTTCAGGCGGTAGCGACGATTTTTACGTTTATTGATTGAACGGCACCAACATTTATTATACTCTTGCGAGAATATTATGGATTTCCTCCTGCGTATGTCGTTCTATTGCCAGGGATTTTCCGGATATAAACATCCCTACTGTGGTGTTGAACGTGACCCCAGCCAAGTGATTTACAACGCTGTTTCCTCTGGATATACCTGCGGGTCGTCCAAGAGAAGATGTTTGGATAGTTCCAGTCCAAATAACGTTATTTGATCCGGAGTGTTTTGATATTGTGGTTAAACATGATATGGAAAAACTATTCAAACGTTGCGACGGCATATCTGACCTCAGCAGTGCTGTGGGGTATAATAATTAAGATTACATTTATCCGGTTCTTATATACCTAATGATCTCGCGGATATTCGGTCGTTTTCCATACATGAGAAGTCCGGTCCTAAACAGGCGGGCTGAAAGTATAATTACAAAGTAGACCGATGCTCCTAAAATCAGGATGCTGGCTGCTATCTGATACAACGGCACATCCGTAGCTGCAATCCGCCCCATCATTGCAACAGGGGATGTCAGCGGGAACATTGAAAGAGTGATCGATATGATACCATCGGGTTTTGTGATCAATATCTGCATGAACATCAGGGGTAAAATGGCCATCATTGTGAAAATCCCGGCAAACTGCTGGCTTTCCTGCAGTGATCCGCTGATAGCACCTACTCCGGCCATTATACTTGCATAAAATAAAAATCCCAGTACAAAATATACCAGTGCCAGAAGCAAGAGTGAAGGCTTGATGAGAACTGGAAGGGCATAAATAGATCCTATCGTGCCAACCGATAACCAGATCGTAATTTGCAACAGTCCGACCATGCCCAATCCGAGAATCTTTCCGGTAAGCAGTTCTACGGGTGTCACTGAAGATAGAAGAACTTCAATTACCCTGTTCTCCTTTTCTTCAGCCACTCCTCTTAGCAGATATCCCGAAGCTGAAAAAATACTTATGAACAGTAGTATTCCTATGATAAACGGCATCCCGGATTCGCTTAAGATATCTGATAATCCCTTTTCCCTGGTTTCGTTGGTGACATCGATGTTGAACTCTTTTAGGTGAACAGGATCCTTTACTCGCTGCAGTATATCGTCATCCACTTTATCCTTTAAGAGGGTCGTAATTACGGTATCGGAGAGTTCACCTGAAAGTACCATTCTCGGGGTGTTCTGTCCCTTTTTAAATGAATAGAGTTCAATAGTTCCGGTCTTGATAAAATCTGATGGAATGACAATATATGATGATATTTTTTCATGTCTCAGATCTTCCCGGGCTTCTCCAGTTCCGGTGTATTTTCTAAAATTGATCGAGTAACTTTTTTCTTCAATAGGTCCTATTGCCGGGAGGTCTGTAGTAATATTTGATGAGAGAACAAATGAACCGGTCTTATCGATATATCCTATAGTCTGATTCTCATTATTAAATGTTGTAGCAATGAGTAATGTCGAGCCAACCATGATGAATATAAAAAACAGGGGGAAAATAAAGGTCATGATAAGAAATTCTTTACGCTTTATAGTATTCAGGAACTCATGTCTGGCTATTATAAATGATCTATTCACTGCTGCCACCTTCTACAATCCCTATAAAAACATCATTTAAAGAAGGTATCGACTGCTCAAATCGCAGGATTGTCACTTCCTCTATATTAATAAGTTCTTCAAGCAAAGACTGCATGTTTTCGCCGTCTTTTAGGAACAACTCTACAAAAGTTTCATGCCCTGTGATTTTCCTGATGCTATTAAGTCTGGAAAGTGCTTCCGGATCGCCATCAAATTCAAGTAGTACTGAATTATTCCGGTGTTCTTTCCTGATCATCTCGACTGTATCATATAACACAACGCTGCCTTTATTGATCATCAGTATCCGGTCGCACATGGATTGTGCTTGTTCCATCATGTGCGTGGAGAGTATTATCGTCTTGCCAGCTTTTTTGTGTTCAAGAAGTATGTTTTTTATAATCATGGTATTCACCGGATCAAGACCTGAAAAAGGTTCATCTACAATAAGAAGGTCCGGATTGTGAATAACAGCAGCGATAAACTGGATCTTTTGCTGCATACCTTTGGAGAGTTCCTCTATCTTTTTGTCTTTATGCTCATACATTCCAATTGAACGCAGGAGATCACCAGCGTTTCCCCATGCTTGCTTTTTCGGAACATTTTTAAGCTGCGCCAGATATGCCAGAAGGTCGGTAAGTTTTGATTTTTTATAAAGACCCCGTTCCTCCGGAAGATAACCTATCCTGTCCTTTGAATCGCGATTAAGTGTATCACCAAAGATATCTATGCTTCCTGAGTCAGGTTTTATGATATCGAGAAGCATTCGGAGGATAGTGGTCTTTCCGGCACCATTTGGTCCAAGTAATCCGAATATCTCACCCTGATCTACTGAAAAGGAGATATTGTTAATGACTCTTGTCCTATCAAAAGATTTTGATACATGATTAAATTCTATAATTCCCATTTCTAGCATACATCCTGTATACAGTCTTTAAAAGTTATAATATTAAAACGTGTCGATAAAAATCAATGAAAGTGAAATTATATCCAGATCGGATGGTCAATATGAACACATGTTTTTGTATTGATAAATGAGTATTCCTACTTCGTTTGATATGGGGATAGAGAGTAGTTTTCCGCTTCCTGCTTTCCTCTGTCATTGTATAATAAAGTATGAACCCCAATCTTCTAAAAGCTTCTATTGCAAACTTACGTGTAAACCATTGATAGTAATGCAGAACCACCCCATTTGGCCCAATGGTAAAAAAGATAAATAGTGAGAGAATGAGTTTATCTTTTAGTGCAATCTGTTTTATTTATCGACACACATGAGTTTTAATTATTGTATAGGTGTATCAAATATAAAGTTTTATGACTATATGCGCTGGTATACTCTTTAAAATTTTGTTTGAGTAAATGGGGTAAGATACTTATATCAAAAGTGCAGTGTTATTACTGTTTAGGTTGATTAATCTGTGCAAAAATAGAGTGTTTGGGGTTCAATATACAATTAACAAGTTAGATGAACCCCAAACATTGCCTGAAGGCATGATTGGATATGTTTTGAAGATATTTAAGACTTGTCTGTTCTTGCCTCTCAGGTGACACAAACTAAGAGGTGAAATAAAATGAGAAATAGAGTGAAAGGACTCAGAATATGC
>JBQVLY010000053.1:0-9368 GCA_052361065.1 Methanosarcinaceae archaeon | reverse complement strand
AAAATATCATCTGTTCCTCTTTCTTGCAATTGGCACATTTTTGTATGGGCCTTCTGTTTTCTTATAACTACAAATTTTACCGATCGATCTATCGATTTTCACATAATGTCCGGATTTCGGATTTTTGACTTGAACGATATCTATTTTCACCATGATTAACACCTATTGTTTATTGTTGATGAATATTTTGGTAATAAATATTGTTGTCGATAATACAATTCATAATTTCATCTTAATAGTAAGTGGCGAAATAGTAGGATATCTATTATATTTCACTTACACTTATACGATGAATCGCGTTTTACTCCAGCATCCGTGCCATATCCTTCGCAAAATATGTAAGGATCATATCCGCACCCGCGCGTTTGATCGAAAGAAGTGACTCGTACATAACCGCTTTTTCATCCAGCCAGCCGTTCTGCGCGGCGGCTTTTAGCATTGCATATTCCCCGCTCACATTGTATGCAGCAGTTGGCATCTCAAACTCGGTCTTGATGCGGTAGAGTATATCAAGATAGGGAAGTGCAGGCTTGACCATTATAATATCCGCACCTTCCTGGATATCAAGTGCAACCTCACGCATAGCCTCATTCGAGTTTGCAGGATCCATCTGGTAACTTGACCGGTCACCGAACGAATAACCGGATTCGGCCGCATCCCTGAATGGTCCGTAAAATGCAGAGGAATACTTTGCAGCATACGACATTATCGGAATATCATCAAAATTATTCTTATCAAGAGCAGAGCGTATCGTACCGATCATCCCGTCCATCATACCGGAAGGCGCAATAATATCTGCGCCTGCTTTTGCATGACTTACTGCAGTTTTGCCAAGCAGTGGCAGGGTTGGGTCGTTCAATATCTTTTCCGTATCATAATCCACAATACCGCAGTGCCCATGGGATGTATATTCACAAAGGCACACATCAGTTATCACAACAATGTCTTTTCCAAGTTCATTCTTTATATCACGGACAGCCTGCTGGACAACATCATTGTCACCATATGCGGTTGTACCCATCTCATCCTTATTATTCGGGATACCGAAAAGGATTACCGCAGGGATTCCGAGGTCTAAAGCTTCTTTTGCATCATCAGCCACACTGTCAGGAGGCAATCTGTATATACCAGGCATAGAAGAGATACCAATCGTAGAATCAATGGTTTCATCCACGAACATAGGGTAGATCAGATCATCTGTCGTAAGTCCGGTCTCACGCACCATATCACGTATCTTGCCGCTTCTTAACCTTCGCATTCGAACCTGTGGAAACATAATATCACTCCTTTTTTACACTGTTTAGTTCAAACAACTTTGACATTGTATTTAGCATCTCTTCATCATCATGCTCTGCCGCATCCCTCAGAACTTTTGTTGGCCCTGCAACTATCTTGTTAACAATAGAATGTGTCAGGTCATCGATTACCTTTGTTTCAATATCTCCAATCGAATGATATGCTTTCAAACGGTTGATAGCACGCTCCTTTTCATGCTCGCGCACTTTATAGAGTCGTGCATATAATTCAGATATCAATCCATCTGCTCTTTGCCTCTTGAACTGGGTTTTGAGTAGAAGAAGTTCTTCTTCGATCAGAACCTCTGCTTTTTTTGCTTCTTCATACCTCATCTGCATGTTCTTTTCATTGATGATACGCAAGCCATCAATATTATGGAGTGTTACATTTAAAACCTGTGTGACTGAATCCTCTATATCGCGCGGGTTTGCGATATCGATCAAAAGTATCTCATAATCCCTGTTTTCCATTGCTTTTGACATAATCTCTTCTGTCAACACATAATGCGGTGCTGATGTTGCACTAATGACCACGTCTGCGGTTTTCACATATTCTTCAATCTTGCTGTATGGTACAGCCAATCCACCCAATTCGTTGGCAAGTATCTCTGCTTTTTCGAATGTCCGGTTTGCAATGTATATCGCATTAATATTCTTGTGGGCAAGTGCGCGTGCAACAAGTGTTCCCATCTCACCTGCACCAATAACAAGGATTGTTTTGCCGATTAAACCATTAAGTATCCCGTCTGCAAGATCTACTGCCGCAGAACCGATCGAAACCGAACCCCTGTTGATGCCCGTTTCTGTACGCACCCTTTTTCCAACCTGTATCGCTTTGCTAAATGCGGTATCAAGCATCCTGCCGGTTGTGCCGATATCCTTTGCTATACCGTACAGTTCTTTGATCTGCCCGAGTATCTGGTCTTCCCCAACTATCATAGATTCAAGACCTGATGTAAGTCTTAAAAGATGTGATAGTGTCTCATCATGGTCATAGAACTCAACGATCCTTGAAGACACGCCCATTTTCTTTGCGAAATGGAACAATATCTTGCTGCCTTTAGGTGAAACAACATATATTTCAACGCGGTTACATGTTTTGAGCACTGCACATTCATGAATTAATTCCTGTGCATACAAGGGTTTCAACATACTTTCAAGATCGCCATGCCATGCACCTTCCATTTCTTCAATACTGGCTTTGGCATGCGTTATTACCATACTTGATATTTCTGTCAACTATATCCTCCATGTCGAGATGGTTTTGATGAATATTTATTACTTATTGTGTCCTGATACTATATTAGATGCTATTTTATACGCTTTTTCATATGATTGTGAGAGTGCACTCCAAACATCACCGTTGTCAAGTATTTCCCACAGGATATGTTTTCGGTCTTCCTGTATTGGAACATGTTGTTTGAGATACACTCGCATCTCATCCTGAAGACGTATCATATCGGCATACTGCGGAGTTACCACCTGCTCGATCTTTTTTCTTGTATATTTTGAAAGTGCAGGACTTGATCCAAGTGTTGATATCCCTATAGTCAGGTTGCCCCTTTTAATTACAGAAGGAACCACAACATCACCTATAGAATCAACCTTATTAATTAAAATATCGTTTTTATGTGCAATCCTGGCAATTCGATAATTTAGTGATGGATCATTTGTTGCAGGAATAACTAAAAAGGCATTTAAGATGATGTCCAAAATCCTGTCATCTGTCAGTAATCCAAGATCAGCCTGTACCAATTCAATTTTACCTGCATCCTTTGTTTCCTTAAGTTTTAAGGTAAATCCTGCACTAACAACAGTAACATCTGCATATTTTAAAAAAAGAGATGCCTTGCGCTCTCCCACTGAACCGCCACCAATGATCACGACTTTCCTGCCACTAAGATCAATCATAAGGGGAAGTAAATTTCGTTCAGTGTTCATTATAGCGCATCCTGATATAAGTATCCCGGATAATTTTGGTGTATCAATCTTACTTATATTTCGAATTGAACTTATAATACAAATGTACAATATATAACATATAAATTATAATCGGGCACCCGTTTTCTTAAATTCCATCTCGCTAAACAACATTTTGTAATCCGAAATACCTGTGGCCTTCGATATTTCATGTGCAACCCTGTTACAGTCCTCTTTTGTGTAAGAATGTACCATTGTAAACAGGTTATACGGCCAGTCGGGATAACGCGGGCGTTCGTAGCAGTGTGTCACTTCTGAAAAGCCTGCCATAATCGCTCCAATCTCTTCGACTCTTTCCTCCGGTACATTCCATGTACACATGGCATTGGCTGTAATCCCGATTGCCCGATGTCCAATGGATGCACCGAATCTTCGGATAACTCCTTTTTTTTGCAGGTTTTCAAATCTGGAAACAACATCTTTTTCACTTATACCAAGTTCTCTGGCGATATCTGCAAATGGTGCATGTGTAAATGTTATGCCATCCTGTGTTAGTTTGATCATTTTGGTGTCTATCTCGTCCATCTTCTCACCTTATATTGAATTTCACACCGATCTTAAATAGCCGCCTGGTAGGCAAATTGATTAACTCACATCCAGTTTCAGCCTTTAGTTCATCAAGTATCTGAATGAGCCTCTCTTTACTTGAAGCGGATATTGTGAACCACATATTATACTTTGCGGGACGCAGGTAATTGTGTGATACTTCCGGATATCGATTGATAGCCCCTGCCACTTCATTTATTCTATGCCCTTCCACCCTGGCTGCGACAAGAGTGCTGATTCCGCCGGCCATTTTCATGTTGATGATCGGACCTATGCGACGAACTGCACCTGCAGTGTTTAGACGCTTTAGGCGTTTAATCACTTCATCTTCCGTAATACCCAGTTCCTTTCCAAGTTTTTCGAATGGATGTACTTCAAGTGGGAAATCCAATTGTATAATATTCAGGATATTCTTATCGATAGTATCTAGCCGGATCATTGTTACTTAGATCCCCCTTTTGGTGGCACATATATACAATATGGCTCCTCTGCCATGTAATCCCCGGTTGCCGCATACGCGCGCGCACGGCAGCCGCTGCACACTTCCTTATATCCGCATATTCCGCATTTGCCTTTGAGTTTGCCTGTATCACGAAGATCATTGAACACCTTTGCGTTGTCCCATATGTCCTTGAAATCCTGTTCCTTTATATTACCGGCAAGTACAGGTAGATATCCGCATGGGTACACTTCACCAATGCTGGAAACAAAACAAAACCCTGTGCCACCAAGACATCCTTTGGTCATGGCTTCATATCCGTGCGTATCCATAGATATTTCAATTCCCTCTTTCTTTGCACGCTGGCGCATTATCCTGAAATAATGCGGCGCACATGTAGCCTTTAACTGGATCTTTGCTGTCTTTTGCTGATCATAGAACCAGTTTAAAACACGTTCGTATTCGATCGGAGGGATCTCATCTGCTTCAATCTCCTTGCCCCTGCCGGTTGGCACAAGAAGAAAAATATGGAGTGCTTCTGCTCCGAGTTTTGTTGCGAATTCAAGTATCTTTGGGATCTCGTCAATATTACGTTTTGTGATGGTGGTGTTTACCTGAAAACCAATGCCGGCCTTTTTTATCTCATCGATCCCGCGTATCGCTCCATTAAATGCACCTGGCTGGCCTCGAAAATCATCGTGGGACCTTGCATTTGAGCCGTCAATGCTGATGCTGACCCTCTGTATCCCGACCATTTTCATTTTCTTTGCGATTTCGGGTGTAACAAGTGTACCGTTGGTTGCCATGACAACGCGAAGTCCTTTATCTGTGCCATACTGTGCAATCTCAAATACATCCTTTCTAACAAGAGGTTCTCCACCGCTCATAATCAGGATCGGATTTCCCATTTCCACGATCTCGTCTATGAAATGCCTGGCCTCATCGGTTGTAAGTTCTCCGGTTGGGATATTAGACGTTGATGCACCCCTGCAGTGTACACAGGATAGATTGCAGCCTGCTGTCAATTCCCATGCGATAAGTCTTGGTGGTTTTGCCATATTAATCATCAATCATTTTCATTTTTTTATTAGAATATACAATAAAATTGCCAATTACAAACCAATCCTGACAGATATGGGATTTACTTGAATAAATTCTGGTTCAATTCGCTTAAATATGATGTGCTTATACTACATGCATCCTTATTAATATATGTGATATTATCAATAAGGATCATGCCTAAGATTAAACTATACTCAATGCAATTATTCTACTAAACAGGTAGAGCACAAACAAAAGGTGATGTTATGGACCCGTTATATACTGCATTTGCAATTACGTGGATTGCGATATTTTCATGCATATTATATATGATTCGAAACCGTTTACATCTTAATACGGAACTTGCGAGGTTAGGCAGGTTATAATAGGCTTGGACTGTAACAACAACAAACCGGTGTGTATAAATGGATAAAAAACAAAAAACTATTATTGCAATTGGTGCTATTATTGCTGTCGCGGTTATTGGCCTTTGGAATGTTGATTTTTCACAGAAATATATTTTAATCTCGGAACTTACTTCAAATCCGGATAAATATATCGGGGAAAAGATCGGCACAATGGGTACTATTAAGAACGGCACACTTATTGTGACTCCTGATATTATTTCATTTGTACTGATTGATGCCGATGATGGATTGAGCGAAATGCATGTGGAATATACCGGAGACTTGCCTGCGACACTTGACGAAGGAAAAGATATCAGCATGAGCGGGACAATGATTGCTGCTAATAAGATAGAAGCTACACAGATAGTGGTAGGCTGTTCGTCAAAATACACAGAATGATGCACATAATATAGAATGTTAATTATACAATTAGATAATGAGGGCACTTGATGAATATTGAGCAATGGAATGAGTACAAACTTATTACATCTGCAATGTCTCATATTACCGGGGCAATGGATGAATCATCCCGGATGAAAAAAATGGTCAGCCACGTCTGCAATTCCGGTGGGAAAATGACACGTCCTATCATATTGATGCTCTTCACTGAACTTTGTGGCGGAGATTCAAAGGATTGTGTTGATGCAGCTCTCGCTATTGAGTTGATACATTCTGCTTCATTGATACATGATGACCTGCTGGATGGAGGATTGATCCGTAGGGGTATTCCTTCTGCGCATGAACGTTTCGGTCATGCTGCAGCAATGCTTTGCGGGGATTTTTTGATCTCAAAATCGATTGAATTAATATCACCTTTTGGCAGGAACGCGGTACGTGATTTCGGGCGTGCAGGCATGTATATGGCAGAAGGGGAAACGATTGACGTAAAAAGCATATCCGGGAAGTTTGAGATTAGTAACTATTACGAATGCATCCGTAAAAAGACAGCATCCCTTTTTGCAGCAAGCGCATCTATTGGTGCATATATTGGCGGTGCGGATGATGAAGTTGCAGGCCAGTGCAGATTGTATGGGGAACGTGTGGGTACTGCATACCAGATAGTGGATGACCTGCTTGAGTATTTGAATGCACAGAATAACAAGATGTCCACTCACGAATCCGTTACATTACCGCATATTTACCTTAAACAGATGTCACATGAGGATGCAGTGAAAAGATCAATAATAGAAGTAAAAAAACAGGTTCTGTATGCAAATAAAATTCACAAAACTTTTGATCCTTGCAGTGCAACAGATAAATTGTTGCAGATAACAAATCATATTACGATCGATATGCTTCCATAAAAACAGTTTTTATGTTCTTCCTGATCTGGACAATTTCAGGAAATTTCACATATTTCCGATATATTGATATTAAAATTGCAGCGATATTATAATTATAATAACAGGTGAATCCATGCGTGTATATGATAAGTCAGTGATCAAAGTGAATGCCAGTGCACAAAATGGCAAGATTGTGCTTGATGCAGAGGGTGCGATGGCACCGGTCGCAAAACCAATAATAAAACGTATCAATAAAATATTCCAGGAAGAAAAACCGATTTCTGTGGATGATAATGAGATTATTTTCTCAACATGGGTCCCACCTATTCCAGGAAAAGTTTTTGATAGGTTGATTAGTGCGGAAGTTGGGGCAATTATTAGAAAACGCATACCTGACCAGTTATCTATTGGGATTACTGCGCGCTGCCCGAACAATTGTATACACTGCGGTGCATCGGACATTATTGCAGATCCTGAACTTTCTTTTGAGGAGATAAATGATACGATTGAACAGTCGCTTGATCTTGGTGCATATCTTATATCATTTGATGGCGGCGAGACAATGCTTCGAAAAGACCTTGTGGATATGGTTGCAAATGTGGATAAGACACGTGCGATCGCTACATGTTTCACATCTGGTTACGGATTAACTGAACAAAAGGCGCAGGATCTTAGTTCTGCCGGGATGTATGCAATCCGTATTAGCATAGACAGTCCTTTTGAAAAAGAGCATGACCGTGTGCGGGGACGGGATGGTGCATACAGGGATGCTATAAATGGCATCAAAAATGCACGTGCTGCTGATATATTGACTGATATGTTCGTAGTAGTGTCCCCTGACAATATCGATGATCTTGATGATTTTTACAATCTTGCAGCAGATATGGATATGCAGGAGATGTCAATATATGAGATAATAGCGGTCGGGCGCTGGATTAATCATGAGGACGAGGTTATTAACCAGAAAGATGTGTCACGTCTTGAAAAATTCCAAAAGCACATGAATGTAAAACCTGATGGGCCGAGGGTTACTGCATTCCCATATTTTATGGGACCTGATCAATTTGGTTGCTTTGCAGGACGGCGATGGGTTCATGTTACATCTGCGGGTGATGTTTTGCCCTGTGCATATACACCTCTTTCGTTTGGGAATATTCGGGAAAATAATCTGGAGGATATCTGGAAACGTATGGGTAAGCACATTGCATACAAGTCATCAGCAGATTATTGTATGATGCGAAACCCTGAATTTAGAAAAAAGTATATTCATACGATCCCGGAGAATGCCCGGATGCCGTTCAGGGTTATACATTAGTATCGGTAATTTTCATTTAATCGGCAAATTAAATTAGAGAAGATACATATACCACAATCACATTCATCTATTTGTGACTTCCCTCAATTCGCAAAGCCGGGTATCTATGATACTTCATACAATGAAAAATGTGGAAGAGTCACCTCTATCGACCAATCAATACTTCAAAGAGAAAAGAGCACCATTTAGCCAGGCACAGTATTATCTTTACAAGAAAATATTAAAAGAAAAGGGTATAGAAGGCTTATCCGACCAGAGATGTGAAGGAAATAATCTGCGATTTACTGATGACATGAAACATTTTGTAATTGGATTGCTTGAACACGACCCATCTATGAAAACTACACAAGTCCAGAATGCGATTAAAAACAGGTTTGAAATTATCATCTCCAACACAACCATCAAGGACTTCCGTAGAGAAAATGATTTGAGTTGGTTTCGTCCAGAGAGTAACCATATTTCAATAGGTGAATCAGGGGCCGCTGAGATACCTATTGCTCTTGCACTTGGGATCGGTTTGATCGATGTGATCGCCGATTCAATCAGTCGTTGCGTAAAAGATAATAAAGAGTCTGAAGTATTTGAAAATAGTGCACGATTGGATAAAGACCATACTGATCTACGCTCAAAAGGTAAGTTCACTTCTGAATATAATAAGTTCCCCCCAGTAACAGAATCGAGATTCAAGTCAATAGATGAAAAAATAGACAATAAAAGGTTTGCTGCAATGGATATATTCTCATTATCCAATAAGTCTATTTTGCGACGCATTCTGGCACTTTTTTCGTTGCCTCTGGTTACTTCGAATGGAAGAGCCAGAAGTGTTGATAATCCGAGAGGTAATGCATTGCAATACCTATGTGGCGTAAATTACAAAGCATCAACTATAGATAAGCATGTCAGGGAGTTGAAATACCTCCGGATATCAGATGATCTGATAGAATCCACAGCAAAGTTTTGGATTGATTTCTGGAGCAGTAGAAACGGTTCAGATAACATTTTCGCCTGCTATTACATCGATGGCAACACTAAAGCACTCTGGTCATCCAAGCCATGTCACAA
>JBQVLY010000052.1:0-9484 GCA_052361065.1 Methanosarcinaceae archaeon | reverse complement strand
GGGGATACATCTCTACTATGAAGAAGAATGGGCTTTCTGTTATTGATGCAATTGAAGCAGTATTCAATGGGAAGCCACTTGTTCCATTTCTGTAAATTGCATAAGGGGATTTTAATCTGTCGTATCAAGTGTAGAATCTGAATACTTTAGGTGATTTGCGGACAGGGCTGAATAGTTACAAATTATCACGAAATGCCAGAAAAATAAATATTCTCTTGCATGTGTTTAAAATTATAATATGAGTCGCTATTTTTTGGACTGTTTGTATAAACAATTTTGTCCAAAATAGATTGAAAAGTTCCTCCTGAACAAAGGAAAGCTTTATTAGGTAGTATTACTATAATTAATATTTGTAATACTATATATTAAATATCAATCTATTCGTATTACAAACGGAGGTGACTTTACTGTATGGTAGAATTTTATAATAGAGAAAATTTGATGCATGACATGGAGCCTGCAATAAATGCAGCAGTAGATAAAATATATCAAGAGGATTGGAAGGTATGGGATGCTTTCAATTGGGCAGTGAACGATTTTCACAGTCAGCATAACCTGCTAGATAAAGGATACCATTCAATGACAGCTATGGATCTTATGTATCATAAACTAAAACCACATGAACAAAAGCTTCTGGCTATGAGAATACCGCATGGCGATACTTATGATTAAAAAGTTAATAGTGGGGGTTCCCCCACGCCATTTTTAAAGCCAATATATTTTATATATTTGGTTAAATATAACTGAATATATGTAATAGTTCTTTTTTTAAAATGTTTCCAATCTTTTTTATCTTAATTGTTATAAACCGCATCTCTGCTGTGTTTGAGTGTGCCGCCGCAATGTTTGATACTCATTTTTCACACAAAAGTTAATCTGAAATTTCAAAAAGGTACTTATTAAATCGTGCTGTAACGTATGCTGTGAGTCTAAATGAAAATTAACTCCCTCGACCTGCCGGAAAATATTATCAAATTTTATATAGATTCCGGCATCAAAGAACTCTATCCGCCGCAAGCAGAAGCAGTCGGAAAAGGACTCCTGTCCGGCAAAAATATCCTTGCTGCAATTCCTACAGCATCCGGTAAAACACTTCTTGCAGAACTTGCGATGTTAAAGTCGATCGCAAACGGCGGCAAAACATTATATATTGTGCCTCTTCGCGCACTTGCGTCTGAAAAATATGATCGGTTCAGGGAATTTGCGCCGCTTGGAGTCAGAACCGGTATTTCAACAGGAGATTTTGAGTCAAAGGACGAATGGCTTGGTACTAATGATATCATTGTTGCAACTTCCGAGAAAACAGATTCATTGCTACGCAATGAAACATCATGGATGAGGGATATTACAACCATTGTGGTTGATGAAGTGCACCTGCTGGATTCTGCAAACCGGGGACCTACACTTGAGATTACAATAGCAAAACTCATAAAACTCAACCCAAGCACCCAGATCATTGCACTTTCAGCCACGGTGGGAAACGCACAGGAGGTTGCAGACTGGCTTTGTGCAGAACTTATTCTTAGCGAATGGAGACCAATAGAACTTCGTGAAGGTGTTTTTTATGGAGATGCCATCAATTTCAATGATTCGCAAAAACCGATCAAACATGTAACTGATGACGTGGCAATAAACCTTGTCCTGGATACACTCGGAGATGGAGGACAGTGTCTTGTGTTTGAAAACAGTCGTCGCAATTGTACCGGTTTTGCAAAAGCAGCAAGCCGGAGTGTAACAAAAGTGCTCAGTGTAAATGAAAAAGCGGCACTTAATGAAATTGCAAGCGACATACTTGATTCCGGGGAAACCGAAACCGCTCAGGTGCTTGCAAAATGTGTAAAAGGCGGTGCAGCATTCCATCACGCAGGCTTAAACCCCGATCACAGGAAATTGATTGAGGAAGGATTCCGGCAGAACACAATTAAGATCATATCCAGTACCCCAACACTTGCAGCAGGCTTAAACCTGCCTGCAAGACGTGTAATTATCAGGAATTACAAACGGTACGACCCGAATTTCGGAATGCAATCGATACCTGTTCTTGAATATAAACAGATGGCAGGCAGGGCGGGACGCCCGCATCTTGACCCTTATGGTGAATCGGTTCTCCTTGCACGTTCCTATGATGAATTCACATCCGTCCTGAACAATTATGTAGATTCAAAAGCAGAAGATATATGGTCAAAACTCGGAACCGAAAATGCACTCAGGACGCATGTGCTCTCTACCATTGTGAACGGATTCGCATCAACACGCGAGGGACTTATGGAATTTATTGGCTTGACCTTTTTTGCACACCAACAGGAAACATGGAGTTTGAAGGGCGTGGTTGATGAATGTCTTGGTTTTTTAATAGAGCATAATATGATAATTGATGATCTCGGACTAAGGTCGACAAATCTGGGAAAAGTCATTTCAATGATGTATATTGATCCGCTTTCAGGATCTACTCTCATTGACGGATTGAAAAAAGTAGGAGTTATCACAGACCTTACACTATTGCATCTTGTATGTAGTACACCCGACATGCGGCAATTGTACATGCGCTCATCAGATTATGAATGGATAAATGATCTTGTAATGGCACATAGCGAAGAATTTGCTCATATTCCAAGCCAGTACAAAACCGTTGATTACGAATGGTTCCTGGGGGAAGTTAAAACTGCCCTATTGATGCTTGACTGGATAAACGAAGTTCCATCCGATAACATCACAAAAAAGTTCGGAGTTGGTGAAGGTGACATACATGCATTCTCCAATACTGCCGAGTGGCTAATGCACGCATCTGCACAACTTGCAAATCTTACGGGTGCAAAGGGGGCGGATAAAGCATATGAACTGGAAAAACGAATAAAATACGGTGCAAGCCCTGAACTTGGTGAACTTGTTGGGATTCGAAACGTTGGACGTGTTCGTGCACGAAAATTGTATAGTGCCGGCTTTAAGTCTAAAATTGATATTAAACAGGCAAACATTGCGAAAATCTCGGATATAGTCGGACCAAAGATTGCAGAAAAGATACTTACCCAACTCGGAGTAACTGTAGAAAACAAAACGAGTGGAACCTCAGTAGGATCAAGGGAAATAGAACATTTAATTACCGGTCAAAAGACAATAAATGATTTTTAGATATGGCATCAATACCTTCTGCAAACAGTAAAAAAGTTCATAAATAACTCTTCGCCTTTTTCCGTATGTGCAACCTCCGGATGCCACTGTACCCCATAAATAGGTTTTTCCGGATGGCGCATTGCCTCAATTTCGCATATACCGGAACGTGCGAGTTGTATAAATCCTTCTGGCATGACTGTGACCTCGTCAGCATGTGATGCCCAGACCGATAATCCGGGACCTATTCCTTTTAAGATATCGTCCTCATCGGTCACTTCGATCTCAATATCGGCGTATCCGCCGTGCTTGCCGCAACCGATCTCTCCGCCGAATGTTTTTGCAATAATTTGATGTCCAAGACATATACCCAAAATAGGCACATCGATCTTTTCTAAATACATCGGACAGATACCCATGCGCTCAATAGTAGGACCACCGCTTAAAATCAGTCCGTCCGGTTGCTCTGATATGATATCTTCCACCATGGTTGTGTTAGATATTATACTTGTATCCACGTCAAGATCACGTATCGTTCTATGGATAAGATGACAAAATTGTCCATAGTTGTTTATGACCAGTATCGTTAGTTCTCTCATAATAAGTCCCATCTTTTTTGAAAATTGCATATGCATTTATTGCAATAATTGAATGCAGGATAATGTATATAAAAATATTTGAAACCGGCTTGTCCCGTTGGCTGTTATATCAATAAACTTCCGGATAACCCTGTGCGTTCCAACTATCCAATGTATCTAAACGGGGGAGCAAACATATGCAAAAAACGATGCGACCGCGCGAGAGCGTGGCATGTTCCCATATCATGAAGCTGAATATCAAACGAATTCATCTTCTTTTTGTATCGGGCAACAGTTTTCATGTATCCACTTCAAAAAACAGGGGAAAATGAGATTAGTATCATCTAAACTGTATTTGTATGGATGGTTTCGATAAAATCTTGATGCACAGTTCAAATTACAAGACCCCGCGCAACAATACCGCCTTAGGCGGCGGATCCCATACATTATAAAATATACACATACACATCGGTCGGACAAAACTTAACATTTTAAGTAACATTGGTGTGTAAAAACGCTATGCTGCGTTGCCCCACATTTATTCAATAAGTTGAAATACCGCTAAAGCGTCATCGTTCGCGCCAGTGGTTTGGGAATGCGAAGCCTTCGGAGGATTGTTTAGGCGTCAAAAATCGCTAATCAAATACTCTAAACCAAGTGCCTAAGCGGCATTTGGTTCTAAAATTGAGTAAGTTACCCTTATATTTAAAGAGGATATGTTTTCATTTCGATTACTGCTTTGCCGAATAAGGAAGAGCGATTACTCGCTCTCCCTCTTCTAAGAACCGGACTTGCGACTTTAATCACATCCGGCTCAAGCCTTTCATAACCCGTTATGTATTGGGCAGCAGTTAACAATTCAATGGCTTTATTGATTTAAGGTAACTATTCAGCCATACATAAACGTTATCTGTAGACAGAATCGTCCACAAATTGATAATTGCACACAATTGTCAAACACCTTTGAAATCGATGGACTTAGACTCAGTATTAAAAACTAACAAATGTATCGCCATAGATACAAATAAATGGATTTTCGCCATCGACATCCGGTTTTAAGTATGGCTGAATAGTTACAAAAAATGTATTTGAATAAGACAACTCACAAAAAATCAATATCCCATTTTTTATTGGTTTTGAATCAGAAGCACATACGGGGGTAATGTTAAAAGGCCAGCAAATATGCCTGATTGATAAATTAGTTATCAAAGTTATCACGTAATCAATTTTCATCATACTATTCAGCCATACATAAACATTATAATCAGGCTGAATAATCCATAAATTGATAATTACCCACAATTGACAAATACCTTTAAAACCGATGTGCACAGATTAAGTATTAAAAAATGAAAAATGTAGTGCCATAGACACAAATTCGAGGATTTTCGCCATCGACGTCCGGTCTCAAGGATGGCTAAATAGTTACGTATAAAGTATAATTGTATCGACTTCAAGTTTGGATTGCTGCCTATGAATAAACTCAAAAAATTGTTGTATTTATCCCTTTTGATAAGTGTATTTTCTATTGTAGTAGTTCTTATTTTCACTGTTGATTCAACTACGATTACTGCTATAATGAGAGTCAAGCATGAATATATTATCGCAGCGGCTGCTTTGCATGCGATTTCATACCTTGTATGGGGTTTACGCACAAAGTTTATGTGCCAGGCCCTTGGATATCACATCGACACCTTAAAAGCGGTCGAGATCGTAACATCCAGTACTCTGGCAGCAGCTATCACACCTGCATCTGCAGGCGGGGAACCTGTAAGAATACACCTTTTACACAAAAACAAAATGCCGATCGGGCATGCTACAGCGGTGGTAATTGGAGAGAGGGTAATAGATGCAATCTTGTTATTGTCTCTTGTACCATTTGTATTTTACATCTTCCATGACGTACTGTCAATTCATAGGCTGGATGCAATATTTGTACTAGCAGAAATACTATCAATTTCAGTTTTCGGATTAATGATCTATGGTATGTGGAAACCTCAGGAAATAAAACGATTTCTACATTTCATTGTAAATCGAATTGCACATATATTAGGTAAAAATACAGACGTTGCGCTTTCTAAAATGCTCACACGGGTAGATTCTGAATTCGATAATTTTCATATTAGTATCTGGATATTCCTGACACAGGGAAAAAAAGGCTTATTGTATGGCACAGTATGTACTATATTGTACTGGATAGTAGAGTATTCGATATTGCCGGTAATTATGATGGGACTTGATCAAAACCCACCTATCGTTATGATTTTTGCAGCACAGGTTTTGCTTTCTATAATAATGGTCATGGTGGCAACACCAGGAGCAAGCGGTGTTGCGGAATTAGGAGCAACTACAATGTTATCGGCTTTTATGATCCCGTCACTTATTGGGATTGCAGTGATCGGATGGCGTGCAGTGACTTTTTATATGAATATATTAGTTGGCAGTTTTGTGAGTGTAAAAATACTTAAAGACACTGATCTGATCGATAAACTGCTTGGTGACTGATATTAAATGTTGTATTTAAAGATTGCCTAATGGAATATCGGTGCCCGATTAAACAGATACAAAAACAGTATTAAAGACCATCAGATTTTCAGTTTTTCCATTCTACTAACAGCCTCGTTTATGCGCTCGACAGACTGTGTAAGTGAAAAACGTATGTAGCCTTCACCATAATCTCCAAATCCTACACCTGGTGTTGCGACAATTCCTGCATCTTCGAGCAGGAATTTTGAGAATTCCATCGAGTCGTATCCGGATGGAATTGGTACCCATACGTAGAATGTAGCTTTTGGTGATTTTACATCAAGACCGATTGCGTTTAGTCCTTTAAGGAGAGCATCGCGCCGTTTTGTGTATATGGTATTAATGTCAAAAACGCACTGCTGTGAAGATGTAAGCGCAGTGATTCCTGCTATCTGTATGGCATCAAATGCACCTGAATCGATGTTGGATTTCACTTTACCTAAACCGTTTATAATATCCCTGTTACCAACAGAAAAAGCAAGACGCCATCCAGTCATGTTATATGTCTTTGAAAGTGAATATAATTCAATACCAACATCCATTGCGCCGTCTACATTCAGAAAACTTGGAGCCTCGTATCCATCAAACACCATCTCACAATATGCATTGTCGTGGACTATCACAACATCATTCTCACGTGCAAAATCCACAACCTCTTCGAAGAACTTGAGATCTGCTGTTGCAGATGTAGGATTGTTGGGATAGTTTAAGAACATGAGTTTTGCTTTTGCAGCAATATCCTTTGGTATGGCGTCGAGGTCAGGCAGAAAGTTGTTCTCCTCAATAAGCGGCATGATATGGGGAACTCCACCTGCAAATTGTGTTCCGATCTTGTAGACCGGATATGCCGGATCAGGTATTAATGCCACATCTCCCGGATTAATGAACGCAAGCGGGATGTGCGCAATCCCCTCCTTTGAGCCGATCATAGTCAGGGTTTCTGATGCGGGATCGATATCAATACCCTTGCTAGTTTTACACCAGTTTGCTGCCGCCTCGCGGAATTCGGGCATACCTACATATGATGGATACCCGTGAGTTTTCGGATCGCGCACGGCGTCACACATCGATTCGACGATATGTGCAGGAGTCGGCTGGTCGGGATCACCAACACCAAGATCGATTACGTCAACACCTTTTGCAACAGTTTCTGCTTTTGCTGTATCTATGGTTGCAAACAAATAAGGGGGTAATGAGTTAATTCTGTCTGCGTACATTTTGTCACCTGAATTTGTTGTTTCATCAATATCTTCTTATAAGAACTGAACTACCTATTGTCGCAACCTATTTAAGAAATATGGCTAAATGATGGTAATTCAGGATATTGCTATTTTATTGTTGCATGAGACATAGTTCCACAAAATATAATTTAAAGAAGATGCGACTGCATATACAATAAATCTTTTAGGTAACGGAAATCAAATAATGGTCATAATAAATGAATGCAAATGACAGACGATCCCTGGGAACTACAGTTCTAAAACAGATCAAACCAACAGCATATGAGCAAATGCTCCTATCAAATGTTGCAGATGAACTAATGGAGATGATAAGTTCGACAGCATTTATGCAAAATATACCGGGCGTATCAGCACAACTGGTAGGTTCAGCCGCAAGAAACACATGGATATCCGGCACCCATGACCTTGATCTTTTTATAACATTTCCGGAAAATACGAGCAGGGAAGAACTTGAAGAACATGGACTCTTAATCGCAAGAGTGATTGCAAAAAATGCTGAGAGATCGCAAGAACGTTATGCTGAACATCCATACATAAATATGAGATACAAGGGTTTCGATGTTGACCTTGTACCATGCTTCCGGGTACTGTCACCGGATTGCATTAAGTCTGCAGTTGATCGCACACCATTTCATAACGAGTTCATAAAACAGAATATCAGCGGGCTTGAGGACGATGTGCTTCTTCTTAAACAATTTATGCGAGGGGGAGGTGTATACGGTTCGGAATTACGAACACGGGGCTTCTCCGGATATCTCACAGAACTTCTGGTTATCCATTTTGGTTCTTTTGAAAAGGTGCTTGATGATGCATGTGACTGGAAACCGGGATTTGTTATCGATATAAAGGCACACAGTTCATTAAAGCACACCGACTCTCTTGTTGTTGTGGACCCCACAGACCCGAAACGAAATGTTGCGGCTGCACTTTCACTTGATAATTTTAGCAGGTTTATTGATATCTCGCGCAGTTTTGTCGAAAAACCGACTGAAAAAATGTTCTTTCCACCGCCTGAGTTGGAACTTACAGACCCTGAATTTATCAGGAGGCTCAACCTACGGAAAAGTGCTATTTTGGCTGTGGTGTTCAAGGCACCTGACGTTGTCGATGATGTTTTGTACCCACAATTACACAAAATGGAACAGGCAACAGCAACACTACTTGGTGATTATGATTTCACTGTTATGAAATCCGGATCATGGGCTGGTGATGATGCGGTCGTGCTCCTTGAATTAATGACATCAACATTGCCCGATGTCAAAAAACACATAGGTCCTCCCGTCTGGGTGCGCACCCATGCCGACATGTTCAAATCTAAATATGAAAAGGCAGATTATGTGTTCTTAATGTATATCGAAAATGGGAGATACGTTGTTGAGATTCCACGGAAATACGCTAACGCAAAGGAACTGCTTTTGGTAAGGCTTGGAATGTGCTCGCTTGGGAAACATATCAGTGCAAGTGTGAATGAGGATTTTGAGGTGCTCGAAGGCGAAAATGTATTAAGGCTGAAGGAATCCGGTTTTCGTGTGTTTTTGAGAGAATGGGTGTGAAGAATAGGAATTTACCATCAGGCCATTTGGCCCAATGGTAAATGAATACATGTATGTTCTATATCGACTGCACCCCAAAATAAAACAGAATACCTGGATCTTGATCGGTTTGTCTTCGATCATTACGGTGTATGGTGACCAATCGAATTGTCCTTGTTCTCCGGGCTTTGTTTCATATCGCATATAGGTTCGTGTAAATACCGTCTTATACTGTTGAATGTACCTATAAAACGCCGAACTTGAAACTTTACAGCCCTTGGAGCGCAAATCATTAAGAACACGGCTTCCTTTCAGTTTTTTGACAAAGTATTGTTCAATGATGTATTCCTGAAATGGTTTTAGGGCACAGTTCCAAAATCCAGTTATCTCAGTGAATATGGAATAAAAATTCACCCAGAGCACGCAGAGGATATTACATTGGCAACTCTGCGCCCTCAGCGTACTCTGCGGTGAATTTCTTATAATAATCGATGAATTA
>JBQVLY010000051.1:0-9648 GCA_052361065.1 Methanosarcinaceae archaeon | reverse complement strand
CCTTTTTGAAATCGAAAACCTGCTAAGGCAATTGATTTAGATAATCCGAATATGTATTTTACCCTGCTTTTTGAAGTGGATACCATTTTACTGTTACTACCCACATGTATTTGCAAAATACGCAGTTCTTACGCGCCCGGGAAATTCATGCAGACACATATACGCTAAACGCAATTGGAATTTCGATGTATATGCAGGTTAGTGATAAAGGATAGTGCCACACTATGCGCATGTAGTAGCACTGTTTTTATCCCAAACTCATTAAATCACCTGCGCTACAACATAACGAGTGTGTTTGCTAAACAACTACTATTTTTTGATATTCGGATAATAGGAATGCTCTATTGATAAGGTAGCATGTATTCTGGTGAGGCATACAATTGAGAGACTTTTTATTATTTTCTGGTCACACTTATCAATCAGTTCTGTTAACCGCGGATGAACGCGGATACTGCATGCGAAATCTGCGTTCATTTGCGTTTATCTGCGGTTCGTTAAAATCCAAATGACCAGAATATATTAAAAAGTCACACAATTGAATAAGAAATGTTTTTAAGCATTGGAGAGATTACGTGATAATTATAAGATTGATTGCAGGCAACTATTCAGTTACATGTAAACGTTATCGATGGATCAGTTTATCCATAAATCGACAGTTGCATACAATTGACAAACACCTTTTGGATTGATGAAATTTGACTCAGTATTAATAACTAAAAAATGTGTCACAATTTAAATAAATAAGCAGATTTTTGCCATCGGTATACGGAGTCAAAGATTGCTGAATAGTTTTGATTGTAGATATAAATGTATAATAGTTGGAATAATTATGCTTGAAGATGAATATCAACTTGATTTTTTCTCTAATAACGGATTTATTCGTAAGCAATGCCAGAAATGCGGAACATTTTTCTGGACACGTGAAGACGACAGAAAAACATGCGGAGATGCGCCCTGTGATCCATACTCATTCATAGGTAATCCGGTTTTTAAAAAACAGTATGATCTTTCTGAAATGCGTGAATATTACCTGGATTTTTTTGAACAAAATGGTCATACACGGATAGAAAGGTACCCTGTTATTGCCAGGTGGAGGGATGACATATACCTGACAATCGCATCTATTGCCGATTTTCAGCCATTTGTCACATCCGGGCAGGTGGCGCCACCTGCAAACCCGCTGACAATATCACAGCCCTGTATACGTTTGCCCGACCTCGATGCAGTTGGCAGGAGCGGACGGCACCTTACAACATTTGAAATGATGGCACACCATGCATTTAATAGCGCGAGTAAGGAAATATACTGGAAAGAAAGAACAGTGGAACTTTGTGATGAGTTTTTACTGTCGCTTGGAGCAGACCCTATGGCTGTGACATACAAGGAAGCACCATGGGCCGGAGGCGGTAATGCAGGTCCGTGTCTTGAAGTGCTCATTGGTGGTCTTGAGGTCGCAACTCTTGTGTTTATGAACCTTGAGCAGTCAAAAGATGGTGACATACTGATAAAAGGCGAATCATATTCCAAAATGGACAATTATATTGTTGATACCGGATATGGTCTTGAGAGATTTGTCTGGGCATCAAAAGGTTCCCCTACTATTTATGATGCAATTTTTCCGTTGATTGTCAATGAACTTATGGGACTTGCGGGTGTTGATCATGAGCTTGATAATACCGAATATTCAAACATCTTATCTCAAAACGCCTGTTTATCAGGACTTATGGATATAAGTGAAAAGGCAAACCTGCTTGATCTTCGAAAGCAGGTGGCATCAAGTATCGGCACGACCGTTGAAAAATTATCCACTATAATGGAGCCGGTCGAGACTGTATATGCGATAGCAGATCATACAAGATGCCTGACATTCATGTTTGGTGATGGTATAATTCCATCAAATGTCAAGGCTGGGTACCTTGCGCGTCTTGTACTTAGAAGAACACTCCGCATGATGCGGGATATTGGCATCAGGATATCCTTATCTGAGATTGTTAAAATGCACATAAAGAACCTGCCGGAATATCCTGAATTTGAGAAACGGTTTGAGACGATCGAAGACATTCTCCATCATGAAGAACAAAAATTTACAGATACATTGGATCGAGGCAGGCGTATGATTCAAAAATCTGCAAAACATTATAAAAAAAGTGGAGAAAAAATGCCGCTAGATAAATTGATCGAGATGTACGACAGTCATGGAATTCCACCGGAGATATCAAAGGAAGCGGCAACAGAAGTCGGAGTTGAGGTTGACCTGCCGGATAATTTCTATTCACTGGTGGCGGATAAGCACGGCAAGGCAGAAAAAAAGGAAGTTAAGGATATCCCATATGCTGACCGCATAGACAAGCTCCCTCCTACAACGCGACTATTCTATGATGAACCGAACAGGATGGAATTCGAAGCGGTTGTTCTGGATATATTTGACAATAATATTGTACTTGATTGCACTCTTTTCTATCCGGAAGGCGGGGGACAGCCGGCTGATATCGGTAAATTGATTATTAATGATGATGTGCTACATGTTGTTGATGTTCAGATGGTGAATGGTGTTGTGATACATAGTATAAAAGAGATAGAAGATGAATTGAATATCCGCAAAGGTGACCTGATCATCGGCAATATCGATGAAAAGCGGCGAATAGCACATACGAGGCATCATACTGCAACCCATATTGTAAACGATGCTGCCAGAAAAGTACTTGGCGATCATGTCTGGCAGGCAGGCGCACAGAAATCGACAGACCGTGCACGACTTGACTTGTCTCATTACAAACGCATTAACAATGATGAATTAAACGAGATCGAGTTGATCGCAAACCGGATCGTCATGGAGAACCTGCGCGTTCATACTAAATGGATGGACAGGACAGATGCCGAACAGGCATATGGGTTTGGATTATACCAGGGCGGCGTACCGCCTGGAAACCGCATTAGGGTACTTAAGATTGGCGATGATATCGAAGCCTGTGCAGGTACTCATTGTACGAGCACGGGTCTTGTGGGTCCAATCAAGATATTGAAGACCGAACGTGTTCAGGATGGTGTTGAGCGTATTGAGTATGCGGCAGGTGAAGCTGCTATCAGGGCGGTGCAGGAAAATGATATTCTCCTGCATGAATCTGCAAACGCGCTTCGGGTTTTACCGGAGCATCTTCCTCTAACGATTGAGAGGTTCTTTGGTGAATGGAAGGAATTTAAGAAGGATAATGCACGATTAAAAGAAGAACTTGCTCATGCACGTGCGCATGAGATGGCCCGACAGGCTGTTGAGATTGACGGAGTTCGCATTATTGCTGAGATGATACCAAATGCAGACAATGAAGAGTTAATGATAGTCGCAGGAGGCCTGATAGAACATGATGATGTGGTTGTGCTTCTTGCAAGCGATTTTGAAGGCGTCAAGATTGTGGCAGCCGCAGGCAAGGGTGCAATGGAACGGGGTGCAAATGCTGGAATGCTAGTGCGGAAGATGTCACATATTGTTGGTGGCGGCGGTGGCGGTCGTCCGGATATGGCACAGGGTGGCGGTGTTGATCCACTCCGGATCGATGAAGCGCTGATCTGCGGCACCGAACTTGTAAAAGAACAATGCACGAATAAATAATAATGATATTATTGATGTCCACTTCAAAAAGTAGGGTAAAATGCATATTCGGATTATCTAAATCAAGTGCAGAAGCATCTTTCGATTTACAAAATGTAGTCTATTACCCTTAGATTTGAAGCGGATACAAATTGGGCACTAATATTTTTTTTATGGGCAAAATTGGAGATGGTAAACGCCGATTTTCAATCTCCATCAATATGCTCGGCATCTCTTCGCATTAGAATTTGCCGTCACAATGTTTAAACCCTTATATATCAAGATGCAACGTCCGAAACTCTGCATCCCGCATCAAACATGAATCTGCATTATAAGCAGGATCTTTCCTGATCTTTTTCCACACACTTTTAAGTGTTTCCTCATGAATATTGCCAAAAGGGATCGGTATGCATGCACAAGGCAAAACATCACCCTGCGGAGTTATATGTAGCCATTTCCTGCCCGCAAAACACCCCATTGTCTTCATGACATGTGGAATTGAAAACACACGCGGTCCATCCATAGTATCTGTGCGTACTACAAAATCATCGAGTTTGCGATGATCATCGGGTGAAAGTATCTCAGTTTCGTGATCTATCCACCTGCCTGCCGGAACGATCTCGTAAAATGAGAGTTCATGAACACCCATATCACTCGCCAATGCGTAGAAATCATCAAGTTCGTCGATGTTGCGGGGAGATATCACCACATAGATGTTAACAAACAACCCTGCATCCATCAAATTATTAACCGCGCTGATGGCATCTTTATAAACGCCTTCGCGCCCACGCATAAAATCATGCCCATCTTCGTTAGCACTGTCGAAACTCACACTTACCATGTATAATCCCGCTTCTTTCAAGCTCCGGGCACGTTCTGGTGTGAGTCCAACCCCTGAGGTGAACATCGCTGTTACCGCACGGTTGGTATCGACATGGCTGATTAGGGCTTCCAGCCCATCATAGACCAGTGGCTCCCCTCCATCGAATATTATCAGGGTTGTGCCCATGTCCAGGGACTGGTCAATAACATCTTTCACATATTCAGGAGTAAGCCGATCTTTATTTTTGGTATCCGGCAGTGCACAGTGGATGCAATTGTTAGGGCACTCTTCGGTAATGGATATCGTCACCTGTTCCGGAACCATATTACCGCGAAGACACTTGATCTGGTTTGATACCGAACGGCTGAATGGTGTACTCGGAATCGGTGGCATCCATGTTGAGAATATCAGCCTGTCATCTTCCACTTTCGCAGGCTTCTTGTCGTCAAATATGTCGAGCATCCCTGATACCATTGGTTTCATGAGGGAAGAGGCAATACCAGAACTCCTTATCCGAACACGACCGTCCTCAATTACAGCATACACCTTAAAAATCGGATTTTTGTAAAGATAGTACTTCATTTTAACACGTTTCGGGCATTTTAAATATCTCTGTCAACTTAAATTTCACCACTCTACCCATTTACACCTTAAACCACATAGCTCGCCCATCTATATCATGGACATTCAACATATATAATGCACAAAGACCCTTATTAAGTTTTCTCATTAACTCCGGAGACTTTTTACTATTTTCTGGGATGATTCGGAAAACCGCAGAGGGGCGCAGAGAAAAAATAACGACCCTCTGCGTTCTCCGCGTCCTCTGCGGTGATTTTTTTTTGCCACGATTCGTTTATTCAAAATATATTAAAAGGTCTCTTAATTCAGGCAGTGTGATTCCATATTTGATAATAAGTCTTGAATAGTGAAATCACATCCACAGTGTAAGGGGGAACCCAAATTTGATCAATTTGTCTGGTCGGATGCTACTTAAGAGCGATATATTTTATTGTTCCAATTGTGGAGTTTGTTCAATAATCTCGATATGAACGCATTTTAAACTACAACAACATTATATTTGCAGGAGATTTAATGATCAGAGAGATTAAAGACCGAACAATTCTGGATAAATTCACGGAAGCATTTGTTAATGTTGTGGAGAAGCATGTCGAATATATAATTGTATCGGGGTTTGTTGCAATTGCACACGGAAGAAGCCGGGGGACAGAAGATATCGACATGATCATCGAAAGAATTGAAAAAGACAAGTTCCTCAAATTGCATGATGATCTGGAAAATGCAGGATTTTAATGCATACAATCCGCCAGTGGCAACATAATTTATGACGATTATCTCATAGATAATCTCAGTGTTAGATACATAAAAAAAGGAAACTTTCTCCCTGAAATGGAACTTAAATTCGCAAAGGATGCACTTGATGAATATCAGATCGAAACAAAGAAACAACTGCCGCTGACTGGACTTGATTTTTATTTTTCAGGCATCGAGATGAACATCGCCTTCAAGGAAGAATTACACAAAAGTGATAAAGATATTGAGGATGCCCAACATTTAAGGATCATATACTCAGAAGTGCTGGATGAGGAAGAGATTGGCAAGATTAAAGCAATGATTAGAGAGAGATATTTATGGTGATGAATAGCACACAATCCCCTGCCAGATCAGGTGCAGAAAGGGATCGTACTCATGCTGAACAGGTTGAGAGATGGGCTAATTTTGTAAAGACACATCCTCGTTCTGTATGGATCAAGCAGGTTGGACCTCTTGTTGATTCGCAGATTATAATGGCAAACCGATTCTATGAGAGGCTCTCTGAAACAGAAGGCGGGTTGGAGAAGATAAGGAAACTTCGGAGCATTGGGGATAAACGTGACTTGTTCAGATTATGTTGAACATAATCTGGGAAAAAGGAGTTCTTGTATTTGGTCAGGAGGATTTTTGATAGGGAACTTCGATTATGAAACTTCCCTGATACCCACATTCCCTGCAAACGTACATCTGGCCCGTATGTAATGCGGGAAATATATAGCCGCTGCCGATACCGGCGTATTCGGTTTTCCCACCGCAGAACGGACAAATCTGAAAATCCTGCACAGGTTTTATTAGTGCAATCATTAATGGACATGATCGAGCACTTATGGCCATAACGTGAATTGCTGCTACAACGGCAAATTACCTGTTCCTGAGCAGTGCACGATAAGACAACAGTGATACCGGATTTTTTTTTAGCATAAACAGGCCTACCTGCATTGCCTGATTGAATGAACTGCCGTGTAAAAAAGACAGATCCTGCCCCTTGAATGTCTTCATTATGTTATCGATCTCATGATCATCCATTTTCCGGAGTGTTTCAAGTGCGATGTGGCCAAGATAATATTCTGTCCTGAATTCACTGTTCCACTGTTTTTTATACTGCGAAAGTGCTTTTGCGGACACATTTCCTTTTGCAATAGCATCAGCAGCCACATCCCCGCATATTTGTCCTGCCCGCATACCATACCCGATACCAGATTGCCCTGCCGCACCGCCTGTGACCATTATACCATTAGCAACGATCTGTTTTGGAACCGTTGCAATAGGATCTCCGCCAACATGTTTTTTCAGTATCTTGATCTCATCAAGTCCTTTCATACGCTTAAACTTTTCAAGCCAGTTGTCAAAGAACAATGATACATCCGTACCATTTCTGCGGACATATACACCAAGGGTTGCATAATCGCCACCGCCTGGTGAATATGTGGATTTCCAGCCAGGTGCAATGCTTCCAAGATAGTATTCGAACATATCAACATCACCAATCCCATCTGCTTTTATTTCGGCTTCCACTGCCCATGCTATATCATTCGGATACCTGACAGTTTTTAGACCAAGCAATCCTGCTGTCTTTGAATTGATACCATCAGCAGCTATTATGATATTTGATTTGAGTATTCCATCTGATGTGCTCACAGAGAACATATCGCCGATCCTGAGTACATTATATGATTCAATGCCTGTCCGCACATCCACACCTGCTTTTTTAATCTCTTTCGCATAATGTTCATCAAATTTTGTACGATCAAGAAAGTATCCGGGGGTCCTTAGAATGATCTCATCACCATTTGGTGCGACTATGTGCATGCCTTTGAGGTTGTGTATTACATATTTTTGATCGACTTTTTCACCTGCTTTATCAAACATCCCCTTAAAGAATGTATTAGCAGGATGTGGTGGGTGACCTAACTTCTCTTTTTGGTCTATTAAAATGACGTTCGCACCCTTTTTGGACGCATTTCTTGCCGCCATGATCCCGGCAGGAGAAGCACCTATTACAATTATATCTGCGTTCATTTATATAACCCCGTGTTACCATAAAATTGAAACATAATTTGTAGATACTGTGGAAAGTACTACGTCAACAATAAGTGATCCGAACATCACGCTCCTGTACCTGGAACCCTGTAAAAAGAGTTGACCTCCACGCTCAGGAAAAGGATTCTTTATAAAATTAAATGACTGTTTAAGTATCCATATACCCGCTAATATTGCGCCTGCAAAGAAAATCGGACCAAGATGTGCAGTCAATCCGATGATAAGTGATGCTATTACACCTACAATCCAGCAAACTGTTACAAACTTAGAAGTTGCCGGAACACCAAACGTGACTGGAAATGTCGGTGCGCCCCTGGCACGGTCGCCTTCTACATCTCTTGCAACGCCGGATAATGTGAATCCCCAATCAGTGACACATATCATTATTCCTAAAAATATTGCCGCAAGTGGCAGTATTGCAGTATCCTGTCCTTCAGTCACAAGTTCTGCCATCACCGAATCCTGTACATTAAGCAGGATTCCTGCGGGATCAAATGCTAACCATATTCCGATGGGAACAAGACCGTAAGCAATCCCCACAGGTAAAAAACTCAAAAACGTCATCCTCTTTGCCACGAATGAATATATGCTAATGATAACGATTGCGATTACCAGTATTGCAAAAGATTCCGGATTAAGATATAAAGCGGTAGCTGATGCAATAATTACTAGAACAAGTGCATATAATAGTGCTTGATCTTTTGATAATTTAGAGGATGGAAGAGGGCGATTTGGTAAATTGATCTCATCGATGTCAATGTCACAGCAGTCATTGAACACATACGAACTTGTAATTGCTGCATAACCACCAATAACTGCAATTATAAACGGGATGAGCGGTGGGAATGCACCTGCTAAAAGGTATGATGCTAATAGCGCACTCGCTGCCGGAAGAGCCAGGTCCATATCTGCGATCTCGGGTCGCAACATTTCAAGATATGGATTTTTTGGCTTTGATTCTGCTGTTGATACCAAATATATCACCTTATGACTACATCCTAATTTCTAATATTGTATATTAGCCTTGTTATAATCTATTTTCCATTGTATTGTCTGAAATCCAGGGTGTCCGGATTGGATTGGATTGGATTTCATCTGCAAGCATCAACAAACTGCTCCCTCACTCGTTTTTATCCCTAAAAATCAATTGAAGTACGGGTTATGCTCCAATTTGTAGCACTGCCCTCGGGTTGTGTGGTGGTGGACCTTAACACTTACCGATTTTGATATTCGGATTTGCTGTGCGGTGCCTGCGAACATCGCTCCACTTCGCGCGTATAGGCGCGCATTCACAAATCCACAAAACCACACGGCGCGCCGTTCGCACCTATTCAATACGAGAACGCGCGCGGGTTTGCACTATTGTTTGCGAGTGGCGAGGGCGATTGCAAGGGCGGTGGCGAGGAAGGTAAAGGCGGGGATGGAATTGGAGGATTCGGTTGATGGGGGAGAGTCTGGGATAGTTGTTGTAGGAGGAATGGAGTCGCCTTCGTAGTGTTCGGTGGAGATGTAGGGGTAAGCTATTGTGAATCCACTGTTGGCGATTGGTTCGTACTGATCACGAATGCAGATTGTATAATGAATATTCACCGGTATTGTACCACCAGCCCACTCATCAGTTGGTTTTAATGTCCATTCAAATGTATGTGTTTCGTTTTCAAAGAACAATTTGTCACAAGACTTGCCTAATTCCGATGGTCCGTCTATACCTGAACAGTTTTCAAATTCCCCCCTACAACTTAAAATCGACCTCAATCGTTTCCTTCAGCATGTCCTTGAACCCCATAATTTCTAGTGTTCTCTGGGACTTTCCCGTTAAATTCAGGTGCCAAATCTTTACCTGGTGCCCCAATCTGACCTTAAC
>JBQVLY010000050.1:0-9652 GCA_052361065.1 Methanosarcinaceae archaeon | reverse complement strand
ATGAGATGAATAAGGGAGGGAAAATATGATAAGTCAAGAAGGGTATGATATTGGGGTAGGGGCCATTAGTCACTATTAAGTGGGTATGTTTGGCGAAAAAAGTGAAAAATCACTAGATTTTGGAATTGTGCCACAAATAACAAATCGTAAAATCATCGAGCATATCATGTCAGTGTGCTTTTTGACACAGGTGAATACAATCACTCCAAATACACCGAAACCTCAGAAAAAATAATCAAATACCCCAAAACCAGCATTGCAAGTGAGATCAACCACGCCCACCTGAGTATGCGTGCAAGATTTTCGGGTCTGGATATATATCCCACTAATCTTTCAGCCAGATTCGGGGCCAGCTGATCATCGGATTCAGGCTGCATAATAATTGTTCTGCGTTATGCTTGAGACTTTTAAATTTATTCCGGATGAAATGAATCATGGCAAAGAAAATAAACCACGGAGGACACAGAGAATCGTTGTTTTTTCTCTGTGTCCCTCCGTGTTCTCTGTGATTTTCCAAACCATTCCAGAAGATAATAAAAAATCTCTTATGTTTTTTTGATTCTCTTGAGCCGAAACGTGTTCTCGCGCTCCATCTCTTCAAGACGCAACTGAATAAATATCATAGCCTCATTAAGTTCAGGAATAACCTTAAACTCAAGAGCATTTACACGTCTTTTTGTCTTCTCAATATCATCAAGAAGTCTCTTCATAGTCGTCTCGATCTCGGCTGCAAGAATGATATTCTCAACAAGTATCTCATACGAATCTGCTGCCTCATCGATATAAGAACTCGTTCCAAGCACACCATATCCACGCTTGTTTATTTGTTTGCGCACACTTGATGATTCGATCTTCGGTACAACAACACCCATAACATTAATGCTCTCAACCTCAATATATGGCGCATCCTTTAAAGCAAACGCAGTGGACTTTACAGTAATAGTACCTTCCACTGACTTTGCAATGCCGATCTTCTCCGAAGCTTCCTTAAAGGAAGTATTCAACTCAGACTGGACATCCTTCGCTTTGCTCAGTATCTCAAAAAACTCAAGTATTAAGCCATCTCGCTTCATCTTGAGCAACTTATGACCACTCTCGGAAAGTTTGATCTTCTTTTTGAGTTCAATAAGCTCAGACCGTGTTGGTTTTACATCATTTATGCCCATTGTGCATCACCTTTGTCAACCCTAATCGCTTTTGTTTTTGTGATCAGGATGGTATTTCTCGATGAACTCATTGTCAATCCTTTTGAGTTGTGACACAGGTATTTCTGCCAATATCTCCCATGCAATTTTCAGGGTATCGTCTATAATACCACGATCATCATCCCTGCTCTGGCGTACAAACCTATCTTCGAACAGATCAGCAAACTCAAGAACTTTCTGGTCTTTCTCAGACAATGCATCCTTACCCACAATCGCCACAAGTCCTCTCATATCACGACCTTCCGCATACAGTGCGTACATCTGATCAGAGACTGCCTTATGATCTTCTCGTGTTTTACCCTCACCAATACCCGAATTCATAAGACGGGATAGTGATGGCAACACGTTAATTGGTGGATAAATACCTTTGCGGTGAAGTTCCCTTGAAACAACGATCTGCCCTTCAGTAATATATCCGGAGAGATCCGGGATCGGATGAGTTATATCGTCACCAGGCATTGTAAGAATCGGGAATTGTGTAACCGAACCTTTCTTGCCTTTGATAACTCCTGCCCGTTCATACAATGATGCAAGATCAGTGTACATATACCCGGGGTAACCACGTCTGCCAGGCACCTCTTCTCGAGCAGCACCCATCTGGCGCAGTGCCTCACAGTAATTAGTAATATCAGTCAGGATAACAAGAACATGCATATCATGCTCATATGCAAGATATTCAGCCGCAGTAAGTGCCATCCTTGGAGTGATCAAACGCTCAACAGCAGGATCATCTGCAAGATTCAGGAATACAACAGCACGCTCAAGCGCACCAGTCTTCTCGAAATCCTCCATGAAATACTGGGCTTCCTCATTGGTAATACCCATTGCAGCAAATACCACCGCAAACTCTTCATCAGAACCCAAAACCTTTGACTGCCTGGCAATCTGAAGTGCAATTTCATTATGTGGAAGACCTGATCCCGAGAAGATAGGAAGTTTCTGTCCCCTTACAAGGGTGTTAGTACCGTCAATAGTTGAAATACCGGTCTGGATGAAATCCTCAGGTGGCATTCTTGAATAGGGATTCATTGATGCACCGTTCACATCAATTCTGTCATCAGGAACAATTCTTGGTCCGCCATCCAATGGCTCGCCTGAACCTGATAATATTCGACCGAGCATATCCTTTGATACAGATAATTTAATAGTCTCACCTGTAAACACAACACCGGATTCATTACTGAGTCCACCAGTGCCTTCGAATACCTGAACAACAACAGTATCTGCGGACGTATCAAGAACCTGTCCTCTTTTTGTCGTACCATCCGGAAGATTGATATTAACAAGTTCACCATATCCAACAGGTTCTGTTTTTTCAATAAATATCAGTGGTCCTGAAACTTCCGTGATAGTCTTGTATTCTTTGGTCATGTTTATTTGCCTCCGAGTTTTGCAAATTCATCATCCATTTTAGTCATAACAACATCAAGTGCAGAATCAAAATCCACTTCAAACTTAACTTTTGCAAGTTCGTCCTTCGATTCAACAGAAATAATGTCGCTCATCGGAACACCGGATTCAAGTGCTGCATTTGCCATATCACCGTACTTGGAAATCGCTTTTAGCAACTTGTACTGCTTGTCAAATGGACAGAATGTGTCAACCGGATGGAATGCATTTTGCTGCAGGAAGTATTCGCGCACCATACGTGCGATCTCAAGTGTCAATTGCTGATCTTCCGGAAGCGCATCAGAACCCACAAGTTGAACTATTTCCTGAAGTTCGGATTCCTGCTGTAAAAGATCCAGTGCACTGTCACGAAGATCGACCCAATCAGGTGCAACGTTCTCTGTGAACCAATCTGCAAGTCCCTGACTGTATAAACTATAACTGGTTAGCCAGTTGATCGATGGGAAATGTCTCATTTGTGAGAGTTTTGCATCAAGTGCCCAGAATACTTTTACAATACGAAGTGTATTCTGGGTAACAGGTTCTGAGAAGTCACCACCAGGTGGTGAAACCGCACCGATAACTGTTATCGAACCATCACTGCCTGAAAGTGAATGAACAACTCCTGCCCGCTCATAGAATTCAGATAATCTAGCTGAAAGATACGCCGGATAACCTTCTTCACCAGGCATCTCTTCAAGTCTGGATGATATCTCCCTCATTGCCTCTGCCCATCTTGAAGTTGAATCTGCCATAAGGGATACATCATATCCCATATCACGATAATATTCCGCGATCGTAATCCCGGTATAAACAGATGCTTCACGTGCAGCCACTGGCATATTGGATGTATTTGCAATAAGAACAGTTCGCTCCATCAATGGACTTCCTGTCTTTGGATCCTCAAGTTCCGGGAACTCGTTTAGCACATCAGCCATCTCGTTACCGCGTTCTCCGCATCCGATGTACACTACAATATCAGTGTCACTCCACTTTGCAAGTTGCTGCTGTGTAACAGTCTTTCCGGAACCAAATGGTCCCGGGATTGCCGCTGTTCCGCCTTTTGCCACAGGGAACAATCCATCAAGAATTCGCTGTCCTGTGATCAATGGTTTACTTGGCATTAATTTTTTAGCCACAGGTCGTGGTTTCCGCACCGGCCACCTCTGCATCATTTGTAATTCAGTACCATCTGCAAGTTCACAGATAGTTTTATCGACTGTGTATTTTCCACTATTTATCTTAGATACAGTTCCTGATATGTTCGGAGGAACCATTATCTTATGTTCGATATTTGCAGTCTCCTGCACAACACCTATCACATCACCGCCTTTCACTGAATCGCCGCTACTCACAGTAGGTTTAAAATCCCACATTTTGTCACGGTCAAGTCCGTCTGCAGTAACACCTCTCTCGATAAAATTCCCCATCTTTTCCTGAAGTACCTTTAGAGGTCTCTGGATACCATCGTAAATACTTTTTAATAGCCCGGGTCCAAGTTCTACGGACAGGGGCATTCCTGTATTTTCCACAGGCTCACCCGGCTTGATTCCTGATGTATCTTCATATACCTGAACCGTGGCTTTGTCACCTTTGATCTTAATAACTTCGCCCATCAGTCCTTCATAACCGATTTTGACCACATCATACATTTTTGGCATAATGCCGGTAATTGTAACAACAGGCCCTGCTACACGATAAATTTCACCTTTTACTTCCACAGATCAACACCTACTGATTGTTTTATTTTGTCCCTTAAATTTGAACTATCGCCCGTGCTTCCAAGAGTCACAACTGTTGGCTCAACAGACTCATTGAGTGTGCCTCTCAAAATTTCAGGTAGTTTGTTAACGTCATCATAATGCATTACAAGGATACCGATCTCCGGATCTTTGAGTGCCCCGTAAACAGTAGATTCCAGTTCATCATCGCTAACCTCGAATATCTTTCTAATTCCTGCCAACCTGAATCCCGTGACAAACTCACTGTCCCCGACTACTGCCAATTCCATCAGATCACCAACTGGTTCATGATTATATCATCATTGAGATTTGCTACTTTACCTCGTGCGATTATTCGTAAATTGTTTACCTCATTCCTTTTACTAATAATGTAATCCATTATTGGTACAATTGAAAGCGGGTAAACATGTGAGAAACTCGATGCGTATTTTAAGCTATGTTTCTTCAATTGTGTTTCCACATTGATCAATGAACCATTATCCGAATTCACAGCATCTGATATCGAGTCCCAAAAAGAATATTTCCCAAGCGCCTGAATAAAATCATCATAAGAAAGCGGCAACAACCGATTTATGTTATTTACGCTCAATTCAAGACCGCCATCAATGATAAGGTCAACAATCTCATCCTGGTTAACTCCTGCTTTTTTCAATCTGAACAGCGTATTGATATTCTTGATATCGATCTCAGTCCTGATGAATCTTGCAAACAGTTTACGGTCTTTGGATTTCGATTCACCGATCACATTGAAAAGACCATTGTAATAAACTTTATCCAGTTTGTTCTCAATATCAGGAAGGTTAGTTTCATCATATTCCTTTAATATCGGATGATATTCTGTGCCCTCAAGCGCCAAGATAACTTCAATATATGATTCTTTACCTGCAAGTTCTGAAAGGAACGTATAGTTTAACTGACCTGCTGAAACCAAATCTTCCTTTATCTCATTTGGTGACGCATTATAATATTTACCACGGAGAATTGTTTTGATATTCCAGACATCATAGTTCTTCAGGTATTCAATGATCAAATAGTTTGGCTCACCTTCTGAAATTTTTATCAATTTCGTGAATGTCTCTGCAAGGTTCCGGTTCAATCCGTGCTCTATCAGATCCACACCGCTATACGTTCTTGCAAGCTCATCAATATCCTGCTTATATTCTGTTTCTTCGATAAGCCGGGTGATTGCACTGATTCCCATATTCATAAGCCTTGGATATGTTTCCCTTGGCAAAAGTTTACTCTTCATTGCACGAACGCGTGTGGCAAGATACGCATAGTTAGAACTACCTTTATATTTCGACGACATTCCTTTATTCTTGAACTTTTGCAAAAACCGCATTTTGATATCACCCAAATAAAATATCAGATATCTGCTTCATGGAATTCTCATTTACGCTTTCAAGAATGATATCGTATGTGTAATTAAGCCTGATAGTACCATCTTCGTTTTCTATCACCACACCGCCACTGCAATCAATGTTTCCGGCATAGGAAAGTGTGGACAGGTTTTTAACAAGTTCTTCTGAAGTCTTGTTTGAATATATCTTAGTACCATTGCTCTGGTATTTATCAATTATCGCTTTTAATAGTGCTTCATTTTTTGAAGAGGGCACATTTACTATAATATCAGCACCCTGCTTGTCAACTTTATCAAGTACTTCCTTGTGTGCATTGAGCATTATGCGTTTAACTTCCAGATTAGCACTGGATATCTCCTGCTGCCTCAATTTCTTTATATCATCTTCAGCTTTTGCAAGTCGATTGCCCATAATATTTTTTGCACTTTGCCTGGCTTCATCCAACATAGATGATATTTCAGCATCTGCTTCAGAACTTATTTTGGACGCTTCGGCATTTGCAACATCTATGATATCCTTTACAACTGTTTCAAGTCCCATGACATTTCACCCTTTATGAATTTAAAAGCAACAAATGCTTTTAAATTCAATTATTTGATCAGCAATGCAACAACCAGACCAAAGATCACAATGGTTTCCGGAATTACAGTAAGGATCAATCCTTTACCAAACAGTGCTTCGTTCTCAGCCATTGCACCAATTGCCGCACTACCTATATCCTTTTCGGCAATACCTGATGCGATTCCGGTCAAACCTACTGCAAGCCCTGCACCTATTGCTTTTAACCCTGCTGGGTCCGTTAACGTTACTTCTACTACCATATTATTATTCCTCCGTGTATTTCCTGACATATCCGAATGGATTGTATTTTCTGCCCCCACCATCATAGAATTTTGTAAAGAATTCTACATACTGTAACCTGAGTGCGTGTAATCCGGGGGCAATGATACTCAGGATTGTGTTCAAAGCATGTCCTAAAATGAATATAACTAATGCAAAGATTGTCATAAAGCCAAATGATTCTGGCATTATCATGTTGAATGCTATCTGATTGACAGTTGACGCAATATAAATTGAAGATAAGCCTACTGCTATTATACGTGTGTACGAAAGTGAATTACTTAATAGCGATGGTAATTCGATCGGACCCTTTATACCTTCTCCTTTAAGAAGCATCACAAAACCGATGAAAAACACTGCAATTCCAATTACACTCGGGATTGGGGTGTATCCTGTATATCCGAGAGCGAATAACAGTAAACCGATCTGTATGACAAACCAACTGCCCTTCTCAAGCATAGCGGCTGCAACACCATGTTTTCTTCTTTCATTGATAAATCCAAGTAAATATCCGATATTGATATGGATTAAACCTATCATGGATGTTACAACAATCATGGTCATCACCAAATGGGTCCTGTGAACAGGATATGTCACCATTTCATTTCCGAATGGGGATGCAAATAAATTGGTTGTTTCAAATCCACTGATCAAACCAGGTATATAATGACCGTGAGATTCTAATCCTGCAAGCGGAAATCCAAGAAACTCGCCATAAATTATGCCAAATACCAAAGTTGATACCTGACAGTAGATCAAAATGTTCATAAGAGGCTTAACAGCATCAGATTGTACAAATTTCTTGATTCCAAGTGCAAATCCTAACAATATCAAAGCATATCCGATATCACCAAGGATCATACCATAAAATAGTGGAAACGTGATGAATATAAGTGAAGTGGGATCAATCTCCGAATATCTCGGACGGGAATAAAGATTCATTATCTCTTCGAATGGTTTCGATATCTTCGGATTTTCATATTCTATCGGAACTATTGCTTCTTCTTCCTTTGTTACGTCCGTTCTGGAAATAAAAACACGTCCATCAGTTGCATCTTCAACTGTGCGTGCTAACATGTCATAATCCTCATTTGGAACCCACCCATCCAACATAAATGTATGTTCAGATGTAGCAATTCTTAGAGGCGCTTCTGCTTTCTGTGTTTCTATAGAAAGCAATTCATCGCTTGCAAGTATAAAATCTGAATATTTTAACTTAAGTGACACGATGTCTGCATTCAGGGATTCAATATCGTTTTTTAGATTTACAATATCCCGTTCTGCATTTTTCAGGAGGTCAGCAGGTACACCGCTTATTTCAGGCACCCTGAATTCCTTGAAAGCAAATTCCGGTAAAATATCTGAAACTTTATCTGCGTGCTCTTTCAAAATAAACAGTACAATAGTTCCGGATTTTAAATCTGAGAATAATTCATATGATTGTGTGATACGTGCAACTTCTGGTTCAATGTCACCTTTTACGACACCTGAAAAAACAGCAAGATTTTCATAACCGCGGTATTGGTCAAGATCAAGTGGTATTGTGGAAAACGGAAGCAGTTCTTTGCAAAGAGTATCAAGTTCCTTCAGGTTGTTTTCAATTTCATTCTTTCTGTCGGTCCTTTTCGAAACATCATTATCAAGTTCTTCTAACTTAGTATCAAGTTCCAGAATAAGTGGTCCCTCATTCTGTTTACCGGTCCCTCCTTTTTTAACACCCAAAAAACTTGAGATCGATCTTATTTTAATAAGTTTCTTTGATACATCATCAGCATTTTCAAACGGCTTGCCTATCTTTAAACCAAGTTCTTCATCATAATAATCTTCAATATGGAATGCATTGATTCCGTGCAGGGTATCTACTGTTTGCCCCAGTATACCGTTGTGACCAACAATTGTTACACGGCTCATCTGTTTGGGACTAAGCATGTATCGCCCTCTCGAATTCAGATACTAAGTAATCCACAGCCTTGTCCACATTCGCTTGTGCTTTTTCCACAATAACCTTAGCAGCAATTCTACCATCATCTGTTATCTTTACTTTATCGTCTTTGATAGCCGCTTCCGCAGATTTCAACGATCTCTGGGCAGATTCTTGCGCATTGGTCTCGGCCAGCTTTATAATCTCTCTTGCCTCAGCCTTTGCACTGGTAATGCGCTCATTCTTATTTTTAGCCGCATCAGCTACAATTTGTCTCGCATTTTCCTCTGCTTTTTTGATTTCGAATAAGATCTCATTTTTAGCCATGAAAATCCTCGTTGTGCAATAATCAATTATTAGAATATATTAATTTATCAATTCCTACTGCGAAGTTGAATATAAGTCCTTCGGTTTTGGTGATACTGCAAGTGATATTGTTAATGATTTATAATCAAGAACATAATGTTTTATATAAACTGTATTGAAGATAATATGAAATAAATCGTCAATTTTCAAAATTGCTTCCTGCAGTTCCAATGTACTTTTGCCATACTTGTTCAGGCATGTCATCAATTCTTTAAATTTCAGCGGCAACAATCAATACAACGCATTCACTTAAAATCAGAGGATAATTGACTCCATATTGGAACAAAATACTGATTAGGCACCTGATTCAGATAATCCGTAAATCATTTTACACTGCTTTTTGAATTGGATATGACATGGATATGACATTTAATCTACAATCTTTTTGTGGTACCATAGTGTTTGTAGTTAGGCTTACACATTTATGTGAGTAACACTATAAAAAATATGTATGTAGTGCAATATTTTGAATTTAAATATTAAGCCATACACAATTAAATTTGAAGACGAATCAAATGCTTTCGATTTCAAGTGTAAAATCCGGGACATTTTGCTTTTATATGGGAAGTAAGACAAAGAGTGAATTACTAATACTGTTGTACCAGTCAATACCTTCGCCACATTCGATGTGGATATAATATAGTTTTTGTGACATAGCCATTCCAGCACTTTGTCAAAATCCAGTGATATATCTACCCAATAACCAAACTGTTTTAATATATGAGCGCATACATATTTCTATGGGTCGGAATAGGATATATCAAATCGCCAAACAAATAAGTTTGAACGATTTGGAAAAAACGATCAAAGGAAAAGAAAAGGAACTTC
>JBQVLY010000049.1:0-9659 GCA_052361065.1 Methanosarcinaceae archaeon | reverse complement strand
TGAACGAACTTGACTGAATAGTGCATCAGCGTTCAAACCTTTCCGAAGTTTTATTTTTTGAGTCATGGAAAATCATCTGTTTATTAAATAAATCTAATTAATAATTGGAATTATTCTCTTTATTACTCAATTATCGCATATAATCTTTACGAAAACATAAAAAAGTGATGTCTTTACTGCATGCGTTTATATTCATATCGGGAATTGCTGCTTGTATAGCAAGCCACAAGATGCATTTTAATTTTGCTCTTGCAATAAAAGGTATATACAAATCATAAATTTATCCGACAATGAAAAATAACTTTTTTCATGAAAGTCTACTTATATCTTAATCTTATAATAGTTGTTTTATGAATGAGCATGGTGATCTTATGAGAAGTGACAATATTAAAAAAGGAGTTGAGCGCGCTCCACATCGCTCACTTTTGAAAGCAACCGGCGTAACGGATTCTGAGATGGGTAAACCCTTTATCGCAGTTGTAAACTCATGGAATGAGATAATCCCGGGACACGTACACCTTGATAAACTGGCAGAGGCTGTAAAAGCAGGAATAAGAAATGCTGGCGGTGTGCCGTTTGAATTCAATACTATTGGAGTGTGCGATGGTATTGCAATGGGACACGAGGGGATGAAATATTCGCTCCCGAGTCGCGAGGTGATTGAAGATACCATTGAGATCATGGTGCAGGCACACCAGTTTGACGGAATGGTTTTGATCCCTACATGTGATAAGATAGTACCAGGTCACCTGATGGCTGCAGGAAGACTTGACATTCCTACAATAGTTGTAACTGGCGGTCCAATGCTGCCGGGTTTTGTTGGTGATGAAAATCGTGATCTGATTTCTGTTTTTGAAGGTGTAGGTGCGCACCAGAATGGATTAATATCGGATTTCGAATTGAAAATATTGGAAGACTTTTCATGCAGTGGTGCTGGTTCATGCGCCGGACTATTTACTGCTAATACGATGGCATGTGTTACTGAAGCGCTTGGATTGAGTTTGCCGGGATGTGGAACTGCACATGCTGTTGATGCAAAGAAAACGAGGATCGCAAAAGATTCAGGTGAGCGCATAGTAGAAATGGTGAATGAAGGATTAACCGCGCACATGGTCGTGACACAAAGATCAATCGAAAACGCGATCAAGATCGATATGGCGATTGGTGGCAGCACGAATACGACTTTACATTTGCCTGCTATTGCACATGAATTCGGGCTTAAACTTCCAATTGAGCTCTTTGATGAATTGAGTAAAACGACTCCTCATATAGTTACCCTGCGACCCGGAGGCAGCGATTTCATGATCGACCTTGACCAGGCAGGCGGAGTGCAGGCTATAATTGACCGCTTAAGTTCTATTCTTGCAATGGATGCAAAAACTGTGACCGGAAAGACCATTGGGGAAAATATTGAAGATTTCGTTGTTGTGAATGCGCGAACAAATACGCAGGTCATATCCACACTTGAAAACCCTGTGCATACGGAAGGCGGTATTGCCATACTTAAAGGAACACTTGCACCGGAAGGATCGGTAGTGAAACAGGCTGCTGTGAATGAGGAAATGCTTGTGCATACCGGACCTGCCCGCGTGTTTGAAAGCGAAGAGGGTGCAATGTCTGCCATTATGGCAGGAGATATTGTTTCAGGAGATGTTGTTGTTATCCGGTATGAAGGGCCGAAAGGAGGTCCCGGCATGAGGGAAATGCTTTCCCCAACGTCTGCTATTGCTGGCATGGGTCTTATAGATTCGGTAGCATTGATCACTGATGGACGCTTTTCAGGTGGTACTCGCGGGCCCTGTATTGGTCATGTGTGTCCGGAAGCCATTGAAGGTGGTCCCATCGCACTTGTTCGGGATGGGGATGAGATTGAGATAAATATGCCGGATAGGATTCTAAACCTTAATGTTTCACAGGACGATATAGATCAAAGACGTGCTTTACTGGCACATCCCGGAAAGCATATAATATCCGGTTATCTTTCACGATACCAAAAGGCTGTAGGTTCTGCAAGCAAAGGCGGAATCCTGAAGTGACAGGTGCATATTTTATTTCCGGTAGTTTGCCGAATAAGACATTCGGATTTTGAATGCAGCGATAACTTTATTTGAGATAATGCCAAGTATGTTAAAAAATAATGGGCCGGTAGATCAGGGGAAGATCGCTACCTTGGCAATTGGGCAGGCTTAATAGGGCTGTTCAACCTGATTGGTAGAGGCCTCGGGTTCAATTCCCGATCGGTCCACTAACAAGCTCAGAGAAATAGGATTTATGGTGCAGGTAGTGTGAATAAAGTTTAGCGTATTTTTGAGAGATGTGAAATTGGGAAGTTAGGTCTGAAGGGAATAAATCCTGAATACCGAAACTTACGGCCATGACAAATGCGCAAAAAAACATTATGGATGCATCCGATTGTAAATATTTGGGAATGAACAATCACTTGAAATCGATAGGGATCAAGGCGGTGTAGAACAGATTTTAAATATGTCACGGTTCGACGATAGCGATTTGATTTCATAGTGACGAAGATGGGTTATAAAGGCGATATTCTGAGGTTTATGTACGATTTTGAGGTTCCGTTTGACAATAATCTAGTAGAGAGAAATATCAGGATGATGAAAGTATAGCAAAAAATATCAGATACTTTTAGAAGCATTCAAGGTGCACATTCGTTCTGCCGTTTAGAAGTTGGTTTGGAACCAGGAACAACTGAACGGATACGCGGTTTTGATTATACCTACACTTGTATTTTCTGTGGTTGCACTTTTTGTAAAACATTCACCACTTCAACACCCGCCTCTTTGAAGAACTTGATAGAATCGATATCGGGGTATGGTGTAGCATATACAACTCTCTCGATATGTGCATTTATTATCATCTTTGCACACAAGACACAGGGTTGGTGCGTACAATACATTGTTGCACCTGTCGTACCAACGCCGTGGAGAGCAGCTTGAATTATCGCATTTTGTTCCGCATGTACTGCCCTGCATTTTTCATGCTGGGTGCCGGATGCGATGTTTTCTTTATCTCTTATACAGCCTATATCAAGACAGTGTTCAAGGTTTCGGGGAGCGCCGTTATATCCTGTGGACAGGATACGTTTATCCCGAACGATTACAGCTCCGACTGTATTTCGCAGGCACGTAGAACGTTTGGCAACAACGAATGCGATCTCAAGAAAATAATCATCAATAGATGGCCTGTCAGTCATTAATTCCATTAAACAGTAAGTGGTATATATATGTTTATTGTATGTGAATACATTGCATAGAAGGTAATTTAGTCAAATCCATTGTATATCAACGCATCTGACTCATCAGTTTAATTCATCAATGTTTATATTTGTGTTTATATTTATATTTGTGTTTATATCTATATTTATATTTGGAGTATAAAAAAATATGGCATTCAGTTTAACAAAATCCCTGGATTCTTTTGTAAAAAAACACGATAACCGTCAATTGTTAACAATTCCAATTGCGGTCTTTGTTTTATCGATATTGGTATTGGCATTTACGTTCGCAAGCACAGGTGCACCAGTCAATCTTGGTATGGAATTTAAAGGAGGCACTATGATTGCGGTCACAACAGGGGAATCCACAACTTACATTGAAGCCAAATACTCAGAATATCCCATAATTGATGCCCGCTCGGCAGGAGAGAGGGTTGTGATGCAGTTTGGTCCAATGGACAATAAAGTGCAGCGAGCACTTGAGGATGACATAACATCCAGTTATTCTGATGTGGAGATAAAACAGATCGGAGCAGTATATGGCAGTGCCCTTCAATTTCAGGCAATAAAAGCCGTAATTCTATCATTTTTAGGAATGGCAACAGTTGTATTTTTGATATTCCGTACTGCTGTGCCATCCATTGCAGTCGTACTTTCGGCACTATCAGATATAACGATCGCAGCCGCATTCATGAACCTTGCAGGTATCGAGCTTTCGCTTGGAACTGTTGCCGCACTACTGATGCTTATTGGTTATTCAGTTGACAGTGATATCCTGCTTACGACACGCGTACTCAAACGACGTGGCACAGTTGAGGAAAAAATATCACGGGCAATGCACACAGGCATTACTATGACAACGACAACACTTGCAGCACTTGTCGTGATGTATCTTGTATCCACTTATTCATATCTTCTCTTTTCATCACTTCCCCAGATTTCGCTGCTTTCAGATATATCCATTGTCCTGATCTTTGGTCTTGCAGCGGATATTATGAATACATGGTTGCTAAACACGGCGATCCTTCGATGGCATGTTGAAGGATTATCCCAGGGGAGGCGAAGTGCATGAAAGGTGATGATAAAGAGACCCAGAGCATTTTCAAAGACATACGTGTTCGAATATTCATTATAGCACTTATCTTATCACTGGTAGCTATCCATCCCTGGTATGCTCCGGATGAAGGTTTTACTACAAACCTCAACTACGGTCTTGACCTTGAGGGCGGTTCATGGCTAAGGATCAAACTTCAGGGAGCTGTTACACAGATTGATGCAGACCCCGGGGCAATTGTTAAACAAATGGTCGAATCCACGATAAATACACAGGTGAAAATCACGGATGTCAATGTTCCGGCTGATGGAAGCAGCAATGGGCAGACACATATCACGTTTACAACGGAGGATTACTTTACCCAATCCCAGATCGACCTGCTAGGGCTTGGACAGGCAACGATCAGCCGCAGGAACGACAAAACCGAAGTTACGCTATACACAACCAAAGAATCACTTATTGTTGCATTTTTATCATATTCACTGGATACCGAAGTTGTGCCTATTGCTAATGCGGATGGAACAGAATACGAGATAAGGACTGCAGTATCCAAACAGGAACTGCAGGACCTTATGGAAAGTGTGGACGGTTTTATTGTAAAAAACACAGACGGGACATTGAAATTTCATGAAGGTGTGACAACAGAGACCCGGGATATGACAAAGGACATCCTGAGTGATAAATTAAATGCGCTTGGATTAAAGGATATTCCTGTCCGTACGGTTGGTGAGGATTACATTCTGATTGACTTTGCAGGTACCGATCTTGCAACTGCAAAGGATATCGTAGAAAAACCCGGGAAATTTGAGATACGTCTTCAGACTGTGGGTAATGATAGCGTGCATGTTCTTTATGGCGATGACATAGAAAGTGTCGGAATTCCCGGATTCCATGACGGGCAGTGGCACACGCCATTCAGGTTGACTGAAACAGGTGCGCTGGCACTCCAGAGGATTGCAATAGAAACAGGTGCAGCCAATGATCCGCAATCACACTGGCTAAACATGTATCTTGACGACAATGAGGTCTACAGTGCCCCTCTTAGTCCATCTGCAGCCTCAAGAATAAAGGAAATACCTATATATGCATGGGAATCATCAACCGGCGGGGATGAGGAAAGCAAGATACAGGCTGAACAATTGCAGATCCATCTTATGGCTGGTGCGCTGCCTGTTAATGTGGAACTTGTAGGTTCCGGGCACGTTGATGCAGCACTGGGCAAGCAATTTAAGACCCAATCGGTGATGGCAGGACTTCTTTCGCTACTTGCAGTTGCTTTTGTAGTGTTCCGCAGGTATCATAAGAAAGAGATACTGGTACCAATGATAGCTACTTCCATCAGTGAAGTTTTCATGATCCTTGGATTTGCAGGTGCCGTAGGCTGGCAACTTGACCTTCCAAGCATTGCAGGTATTATCGCAGTTATCGGAACCGGTATTGATCATCTTGTGATCATTACGGATGAGGTTCTCTATGAAGGAAAACTACCGTCTACAAAAGTATATCTTGAAAGGATAACAAAAGCATTCGGAATTATCTTTGCTGCTGCGACAACGACTACTATTGCAATGTCACCTCTTGTTGTAATGGGATTTGGAGCTCTTAAATGGTTTGCGATTATAACAATTGTCGGTGTGATGATCGGTGTCCTTATTGCAAGACCTGTGTATGGTATAGTAATAAAAAAAGTATTGCAGGATTCGGAATAACTGGCAATGTTCAACAATCAACAATCAACAATCAACAAAGTTCAATTTTAAATTCCAAATCTGAAATTTCAAACCTGCAGTGGCAGAGAAGGTACTAAGGTACATGGCAGGTGCAATAAGATAATGACAAAAAATGATATATGGACTATGAAATACCGTCCGCATACCCTTGATGAGATAATAGGAAATGAGCAGTCAGTCACTACTATTCACCAGCTTGTCCATTCAAACAACCTTCCACATCTTGTTTTTCATGGACCTGTAAATTCAGGAAAGGCATCTGTAGCTTTTGCACTGGCAAATGAGTTATATGGGGAGGGGTACGAGCGCAATTTCACGTATTTCAATGCATCCGATTTTTTCGATCAGGGAAAGCGGTATCTTGTGCGAGATAAGCGTTTTATCCGTATCATCGGGACTGATGACCCTAAAAAGATTCGCAAAAGCGTGATATCCATTTTTAAGGAGATTATTAATAAATATGCAGGCACAGGTTCGATCGATGCGAATTATAAGGTATTATTCATTGACAATGCCGAATCACTGAACCCGGATGCCCAGCACGCACTACGGCGCATTATGGAAAAATATACTGCAACATGCAGGTTTATCCTTTCCACTACGCAGCCGTCAAGATTGATACAACCTCTTCGTTCAAGGGGGTTACAACTATTTTTCACGTATGTATCAGATGCCAAACTCATAGAATATATGAAACTCATTGCAGTCCGGGAAGGACTTACAATATCAGATGATGGATTGGATGCAATTGCATATCATTCAAAAGGCAATGTGGCTAAAGCACTTCTGACAATGCAATGTGCATTCCTGTCACTACAACCCGGGAATTTTGAGATTTCGCAACAAATGGTCTATGAAACTGTTCTTGTTGAAACACTAAAAGATACTATCCAACTTTTTGAATCTGCGCTTGCAGGTGATATTATGGCCGCCAGAAAGATTATCGATAAACTATTGATCGAAAAAGGTTTATCTGGCTCTGCGATACTGGAGCAATTGCATGGTATTGTGATCGCATCCAGTGAACCGGATGAGAATATTGCACGATATGTAAACAAGATCGCAAAGGCAGATTTTCTCATGTCAGGTGCTTTTAGTGACAGGATACAGCTAGAAGCGATGGTTGCGAATTTTTAAATTTCATGTGATGTATGGCATTAATATTGGGATAATTGCTGTAAAACAACTCATATTCACAACAAATACCTGAAAATGACTTTGATACAACAACCTTAAGTAGAACACGACTAAATTTAACACATTAAATGCAGAAGGAGTTCCATGAGTAGCGACATTGAAACGGTAAAATATGTATCTAGAACCGAAAACACCAAAATGTATTGTTCAAAAACCACAAAGGCTATAATCCTAAAACTCCATCAATAAATGGGCCATGAGCGGCTGTGGTTTAGTGGTATGACATTGGCTTCCCAAGCCAATTACTCGGGTTCGAATCCCGGCAGCCGCATAATTTTATTGTGAAATGCCAAGGAATATTTGGATGTATTGTTTCATCTTCCGGAATGTTTGAAATGTGTATCTCATTTAAAAAAAGAGAGATAATAATACAAAATTAGTGTCTCGACAATTTAGTTTCAGACACAATGCAGGATTATGCATGTGTTGAATATCTAAATTGTATATTTGGTATTTGTATAGGTGGTTTCGATAAAATATCGATGCACAGCTCAAATTGCAATACCCCGCACAGCAATACAGCCGCAGGCGGCGGATTCCAAACATTATAAAATATACACATACACATCGAGCGGACAAAATGTGACTTTTTTAATAACATTGGTGCATAAAAACGCTATGTTGCGTTGCCCACATTTATTCTACAAGTTGAAATGCCCCGAAAACGTCATCGTTCGCGCCAGTGGTTTGGGAATGCGAAGCCTCCATAGGATCGCTTCGGTGTCAAAAATCGCTAAACGTACTACATTTATATTTCTTTTTGAGTAAATCATAAGAAATGAGGGAATTCACAAATATTAATATACCCATTTTTTGTTGTTTCGATATCAGAAACACATACAGGCGTGATACAAGAAACCAACTTTTGATGTAAAAGAAGTTATACCTACAAATATGAGTGTATAATATAATCGATTTGATACGACCGATGCTGATTATGGCACCATTTTTGCTTTAATTTTGTTAAACGTGGGATGCAAAACCTAATAATTTACACCAATCCCCAGTATATCCCCGGTCCCGCCAGAAATATCCCGTGCAATCTCAGCACATCCAATAGCAGCACTCCATTTGCCAAGCACATGGCACTTAACATCAAGATGACCATTGATCTTGTTCACCACATAATCAACTTCACCGACCGAGCCTGCAAGGAAAATCTCTCCTTTGTAACCATAGTCCTTAAGCAGTATCTCAATACTTACAATCTCCATCGCAGCGAACAGGGCGATAGTATCAAGAGCAAGCAGCGCACTTTCTTCACTCCTTGCAGCGCCATCAAGAAGTTTTTTTATGTTTGTATATGGGATGTTCTTCAAAACTCCTGCATTAATGAATGCCTCGTTCGCAGTACATGTGCCAGCATCAACATCCCGAATAGCCTGCAGATCAAGTGGTCCGTGATGCACACCTGGCGCGAATATACAAGCATCTATCGCACCGATGACCCTGCCATTTGCAACTCCCAATGTGACAGTATTCGAACTGATATCCGACACTACAAAATTGTTGTAACCCTTACACTGCGCATGGTATGCAATACCAATCTTCTCCGGGCTTGTTGAATGTGAAAAAACATTCATGCGCGGGTCAGTATGACTCTTTGAATGGATTCCGGGAATAATGACAGCAGGTATGCAGGAATTTTTAACGGCATCAAAAACACGCGTACCGCCGCCAGTCTTTTTGCCGACACCTTCAATACTTTTAACCCCTCTAAGCTCAACTGAATTGATATCCTCGATCATAGATATACCATCACCCATCGAATACGTAACTGCAATAAGCTCTATATCACTTTTGTCAATTTCAAGATGTTCTGTGATCGAGTTAATAATCTGTGGCCCGGACATAACAGCTGTATCGCTTCGCAACAGTTCGAACTTCATTATACTGTTACCTGCAATACCAACAAAGCGCATTGCAGTAGTTCCATGGTCGATTCCAACAAACATTGTTCACACTTATTCCGTACCAAAAAGCATTGCATTCAGTTCATTCATCAACCGCTCACCTTCATTACTATCGCCTACAGTAGTGATAATCCTTATTTCCTGTACAGCAGTTCCATGCGTTATGATCATTCTGAGATTCCCCCTTGGATCCGAACGCAGGACTTTTCCGGATATTGCACCGCCCGCTATCGCATTTCCTTTCACTACAATCACAGATGGCACTATACGCTTGACTCCGGGATGACTAAGTATGGTATCGATTAGTTTCTTTCCACGGCGTCCACCAATAATAGTTGTGTGTGCTCCACCAATTTTATTTGGTGTCGCGTGATTTTTTGTCATATTATTATTACCGCATAATGCAAAGATTGCATTATATGTGTTATGAAAGTATAAAATATTAGTGGTTTTGTATCCACTTCAAAAAGCAGGGTAAAATACATATTCGGATTATCTAAATCAATTGCCTTAGCAGGTTTTCGATTTCA
>JBQVLY010000048.1:0-10373 GCA_052361065.1 Methanosarcinaceae archaeon | reverse complement strand
AAGTGGATTTTAATCTGTCGTATCAAGTGTAAAATCTGAATACTTTAGGTGATTTGCGGACAGGGCTGAATAGTTACAATTCTTCTACATATTCAGGTGGCGGAGGAAAATAAACAGCATCATGAATTGTACCGCCCCCGATACCGATCCAATTTTGGAAATTCCTTAGTTTTCCAGGAAGTTTGTTAGTGCCTCTTGTGCCTTCAATCAGTATCTTGTGGATGTCATTTATGAGTTCCGGAGATAGGTTACCAGACCCAAGATTATCAATGCCATAGTTCATTGCTTTTATGTAATTTATAACCTCTCGAATATCATTGATATTTTTTTGTTGGTTCCAATTTTGCTTCAAATTCCAGAACACCTTTTAATGAAGCTTGTGTTCCTTTTATCCTGGAACTTAATAGTGCCTCTTTTTTAATGTACATGGTAACAAAAATGTCAGGATTGGGAAGTACTTGCGTGACCCCATCCAATCTTGCTAAAGCCCCATCTGCTTTTGAAAGCAATAATTGGAGTTCATCATCGATTACCAGATCCTTCGGAGGCAGTGGATTAGGTATGAATGATTCATATCCGGCATTTTGAAGAACAAAAAATCCTGCTCTATGGTCCTTCGTTTTATTTACCATGATAATTTAGATGATTTAAAGAGATATTAAACCTTCTTTTAAGTCAACTAAAGTTTACTTAAAACACATATTCATATGTAAGTCAACAATTGTTGTCATACAAACGTTGAAACGTTCCTAAAGACAAATGTCGATATGGTTCGTTACTGGCGCCGCATGAATCACTACCTGAAAAAACGTATCGACAGGGAGGCACACTATGTCTGATGCAACGTTGATAATGGAAAAACTTGAGCAGATTAATAAGGCGTTAGTGAGAATCGAACGGCACTTTGCAAGTATTAATTCGCCTGACGATTTCCTTGACAGTGCTAACGGGCCGGACATGCTGGATGCAATCTCTATGATGCTGATCTAGGGAAAACTTCAAAACAATCGACAAAGATACCGATGGTTAATTGATCACCCAAAAGTAACCGGACATCCAGTGGACTGGTGTCAAAGGAGTACGGGATATACTCGCCCACCAGTACTTCAATATTGACCCCTTCCACTTAAGATAATCCGTTTATCCGGAATTTTGCGGACTAAACTTACTGTCTTCTTTCATAATATCACAAACCGTGTCAAAATCATGTGATTGCCCGAGCGCCCACATTAGTTTGACCAGGGCAACTTCTGCCAGCATATCATCTCCTTCAATGACACCGGCCTTTAAAATATCACGACCGGTATCGTAAACCCTGTCACATACCCTGCCATTTAAACACTGTGATGTCATGATAACCGGAATTTTCAAATCCCTTGCCTGCTTAATTGCCGGCACCCAGTCGGCTGATACGTGACCAAGTCCCGTACCTTCAATGACAATTCCGCGATAACCTGCATCAATGTAATATGTTAATATATCCGGACTTGCGCCTGGTGTGAATTTGACAAGTGCGCATTTTGGTTCAAATCCTTCATGCAATTTTAATTCACGGGTGTCGCGCCTGATATAATCGCCATTTGTTTCGATCTTGCGTGTGGCATAGTCAACAGTTCCGATTGGTTCTGAATTTATGGACTTGAATGCATCCCTTCTTGACGTATGCATTTTCCGCACCTTTGTGCCGCGATGAATTACGCAGTGATCATCGGACTGGGTGCCGTGCATCACTACACACACTTCTGCAATATCGCTGACAGCCACAACGGCTGCGCATATGGCATTCATGGCATTATCACTGCTTGGTCTGTCCGCGCTTCGCTGGGAACCTACAAAAACGATCGGTACAGGCGTATTAATCATAAATGACAGCGCAGCAGCAGAGTACATCATAGTATCCGTACCGTGCGCAATTATTATGCCATTTGCACCATTCTTTATTTCTTCGGCCACTGTGCGGGCAAGTTCTGCCCAGTACTCAGCTTTCATATTCTCGGACAGGATGTTATAGACAACTTTCCCGCTAAAATCAGCAATATCCTTCAGCTCAGGTATTGTGTTCAGTATATCATCTGCCGAGAATTGTGCACTTACCGCGCCTGTCCTGTAATCGATCTTGCTGGCAATCGTGCCACCGGTTGAGAGAATAGATATCCTGGGGAGTTTGCATGAGACTTTTTTCTGCACTTTTTGCTCCCCTGTATTTGGTGGAGACGAAACAGTTTCCTGTTTTTTCTCAATAATAGTTATCTTTGCACCTTCCGGACTGATGCCTGCATTGTACCCGCTATCCATTTTAAGCACAATATTATTGGTCGTGCCTGGCATCACAATGCCTTCATAAATCCGTTCCTCTTTTTCTATACGTATCCTGTCGCCTTGTCCGAAATTCATGATCATACCTTTTCCGTTTTATCTTATATTTTGAATGTATTCATCAACAATCTCCAGCAAGCCTCTTATGGAATCGTCGATCCGCTTGTTCAGGCGTTTGAGTTCCTGTTCATCTTTATCCAGTTTAACCCTGCATTTATTCAGTGACTCACGCACCTCGTAAGGCGCAGGTCCGCCTGTGACATTTCGTTTTTTGATATTTGATATCGGGTCAAGAGCTTCACGAATCATCTCTTCGGTTAACCCGCGTCCGCTCAGGCTTTCACCGATCACGCTATGCGCCACTGCATCGATCTCGCCAGGTGTTGGTTCGCCGCTACCGCATGCGAGCACGCCCACTATCTGGTGCGCAGTCCGAAATGGCACACCTGTCACCCTTACCATGGTGTCTGCAAGTTCGGTTGCAGTAGTAAAACCTGCAACTGACTGCTTTGCCATCATATCGGCATTTACTTTCATTGTCTTTATCATGCCTGCCATAATACGAACAGCAGCCCGGGTTGTTTTAGTGGAGCGCCAGATATTTGGCGTGGCTTCCTGAAGGTCACGGTTATAACTGAGAGGCAAGGATTTACAGATTGACAAAAGCGACATGAGTGAACCGATCGCCACTCCACTTTTCCCCCGTACAAGTTCGGCAGTGTCAGGATTTTTCTTCTGTGGCATAATGGATGAAGTGGACGTATACCTGTCATCCAGTTCTATGAAATCGAATTCTGATGTTGACCATATTACGATTTCTTCTGCCATTTTGCTTAAGTTTATCATGATATTTGCAAATACGCTCGCGGATTCGATTAGGAAATCGCGACTGCTCACAGCATCCATTGAATTTTCAATAAGGTCATCAAACCCGAGCAATGTTTGTGTGCGTGCCCGGTCGATGTTAAAACCGGTAGAAGCAAATGCTGCTGCACCTAGAGGGCTCATGTTTACCCGTAAAAGCGCACCCAGAGTTCGGTCAAAATCGCGATCGAATGCGTTTGCATGTGCGATGAGGTGATGTGCAAGAGTTGTTGGCTGGGCATGTTGCAAGTGAGTAAAACCGGGCATGAGCGTATCGATATTTTTGCCTGCGGTGGTGTACAATGATTTACGAAGAAGCACAAGGTCATCCATGAGCCCGAGCAGTTCGTCACGAAGCACAAGCCTGATACATGTAGCAACCTCATCATTCCGGGAGCGCCCTGAGTGCATCCTGCCGCCTACGTCCTCACCCACAAGATCGATGAGTCGGGACTCAAGCGAGATGTGTATGTCTTCATAGGTGTGATCAAGTTTATCGATTCCCCCGTCCCTGATCTTGAGGAGTCCTTCAAGTATACCGGCACAATCGTTATTTCCTATTATACCCTGTTCTTTCAGCATCACTGTGTGCGCCATGTCAACTGCAATATCTGCTTTAAATATCCATTTATCTGCATCCATCGAGGATGTGAATTTTATGATCACCTCATCGGGCGCGGTTGCAAGCCGTCCTCTTCGCAAAATGTCGCTCATCTGGTACCTGATCCCTGTAAAATCGTTTTGATCTTATTGTTTTTAAATATGTAGCGTGATATGGTGTAAACACTTAAAAACGAATCGGTTTTTTGGATGTATTGATTGATTGCGAGAAGTGACATGAGGATAAAGGCAAAGTAATAAACCGCAGAGGACGCTGGGGGCGTAAAGTTGTACATGTTTATGTTCTTTGAATTACATCTGGCCTTGTGATTAAAATGCCGCCTCATAGCAGTTCGTTTTTGCGGCAAATACTCCAAAAAATACCATTGCACATCGATTCCAAAAATATTTTGGTCCCATGGCCGTTCCGATAGGAAAGCATATATTGTTGTTCGGTATAATTTCATCTGTCCTTAGTTTTTTTGTATTGTCATGGATCAAACTAAATTAAGGACACTTATGTTGATTTAACTGTTAAACTTGGGATTGATGGTATCTAATGGATGAGGAAAAAATCGGCAAACTTGTGGCAGTTGTCATGGAACATCTTCAATCCGATGAAGATAATCTCAAAGCTGCTGTAGACATTGCCATCGATTTTTCAAAGTTGAACTCGATTGCACCAGAAATCCTGTTAGATTATTGCTCAAATTTTGGTTCAAATGGTACTTATGCACCTGCATATGTGTTTGCAAAGGCTGCTGCAAGTTTATCAGAAGGTAAGATAAAAGCAGGTGCATGCTGCAATGTCGGTTTAGCATCACATTATATGGGGCGAAATGAAGATGCAGAAGTACAGTACAAAATGGCGATGGGCCTTGACCCCGATAATGCAAATGCGCATGGTGCATATAGTTTTCTCCTGTTCGATATTGGTAAAGATAAAAGAGCGCTGGCTGAAATAAAAACCGCCTCACGGATATTCAGGGAGAAGGATAACAATGTAATGGAGCACCTTGCGCTGGCATGGCTGTATGAGCAATATGCTGAAAGATACTATAAAAAAGGAAATGCGCAAAAAGAAAAAAAGGGGAGAACAGGCGGGCATTTCAGAAAAAGTGGGGAGTATGCAGAATTGGCGGGTGACGAATATATCATGGCAAACAAGTATGTGGGAGATGAAGGAAAAGGACTATACTTGAGTCAGGGATATACGCTTAAAGAGAGGTCTGAGATTAGAAGACTTGAGTTTTCTTTTCTGGATGAAATTGGGTCACGTATGCGGAACTTGCATCTTGATAGATACGATATAGCAAAATTCGAACTAATCATGGATGGGGTGAAATGTGCAGCTGGCTATTATGAAAAAGCGGCTAAGCATTCACCAAAGAAAAATGCACAATGTGATGTATGTTCCAATTGCATGTCAGCACTTGGTAGTATGCTTGACTATATGCTATCAATCATACACCAGAGAGCAGTACCAGAACTTAGTGAAAAAAATCAATGAATGGAATGAGAAGTTATCTTATATAAAGATGGGGAATCAAAAAAACGAGAAAGGTGATACATTTATAGACGCACTACAAAAATTTATTTCCTGTATAGACAATATTGAAAAATATAAAAATCAGACAAGGCATGAGCATAAAATAGCATTAAAAGATTGCATGACAGAATTGAAGGAAGTGGCATCAAATATAGAAGGACCGCTTCAGGAGATTATTGATAACTCAGCACATCAGATGAAAATATGCATGCGTAAACATGATCTTTACACAGCAGGAGCCGAGACAGAGCCAATAAAAGATGGAGCAATATCAAAAATCATGAATAAAGTATATGACAAAACACATGAAATAATTGCAATTGTTATTGTTGCAGTTCTTTTATCATGGATATTAAGAATAATATAATTTCTGTTATTAATGCAATTGGAGCAGCATCAAATGTAAAGCAATATGTTTTAAGTTCCGGCAGTTGAATATGTGAAAATGCCAAAATTTGAACGGGTTTAAATAGTTACGAAAAAAAATTCATCCGACTGTTAAACAAGGAGACTATTAATGGAAACATCACTGTTAAATGATATAATCATCATATTCGGGTTGGCTATTATCATTCTTTTTATTTCCCACAGGTTTCGTGTGCCTTCGATAGTAGGTCTGCTGCTGACAGGTATGATTGCCGGTCCTTACGGCCTGGCGCTTATAGGCCGTGTTTCTGAGATTGAAGTCTTAGCAGAGATCGGGATTGTGTTGCTTCTTTTTACGATCGGTATGGAACTGTCACTCAAAGAGATGTGGCAAATCAAAAAAGCCGTTTTTATTGGCGGATCAGTCCAGGTACTGATAACACTCTTAGCAGCTGCACTGATAGCCAATTATCTTGGACGAAATCCTGGCGAATCTATATTCATTGGATTTTTAATTGCCCTTAGCAGTACAGCTATTGTCCTCAAACTTCTTCAGGAACGAGCTGAGATTGACAGCCCACACGGGCGAATAACACTTGCAATCCTGATCTACCAGGATGTCATAATCGTTCCAATGATATTGGTTACACCTTTACTGGCAGGAGCCTCAGGAAATGGCGGTGAATCGCCTCTTGTCATGGTTGTCATGGCCGTCTTATTGATCTTCATGGTAATCGCAGGTGCCAGGTGGATTGTTCCACAAATATTATACCAAATTGTCAAGACCCGTAGCAGTGAACTTTTCCTGCTTAGCATTATATTCATATGTTTTTCAGTTGCGCTATTCACCTACAGTACAGGACTCTCCCTTGCTCTTGGTGCATTTTTGGCAGGGCTTATTCTCTCTGAATCTGATTATGGCCATCAGGCAATTGGCAATATCCTGCCGTTTCGTGATGTGTTCATGAGCTTTTTTTTCATTTCGATCGGCATGTTATTGGATATCAATTTTATTTTACAAAAGCCTGCACTTATTCTCCTTATAGCACTCGGAGTAATATCATTAAAAGCGATCATCGCAGGATTCGCAACTCTTGTACTGGGCTATCCGCTACGGACTACTATCATGGTAAGTCTGGCACTTGTACAGGTTGGGGAATTCTCTTTTATTCTTTCAAAATTCGGCATTGAATACGGCTTGCTTACCTGGGACACATACCAACTCTTTCTTGCAGTATCTGTCGCTACAATGGCAGCCACACCATTTATTATTCAGGCATCCCACAATATAGCAGATTCATTTATGCGACTGCCAATACCAAAAAGAATAAAATCCTGTCTCTGTCATGAAAATATGAGAGACGAAACTGATAAGATCCAGATCAAAGATCATCTTATTGTCATTGGTTTTGGAATAAACGGACGAAATGTAGCGCGGGCTGCACGTGTTGCAAACATACCATATGTTATCATTGAAATAAATCCGGATACTGTCATAAGCGAAAGATCAAAAGATGAATTGATCTACTATGGAGATGCGACACAAGAGGCAGTTTTAAGGCACGTGAACATAAAAGATGCAAGGGTAATGGTACTCGGTATTTCCGATCCGATGGCTACAAGAAGGATCATATCGACTGCCCGCCGGCTCAGCCCGAAAATTCACATGATTGCAAGAACCCGCTATCTTCAGGAGATGGAACCACTGTATGAACTTGGAGCAGATGAAGTAGTTCCGCAGGAATTTGAGACATCTGTTGAGATCTTCGTACGTGTCTTAAAGAAATATCTCATACCAAAGGATATCATCGAGACATTCATGGCAGAAGTACGGGCTGATGGCTACGAGATGTTTCGTAACCTGTCCCGGGAATCAAATGATTTCTGTAACCTGAAATTGAATCTATCTGATCTTGATGTAAGTACAATCAGGGTCGAAAAAGGCTCGCAGGTATCCGGTAAAACGTTAGCACAGGTGGAACTTCGGAAAAAACACGGCGTAACCCTGATAGCCTCATGCCGGGGCGGGCACTCAGTTTCCAATCCTAATGCGAGTCTAAGGCTTTGTCCGGGTGATATGCTTGTCCTTTTAGGAACACCGGAAAAGATTGCCGGGGTTGTGGGATTATTCGTCACATCCGACACAGGTTCAGAAGATGATGATTCAAAAAAACAGTAGTTTAAAGTGAGGGATTATAATTCAATTACAACTAATGAATATTCAGACAAATATAAACGTTGTCGTTAGGCTGAATCGTCAGTATAATTATGTATGTACACATGTGCACACATGTGTGTATATGTATAACCAAATATTCCGACAGCACATCCAACCGCAACAGAGATGTAGAGTATAATTATTAAGATTATAACGCAGCTCTTATGCGGTTGACTGCGTCATCGCAATATTTGACCGCTTACGCCCGAATTCACCAGAAGTACATAATTTCGCAATATAAAAACGATAATTTTATCAGGCATTGGCATTAAAAATAATTGAACAAATACAAAATACATTGCAATAACAATATGAGGATGAACTGAAAATGGTTATTATTAAGCCTTTTAAGAGCATTATCTTAAATCCTGAACTTATACAAAAAAATGATCTGTTGTGTCCGGTTTACGATACAATCGATGAGACAGAGTATGCCAGGTATGGCAGTGAAAAGAACAATGTGATACATATTACCTCAAGGAGAGAAGACATTAAGACTGATGAATTCATTGACAGTGCAAAAAAACATCTGGAACGTTTTTTTAAAGAACGAATACTGATCGAACGGGAACATCCTGCGTTCTACATTTATGGCATCAGATACAATCTTCCCGGGAATATATTAGAGGAAATACCTGATACAGGCAGGAGAGATGTCTATTTTGCCTTCGGGCTGGTCGCCCTGACAAAGGTAGGGGAATCTGGTAAAAGTGATATTGTGGGGCATGAAAGAATATTTAAAAAGCACACAGTTGAACGCTATGAGCTTATGAAGTCCCTTGGTATGAACTTCTCACCTATAGTAGCAGAGTACAATATGCCAGGACACGATATCAATAATATACTGGAAGAGTATCTTGGGTTTAAAAGACCTGACCTGATATTAAGAGATGACAGGCCGCCTATAACAGACCTGACACTAAACGGTACCAGGCATCTGTTGTGGGAGATAACAGACTCCGATATAATCATGAATCTCCAGAAGATAATGTCAGATAAGAGGGTAATGATACTGGATGGTCATCACCGCTACACTGCTGCCCGTGAACTGCGTATCGCAGATGATGTGGAATATACCATGATGATGTTCATGGAAGGAGGCGACCGTGCTCTTTTATTACTTCCATGGCATCGATGTATAAGACAGGTAGATGTCACAAGGTTACAATCACAGGTCATGAAGCATTTTGATACAATATGGAAAGGTGAACTGAACTCTGAATTCTATAATATGTTAAAGACAAAGGATGATGACTATGATGTAAGGATAGGTCTGTATGATGGTAATGAGTTCTGTGTACTTAAAGCTCATAAAGATGAGGTGGCAGGGCTTTCTGCCAGACTTGATGAAAAGGTAGGACTTGACAATATCTCGCTTAATGAATGGATAGTCGAACCCTGTGCAGACGATAGTAATGTAAATAATGCAAATAAAGTGATTTTTGTGGGTAGTATGGCTGAAGCTGTCCGGAAAGTAGATGTACATAGTTTCAATGCGGCTTTCTTGATGAGACCGCTTACCATTAAAGATGTTGAATATAAGGCACATGTGGAAATGAAGAATTTTCCGCAGAAATCCACCATGTTCCTGCCTAAAGTGGCTGAAGGAATAATGATGCGTCGGTTTTAGTGTGGATGTTCGATTTGTAATGCGCTGCGGGTGCGTTCAATGAAACAAATAAATGGTATCCACTTCAAATTTGTTGGTAAAAACCAAAGACTGACGAACATGTTATCGAACAATAACCGCTAATTATGGTATAATATTCAATTTGGATAGATTGCAACTTTTGTATTTGTATAGATGGTTTCGATAAAATTCCGATGCACAACTCAAATTGCAATACCCTGCACGTCAATACCGCCGCAGGCGGAGGATTCCATACACTATAAAATATACACATACACATAGGTCGGACAAAACGTAACATTTTTGATAACATTGGTGCGTAAAAACACTATACTGCGTTGCCCACATTTATTCTATAAGTTGAAATTCCCCGAAAACGTCATCGTTCAAGCCAGTGGTTTGGGAATGCAAAGCCTTTAGAAGATTGCTTCGGCGTCAAAAACCGCTAAAACACACCCCTTCTTACATCCTCTACACAAGTTCGCTAGTGTCGTGTCAACCATATAATGTTGCTAGATGGAGGGGGCCAGACAGATGCAAAAAACGACGCGACGCCGAATAAAGAAGAGCGATTACTCGCTCTCCCTCTTCTCAGAACGGTACGTGAAAGTTTCCCTTCATACCGCTCAAGCCTTTCATAACCCTTTCGGACAGCAGTTTATTAATCATGTGGCATTAGTTTTATTTAAATCGAATTACAATATATTATGCATTCATCCTTTTATTTGAAGATATTTTGGCTTTCTTACCAACACCTTCGCCATTAATCAGTACTAACCACTGTTAATACTTCCTATTTTCGTTATTCGGCTAAATATCTGCTGAATTAA
>JBQVLY010000047.1:0-10422 GCA_052361065.1 Methanosarcinaceae archaeon | reverse complement strand
CCTCTCATTGTAACAGAGGACGGATTAAGCTCAAATGCCCCGCACATTCATGAATTGGAAAAACATCAAATGCACTATATTTTAGGAGCAAAGAAAGGCGATCATGCATTTTTATTCGATTACGTTGAGTCTGCTGCAAAAGACGGTTTAACAACTGAAATTGAAATTAAAATTGATGATATTGTTCATAAGTTTCTGTTTATCAATCGGGTCCCTCTGAATGCGTCTAATCAAGATACATTGGTGAATTTTGTGGAATACTGGCAAACTACGCCCAAAGGTACGATGCATCTCAGTTGGGTCACGGATATGCATGTGACTGAAGAAAATGTTTTTGAGATCATGCGCGGTGGCAGAGCACGATGGAAGATTGAGAATGAAACATTCAATACGCTCAAAAATCAGGGATACCAATTTGAACACAATTTTGGACATGGATACAAGAACTTGTCAGTTGTTTTTATAATGTTGATGATGCTGGCGTTTCTGGTGGATCAAGTGCAACAACTTGCCTGTCGGCTATTTCAAGCAGTTTGGGGGAAGTTAGGGAGTAAAAGAAGCCTTTGGGAACAAATGAGGGCTTTATTTTTCGGATATAGATTTGATTCGATGGAAGATATCTTCAGAGCACTGTTTTATGGATTTAAAAGGGAACGCTTGGTTATTCTTGAAGATTCACCTCCGCCTTGATGAATAATTTGGCGATATGACTTTGAAAAAATGCAGTGCATAGAGGATTCTGGCTTCATCTACTGATAGGTATGGCTTTTTTGGTGATGATCGGTTAAAATATCAAGTTCAAGATTTGTGTTATGCATATATTTTACATAATGCACACTTAATGCAAGGCGAAATCTCGATATGTAACATCAAAAAATCAGGTTGGAGACAAAACGTGAATTGCTGACTATGTGAACAATCAATGATTTATCAATAATAATCGTGATAGATTGGAAAACGTTTATCTATACATAGTACATACTAGCAGCAATCACCTTGATACTATATAAAATTATTATATTTCAATAAACAATGATCATGTTTATTGAGATATTCAACAAACCAACCAACGTTGATTTAGGAGGACCAAAAACATATGAGTGAAATAAGGGCAGGCAGTTTTACTATTGAAGAGCTGGAAAACGTTCAGATAACGATTGGCAGCATTGTTGGTACAATAGAAAAAAAAGCGGAAGAAGATGGCGAAATGGGTCCCACCCCAAAGCCCGGGATCGTGGACATCAGGGAATGGGACCATAAATTACTCAACCGCTACGAGCCAGTTTATACACCAATGTGTGACCAGTGTTGTTACTGTACTTTTGGAACATGTGACCTCACAGGCAACAAAGAAGGCGCTTGCGGTATTGATATGGCAGCCCACCAGGCGCGTGAATTTTTACTTCGCGTAATTACCGGAGCTGCAGCACACGCAGGTCACGGGCGGCATTTACTTCATCATTTGATTAAAACACATGGTGCAGACCATCCGATTGACGTTGGTCCTACAAATATCAAAGCACCTGTCACCCAGACGGTCACAGGAATAAAGCCAGAGACACTTGGTGATCTTGAACCTGTTCTTAACTATGTAGAAGAACAGCTAACCCAGCTTCTGGCAACAATCCATGTAGGTCAGGAAGGTGCATCTATCGACTTCGAATCAAAAGCATTACATGGCGGCATGCTCGATCATGTGGGAATGGAAGTATCGGATATTGCGCAGATATCATGCCTTGGCATGCCAAAAGCAGATCCGGAAGCACCTCTTGCTGTGATTGGAATGGGAAGTATAGATTCTACAAAACCGGTCTTGCTCTGTATAGGGCATAATGTTGCAGCTGTAACCTATATTATGGATTATATGGACGAGCACGATCTTACTGATAAAATTGAACTTGCCGGATTGTGTTGTACAGCAATAGATATGACCCGTTACAATATGGATGCTGGCGGAACACCAACAGCGAAGATCGTCGGATCACTTGCAAAAGAACTCAAATATATACGTTCAGGTATTCCTGATATAATTGTTGTGGATGAACAGTGTGTACGGGCTGATGTACTACAAGAAGCACAGGCACTTTCAATACCTGTGATCTGTACAAATGAAAAGATCATGTATGGCCTGCCAAACCGTTCAAATGACGATGTTGATGACATTATTAATGATCTGGTAAGCGGTAAGGAACCAGGTGCTCTTTTGCTTGATTTTGATAAGATCGGTGAACTTGCACCACGTCTTGTAATGAAAATTGCACCTATCCGAAAAGAAAAAGGTATTACTGCCCTGCCAACCGATGAAAAATTCAAAGAACTTACAAACAAGTGTGTTCACTGTCTTGTATGTGAAATGGCATGTCCTATGAATTTGCCGATCAGCGATGCAATGACCGCAGCGGCAGATGGTGACCTGACCCCATTTGAGGTATTGCACGACAAATGTATTGCATGTGGCAGGTGCGAACAGGAGTGTCCAAAGGACATCGATATCGTAAATGTCATTGAAAAAGCATCACAGAAGGTCATTCGTGAAGAAAAAGGGATGATGCGTGCCGGCAGGGGCCAGATAAGCGATCCTGAAATCCGGGAGGAAGGAGTTAACCTTGTACTTGGAACAACACCTGGAATCATTGCGATGGTCGGATGTTCAAATTACCCGGATGGTACTAAGGATCTTTATGATATCGCAAAAGAGATGTTAAAGCGAAGTTATATTGTTGTAGTTTCAGGATGCACTGCAATGGATATTGGAATGTACAAGAATGAAGAAGGTAAAACACTATATGAGGAGTTCTCCGGAAGTTTCTTAAAAGGCAATCTTATTAATGTGGGTTCATGTGTATCCAACTCCCATATTACTGCAACAACTATCAAAGTTGCAGCAATATTTGCACAACGTAATGTCACAGGCAATTTCGAAGAGATTGCGGATTATGTGACGAACCGTGTGGGAGCAGTAGGGATCGCATGGGGTGCATATTCACAAAAAGCATCATCTATCGGGACAGGCTGCACACGTTTGGGTATTCCGGTGATATTGGGACCACACGGTTCAAAGTATCGCAGGGCACTTATCGGCAAACCTTATGACTCTAATAAATGGACAGTTTACGATGCACGAAATGGTCAAGAGATGGAAATTCCACCGGCACCTGACTTTTTAATATCAACTGTGGACAATGCTGAAGAAATACTGCCAATGCTTGCTAAGAGTTGTATTCGACCAACCGATAATAATATGGGCAGAATGATCAAACTCACCCATTACATCGAACTTAGCGAGAAGTATCTTGGTGTGATGCCTGATGACTGGTATAAATTTGTAAGGACTGAAACAGACCTGCCTCTTGCCAGTCGAGAGAAACTATTAAAGATACTTGAGGCTGACCACGGTTGGGAGATCGACTGGAAGAAGAAAAGGATACTCTCCGGTCCGATTATGAAATTCGATGTTTCTGCACAGCCAACGAATCTTAAAAGACTTTGCAAGGAGGCTTAGATATGGTTGACACTACAAAGAATATCAAGGTGTATACTACATATGGTACAAAAAGTGCAAAACCTGTTCAGCCAAAAATATCTGCGAAAATGATTTTAAAAGCAAAGCGACCGCTTTTGGTTGTTTCTTCTGCAGTACTTGATGAGGATGTCCTCAAACGTGCAATTTCAATTGCAAACAAAACCGGTATGCAAATTGCAGCCACAAGTACTTCCATAAAGGGTTTTCTTAATGAGGATGTTAAAGCAAAATACATTAATATCCATGCACTCGCTACGTATCTTGGTGATGTGAACTGGACCGGACTGGATGGTGAGGGTCATTATGACCTTATCATTGTTCTGGCACACAAGAAATATTATATTAATCAGGTACTATCAGGTCTTAAGAATTTTACGGATCTTACAACGCTTTCCATTGATAGGCATTACTTACAAAATGCAAGTATGTCTTTTGGGAATCTTAAACCTGAGGCACATCTTGAAGCACTGGATGAATTGATTGAAAATTTATGATAATTGTATCATATGATATTCGTATTAGAATAGTTAAGGTAATTGACTGAAAGTATATTGTTAATAAAACTAATAAAACGGAGAATTGAAAATGGCAGATGAATTCCCATTTGAGATCTCACCTATGTTCGAGGGTGAGAGAGTCAGGAAAGACGGCATGTATGTCGAACTTGCAGGTCCGAAATCCAAAGGTTTTGAACTGGTTAGTGCAGTCGGGATGGATGAGATAGAGGACGACAAGTTTACGCTTATCGGGCCGGACCTGTCTGAGATGGAAGAAGGTTCAAGACACCCGATAGCAATGATATATCGTATTGCAGGTGAACTTGTGGAACCTGACCTTGAGGCTATTGTTGAGCGGCGAAACCATGATTTCCAGAACTATATCCAGGGTGTCATGCACCTAAACCAGAGATATGATATATGGATCCGTATCAGCAAGGATGCAGTGAAAAAAGGCCTGAACTCTTTAGAGCCGATCGCAAAAGCAACTATGATGCTTTTTAGGAATGAACTTCCGTTTATTGAAAAAATCGAAGCCACTTATATCACAGATCTTGCTGAAGCAGACAAAGAACTTGAAGCGGCAATGGAAGCATATAAGATTCGCGATGAGCGAACCCGCAATCTCCATGATGAAGATGTAGATGTATTCTATGGCTGTACATTGTGCCAGTCGTTTGCACCTACCAATGTGTGCGTTGTGACACCTGATCGTATTTCTCTTTGCGGTGCTATCAACTGGTTCGATGGCCGGGCTGCTGCAAAGGTTGATCCGGAGGGACCACAATTCGCGATCGAGAAGGGAGAGATCATTGATGCTGTAGGAGGCGAATATTCCGGAGTGAACGAACTTGCAAAATCCCTCTCAAATGGCGAGTATGACCGGATCAAGATCCACTCGTTCTTTGAGTTCCCACACACCTCATGCGGTTGTTTTGAGGTTGTCGGATTCTATATACCCGAAGTTGACGGTATCGGATGGATTGACAGGGACTTTACAGCAGCTGCACCAAACGGTCTTCCGTTCTCCACAATGGCAGGACAGACTGGTGGCGGTAAGCAGATAGTAGGTTTCCTTGGAATTGGTATTAATTATTTCCGTTCACCAAAATTCATAGAGGTTGATGGTGGTTGGAAACGTGTTGTATGGATGCCGAAAAACCTTAAGGACAAGGTGTTGAGTGATATCCCGGAGGACATTGTTGATAAAATTGCAACAGAAGAGGATGTTACTGATCTTGGATCACTTAAGGCATTCTTAACCGGGAAAAACCATCCGGTTTTGGAACGATGGGTTGAAGAAGAGGAAGAAGAAACCGAGGAAGCGGTTGAGGAGACTGCAATAGCAGCACCCGGCATGATTCCGATGCCAGCACAGACTATGATGGCAGGTGCAGTCGCACCTATGGCTATGACGGGAGGTTCAGGCGGAGGGGTTAAGATCATTCTCAAAAATGCAAAGGTCTCAATTGATCGGGTGATCATTAAAAAGAGCGAGTGAGTGGATAAGTGAGTGTGTGTAATTAAATGCGAGGTATTCTGTGACAAGGGTCATTGCAATAACCGGTAAGGGCGGAACAGGCAAAACTGCAATAGCAGCACTGCTTATCCGGTACCTTACAAAAGGCAGTAAGGTTGTTCTTGCAATCGATGCGGATCCTGATACAAACCTGCCTGAAACACTTGGTTGTGAAGTGGAAAAGGGTATAGGGGATATGCGGGAGTTTATGCTTACTGAGAGGGATAATCTTCCTCCTGATGTTAACAAGGAATCTATATTCGAGTCCAAGATATATGAGGTGCTGACCGAGATGCCAGGATATGACCTGCTTGTGATGGGGCGTCCCGAAGGTTCGGGATGTTACTGCTATGCAAACAATCTGCTTCGTGGTATTATGGATCGTCTTATCAAAAACTATGATGTGGTAATAATCGATACTGCAGCAGGTCTTGAACATTTCAGCCGTAAGATCATTCGTGATGTTGATGATCTTATTGTTATTACGGACGGTTCACGCAGGGGACTTCGGACTGCTGAGCGGATACGTGAACTGATCGGAGAACTTGAGGCTAATATCAGAAATCTGTATGTTATTGCAAATAAGGTTACGGATGCCAACAAGGATAAGATAACAGAGATCGCAGAGGAACTGAATTTAAAGTTAATAGGTGCGGTCAAGGTAGATGAGATGATAGAGGAACGCGATCTTGTGGGATTACCCTTGTTTGATCTTCCTGATGATTCAGTTGCGGTACAGGAAGTTGAGAATATAGCAAAGAGGTTAGAATTATAGGTGATTGATATATTATTTATGCAGACGGTGAAATTAATATGAAAAAAAAAATAAAATTGTCAGATATTACTGATATGTTCAAGGATATGGGAGATGTCGAGGCACTTGAAGGTGTGACTATTGAGGGGGATATTGAACTTGATATTAGTGGCGGCGGAGGATTAAATCCTGCTCTTGCTTATGCATTGGGACATGAGACCGCACAGATCAGTGTGCATCTTGCAAATATTTCGCGCATGCTGGGATATCCGGTTGACCAGGCTCTTGCAGGTATGAGTGCAGGCATGGGTATTGGAGCGGGTACACCTGTGGCAGGTGGTATGGCTGCACCTTTACAGTTGAATGAACTCATATCTTCCGGTTTCGAGGTCGGAAATGTGGAAGAATGGAAGCATACGATCCAGGAAGTTACACTTGGTGCGACAGCGGCAGATGGCGGCAGCCGTAAGAGCACGATTACAATCGGCGGTGAGAATGCACTGCCATTCTATTTCGATGCGGAGATGCCGCACCGTAATTATGTGACTATGGATGTGTTCGATATGCCTATTGGTATGGCAAAGGCTGTTAAGATGAATTACGAGGATGTTATAAATGATCCTGCTGAGTGGGCAAAAAAGGTTGTGCGTGATTTCGATGCCGATATGGTTACGATCCATCTTATTTCAACCGACCCGCTTATTAACGATACTCCTGCGCGCGAGGCTGCAAAGGTTGTGGAGGATGTCCTGCAGGCTGTGGATGTGCCTATTGTCATTGGTGGTTCCGGCAATCCGCAGAAGGATCCGGAGGTACTTGAAAAGGCGGCAGAGGTTTCAGAGGGTGAGCGCTGCTTAATTGCTTCGGCCAGCCTGAACCTTGATTATGAACGCATCGCAAAGGCAGCAAATGATTATGGTCATGCTGTTCTTTCATGGACACAACTTGAGATCAATGCGCAAAAGGAACTTAACCGCAAACTGATGAAGCAGTGTAATGTGCCGCGCGAGAACATTGTGATGGATCCAACAACTGCGGCGCTTGGTTATGGTCTTGATTATGCTTATACCAATATGGAGCGCATACGGCTTGCGGGTCTGATGGGTGATGATGAACTGACATTCCCGATGTCATCCGGTACTACTAATGCATGGGGTGCCCGTGAATCATGGATGGTCTCGTCTCCCCTTAAACAGGATTCGGACTGGGGACCGCGTGAGTACAGGGGTCCTATATGGGAAATTGTTACAGGCCTTTCCCTTGCGCTTGCAGGCAATGACCTGTTCATGATGATGCACCCGACATCCGTGCAGGTGCTAAAGGAGATTACCCGTACACTTTTTGGTTCGATAGAAGAAGAGCCTGTTGATATTACCAACTGGATCGGGGCGGAGGTGTGATTATATGAAACTAAACAGTCCATTACAGGCATACAAATTCTTGCCCGGGACTAACTGCGGCGAGTGTGGTGAGGTAACATGCATGGCGTTTGCGTCACACTTAATCGACCGTTCTCATAAACTTACTGATTGTGGTCCTATTCTTGTTGACAAGTTCAAGAAGAAATATGCAGAACTTGAGGGTCTTTTAGCACCTGAGATACGTGAAGTTGAGATCGGTGTCGGTGATAATATTGTGAAGATCGGGGGTGACGATGTTCTGTATCGTCATAAACTTACGTTTTTTAACCAGAATGCACTGGCTTATGATGTATGGGATACGATGGACGAGGCTGACCTTGTTGCAAGGGTGGAGCAGATACGGGATTTTAAGAAATTCTATGTCGGGGAGTATCTAACACTTGACATGATCGCAGTGCGTTCGGTCTCTGATGACCCTAAAAAGTTTGCGGATACTGTGAAGAAGGTTATTGAAACAACAGATCTTCCGCTTGTGCTTTGTTCGTTCAATCCGAAGGTGTTAAAAGCCGGTCTTGAGATTGCAGGGGATAAGAATCCGCTTATCTATGCTGCAAATAAGGATAACTGGCAGGAGGTTGCAGGCCTTGCACTTGAATATAAGGTTCCGGTTGGCTTGTTTGCCCCAAATGACCTTGATATGCTCAAGTCCCTTGCAAAGACGTTCCTTGAGATGGGTATGGAGAACCTTGTCCTTGACCCCGGGACGTTCCCGACAGGTAAGGACCTGAGAACTACGTTCCACAATTTCCTGAAGATCAGGAGAGCAGGCATTGGTGGTGACCGTGATATTGCGTTCCCGATCATGGCAGTGCCGCTTACGGCATGGATGGCGCATGAGGATCCTTTAAGCGCTTCATACTGGGAAACCGTTGTTTCATCGGTGTTCACTATTAAATACGGTGATATTATGCTACTCCACAGTATTGAGCCGTATGCACTGCTTCCTGAGATCCATATTAGTGATACTATTTACACCGACCCGAGAAAACCGGTTACGGTAGATCCTGCTATGTACGAGGTGGGTTCACCAACTGCGGATTCTCCTGTGTTCCTTACTACGAACTTTGCGCTGACGTATTACACTGTTGAGAGTGATATCTCATCAAACGGCATTGATTGCTACCTTCTGGCAGTGGATACCGATGGTATCGGTGTTGAAGCGGCAGTTGCAGGCGGCCAGCTTACGGCTGCAAAGATCAAGAAGGGGCTGGATGAGGCAGGCTTTGACCTGAAGGATAAGATGAATCACAATATCATTATACTCCCCGGACTTGCAGCACGCCTGCAGGGTGATGTGGAAGATGAGGTTGGTTCGGATGTTATGATAGGTCCGCCGGATTCAGGACGCATTCCGGGGTGGATGGAAGTAAATTGGCCGAGAGAGGAGAAGAAGTAGGGATATTCCTACTTCTACTTCTGTTTTTAGATTTTTTGAGTTAACGATATCGGAACAGAATTCCGAGGCATTAACGGAGGGTGCATGAAACGAACATATAGAAAAGTTTGTATAGATACATATATACATGATATATACAATGTATAAATGGTGCATAATATGTACAAATAATGTTTAAAAAATTCTAAGAGGTAAGTCTATGAAAATTTCAAATGAAAAATCGATGAAAAAAGAAAAAGAGTATATTTTTACTGCACTTACCGAATCTGAAATAATGCATCTTAAAGAAAGTATGCATCATAATCATGAATTAATGGTACGTTTGGCTCAATTGTAATTGTTAACTCTTTTTGAGTCGTATACATCTTTTTTTTAACCATTTATTGATGTCTTCAATCTCGCACTCATATTTTGCAATTTTAAGCAGGAATTTTTCTATTTGAATTTCATCCGTATGTATGTGATAACCTTCGTCTCTTAGTATAATATCGGCAACTTGAAATGCAGTTCTTTTATGTCCATCCATAAAAGGGTGTCTTGTTATGATTCCATTCAAAACAATAGCCGCTTTTTCAAAATTATCGATTTCCTTGTCAAGTTCAAATACCAAGAAATCAATAGTTCCTGAATTTAGAATACCACCTACTCCCCCCAATTCTTCAATGATATAATCATGAATTTCAACAATCTTTTCTGTGGTTATAGCAATCATAAACACCAACAAATACATTCCTTCAAAAAAATCGTTTTGTGTTAAGCCCCATGCTCATAATTACATATATAGACGATGCACAAAACACATATATCATGCAGTGAATATGGTCTGAACTTACAAACATGTCAATAACTTCAATATCCAGTTCGCTGCAAGTCTTCCTGATAATCCCCTCTGACACCATCGCCACTTCCCCAACCAAATCCTCACCCCTGTATTTTGAAGAGAACACCCTCGCGGCACGCAAGCAACATCAACAACACAACCGTGCGCCGTCTTGACTTTATACAAACGAACGAGCATCATGGCGGTATACTTTTCTTTCAGAGATTTTTTATTATTTTCTGTACACACTTATTAATCAGTTCTGATAACCGCGGATACTGCATGCGAAATCTGCGTTACCTACACGTCCTTCAGACGTAGCAGGCACTTAACTCCGTAGGAGGTAATTGTATTTGCATTCATCTGCGTTTCATCATAATTCAAGCCAGAAGAAATTAAAAAGTCTCTTCTTTTACAGCGACTCCCGTTATGACTTTAAACGTATACAAGCGAAGGCGTGTTTTTTTGATATTTCGTAATAATTTTATGATA
>JBQVLY010000046.1:0-10484 GCA_052361065.1 Methanosarcinaceae archaeon | reverse complement strand
ATTGTTAAATGATTGTTAAATGATTGTTAAATGATTGTTAAATGATTGTTAAATGATTGTTAAATGATTGTTAAATGATTGTTAAATGTGAACTAGCAATGGTCGAAATAACATATCCACAAGTAAGAATTGCCTCTGATGTCTTTATGGGTCGCTTGGTCTCAAATATAGCAAGTTTTCCATCGTAGCATCTTGAATTCATTGAAATATATAATTTCTCTCCCTGCTCCCATGACCGGATAAACAATGTACTTGCAAGCATTGCCACAGAACTCAGTGAGGTTTTAAAATCCCTGTACCCAAGCCTGACGGTCTGGGCGTATTTTATTGACATGGCAACCTCCAAAAAAACAAAGATATAGCGGTATATCAACATGGATAACTCGATTACAACATCAGGAATTCCGGTTGATTTGAGAACTGAAAAAAGTTCGATGACCGGAGTTGAAAGTGCAAGAAAAAACATGCAGCTCATTCCGCCTACCGTTCTTGATATCACATGAAGTGCCATATCAACTCCCTGTGAATTTGCAACCAGATGATAACCAAATACATCAAATGCGATCACCTCACTTCCGGACCCAAAAAAAAACAGGATGACAACAGTTCCTACAATAGCAAAACCCATAGGTGCAAGCATGAGCTTAAAATAGAATTTTAACGGTACCTTTCCAAAAAAGACCGTTGTAATTCCCATGCAAAACGCGACAAAAAGAGGCGTTACTATTGATGTGGATGAAACCCCGGCAAGTAGCCCGAATACCACAACACCCAGTTTGAGCCTGTTGTTGCGGTTTCGCAATGGACTTAAAAGTGCATGATCATCAAGCAGGTTGTTCATAACATGGCACCATATTCATACACATATATTTTTGATCAGCCAGACTACATATATCCGTCATTAAATCTGTATTAACCTTATTCAGGCTATTCCTCAAGTTTATTTTTGCATTTGTTATACCCAAAGAAATACCCGATAATAAGCGCTCCGAAAGCTGTCTGGAGAGCGAACAGAAGACTCTCGATCTCCCCACTTGGAGGTTCCCACAATGGTTCTGCAATTGGTTCATAGTTCCCACCTGTAAGTTCTGCAATCACGTCTTCCGCTTCACCATCAGCTCCCCCATATTCGGCATCGGAGGTTGAACTCATATAGAGAAATTGGGCTGTGAAAATTAAAAGTATTGCTACTATTATTACTTCCATTTTCATATTGCCATCTCCCTTATCTTACGAACTCCTGCGTCACTTATCACATTCAATTTCACAAGCATATCACTTTTGACCTGTATCACGTACTTAAAGATAAGCGCAGTTATTGCTCCTTCCATAATTGCAAGTGGTATCTGGGTAATTGCAAAAATTGTTGCAAATGCTTTAAACGAAGTAAATATGCCACCAGGCTCTGCCGGAAACGCCAGTGCCAGTTGGGTAGACGTTACTACATATGTTGCCCAATCACCCAGGGTGGCTGCAAGGAATATTATAATATAGAAATTAAGGTTCAATCTCATCCCCAACTTGTAAACAGAATATGCAACTACCGGACCTGCTATTCCCATGGAGAACACATTGGCACCAAGTGTTGTTAGAAGGCCGCCATGCGCAAGGAACAATGCCTGGTATACAAGTACAATCAATCCCAGAACTGCGGTTATTGCAGGACCGAACAGGATTGCAGCCATTCCGGTGCCGGTCGGGTGGGAACAACTGCCTGTGACTGAGGGTAGTTTAAGAGACGACAACACGAATATGAATGCCCCTGCTACTGCAAGTAAAGGTAGTGCCTCTCTATTTTCATGTGTGAGTTTGTTCAACTTGCTCATACCATATATTATTACAGGTATCGATACTGCAAACCAGATCTGCCACCAGGGCCCGGGTAAAAAACCTTCCATTATGTGCATTATTATCACCTATTTGAATTATTTATGTTTTATTGTATATTACTTATAAATGTGTATTCCGATATTTTCCTGACGCAGAGTAGATTTTCTTGTAGAATATAATTATAGAATTATATAGTGCAAGCCAATCAGGGTGTAGCGAGGATTTCCTATTAAATCAAGTCAACTTGATTTATTATAAACTAAGTTGATTTATTAATAATAGATAAAGATATCGAATTATATCAATTTTAGACATATAGTAAAGTCATATTGTTTAAAAATTGTATTTATTTAGCTTATCTCTACAAAATACCTATGCACAGTCCAAATTGCAAGACCCTGGCCAATAATCCCATGTAAGCGGTGTTTTTCACTACTACTACTACCGACCTGCATTCGCAAAATACGCAATTTCTACGTGCCTGAACAATCACCGAATAAGAAAGAGCGATTACTCGCTCTTCTTTATTCAGCTATGAATGCAACGTTTTTATTCCAGATTTAGTAAATCCACCTTCGGTTAGAAGTATGTGCAGATGCGGATTGGAGCCCACATCTTTGGAAAATGGATGCAACACAACAATAGCACCTGCCTGCAATTGCCCATTCCTATATTTTAATGATACTGTATCATTAATTGCTTCAATTGCTGCATCCATCAAAACCTTTAGCAATGAACGATTATGTTCCACTGTGAACCTTAGCATCTTTGGAATTGTGAGAACTGCATGACGATGGGGGACATTGAACATTGCTTTTTTGAGAGATTTTGCCCATTTGTCGGTGTGATTCTTACCACAATTCGTGCAGATGCGACTGTTGCATCCAAAATGAACAGTTTTGAACTCTCCACAACATTCGCATTGATATACAAAGTAACCCCGACTTTCGTCCTTGCAGGAAAGCATCTTGTTAACTTCTTCAATCTCAACAGTGCAAGGCTATCTGTTGCAGTGAGGCAAAACGTGTTCCAGTTGTTATTGTCCTAAAATATGTGCTTAACAGTAATGGTTGGTTTGAATTGGGGGATCGTGCGATACAATAACTAGATGAATGTTGAGAAGAGGTTTATATAATTTGCTACGGGATGTGAAAAGTTATAAATTATATACTACTATGAAAAAATAATCAGAAATAGCGGGGGATGGATTCGAACCATCGGTCTACGGGTTATGAGCCCGTCGGGATCTCCTGGCTACCCCACCCCGCTTCGAGGTGTATTGATATATGGGATACGAATTCACATAACGATATTATTACTGATAAAGTTTGCGTATAAAAAATACATTTCTGAACTATCGTACCAATAAACCGTTGGATAACTCATACGCTATAATATGATTAAGCATCGGATAATTAATCTTAATCACGACACCTCCGGTTCTGTTGCTATTTGGTGTGTCGTCACAACGTCTGATTTCTATATTTTTTTGCAACTGAAAAATTGATAAAATATAAATTGTATAAGTAATATAGTATATTGTGGGACTAAGATATTTAAGCAATATGCGGCATTAATAGTATGTTATTCAGGGATAATTATTTGTCTAAATTAATCTGCTATTAAAACTCTAAAAATCGATAAAATTTATTTAAAACTGGTAACAAGTAGCATACTAAATAAATCCGCGATAATAAATTCCTAATGATTATATACTACAAGAAAATACGAATATATTTTTCATATCAAAGTTAATGCGGACAAAACATGAAAACATTTGATATCAAAGACAAATACAAAATAATTATTATTGATATTTTACTGTTAATTTCCCTGTTGTTAATTTATTATTTTCACTTTATATTAAAAATTGAGATTATCTTTTCTCATCTATTATATGTACCTATTGTCCTTGCGAGTTTATGGTGGTCGCGCAAAGGAATAGCTGTTGCAGTATTTCTGGGTCTATTGCTATTGATCTCACATTTCATAAGCCCAATAGCGACCTCTATATGGGGCGATGCAATACGAGCATTTATGTTCATACTTGTTGGTCTAATTGTTTCTATCATGAATAAAAGAATATTGAAACTGCTGGACGAACTGAAATCGTATAGCGAATTGCTGGAATATCGGGTCGAAGAGCGCACAAAGGAAATCAGGAATTTGATCGACAGCATAGGAGATCCAATAATAGTAATTGACACAAGCAATTTTGAGATATTATTGGCAAACAAAGCAGCACGGAGTTTCAACAATGATCTTGACCCGATTGAGAAATCCATTCATTGCTACCAATTAAGTCATCAAAGGGATTCACCATGTGATACACCTGATGAACCATGCCCATTAAAACAGGTCATTGCTACAAAAACAACACAAAGAGTTATGCACGTTCATCATGACAGCAAAGGAAATGATATATTTGTTGATATTGTTGTCACCCCTGTTTTTGGTGATAATGATGAAGTAGCCATGGTCATAGAATCAAGTCATGATATCACAAAAATCAAAACGACAGAAAAAACACTGCGGGAAACCAGTGATTACCTGAATAAACTGATTGATTTTACAAATGCCCCATTTATTGTATGGAATCCTGATTTAATGATCACAAGGGTTAACCACGCCTTTGAAGAACTTACGGAATATACATCAAACGAATTGATTGGCAAAAAAATAAACATGCTTATACCGGATTCAAGCATGAAAGAAGTATTAAATGAGATTGATCGTACTTTGAAAGGTGAGCACTGGAAACTGGTGGAGATTCCGATTATTCGTAAGGATGGAAATGCACGGTTGGTATTGTGGAATTCTGCCAATTTGTATGATGAAGATGACAAGACTGTTATAGCAATTATTGCACAGGGCATTGATATTACTGAGCGCAAAGAAGCAGAGAGATCGCGTAAAAGATATACAAAGGAACTCGCAAAATCAAATGAAGAACTCAAATCCCTTGACAAAATGAAAGATGAATTCTTATCAAACATAAGCCATGAACTTAAGACACCACTTGTTTCGATTGAAGGATTTAGTGAAGTGATGAGGGATGAGACGTTAGGTTCGCTAAACGCTGGACAGAAAAAAGCTATGGATACCGTTTTGCGTAATGCTAAAAGGCTTGAACGATTAATTGATTCTGTTTTGTATTTGAGTATTTCAGAGTCCGGAAGGATGAAATATATATTCAAACCTGTTCAGGTTGCTGATGTTATTGAACATTCGGTTATTGATATGCTTCCACAAGTTAATAAACATAATTTAAAGATTAAAAAAGAAGTACCGGATAATTTACCTCTTATTCAGGCAGATGAAGATAGATTAATACAGGTGCTTATTAACCTGATTAGCAATGCAATCAAATTTACACCATCAGGTGAGATTACATTGACAGTACATGAAAATGATGCTGACATACATATTGCAGTAAATGATACCGGTATTGGAATCCCGAAAGGGAAAATTGAATATCTATTTAATAGATTCTATCAGGCTGATGCCTCTACAAAGCGTAAATATGGGGGAACAGGTCTAGGTTTACACATCAGCAAACTGATAGTTGAAGCACATAAAGGAAAGATTTGGGCTGAAAGTAAAGAAGGTGCAGGAACAACTATCCATTTGACTTTGCCAAAGAATATATCTTGATAGCACCATTTTTAAAAAATATATGCAATGTCATGCAGTATGGATGTTGCCCGATTGTTCAATAACCACAAGTAATATATATGTTCTACTAATATTACTAAATCTGATGGTAAGAGGTACATAACATGGTTGAAAAATCAATTCATGAAATTAATCGTAGAATAAAAGATGGAAGCGTTAATGTTGTCACAGCGGAAGAAATGGTTGGCATAGTGGCAGAAACTGGCGCAGAAAATGCTACAAAGGAAGTTGATGTTGTTACAACCGGTACTTTCGGCGCTATGTGTTCATCAGGTGTGTGGTTAAACCTTGGACATTCCGAGCCGCCGATCAAAATGCAGAATGTATGGTTTAATGACGTTGAAGCCTATACCGGAATTGCGGCTGTTGATGCATACATCGGTGCAACCCAACTTTCCGAGACGCGCGGAATGGAATATGGCGGTGCTCACGTTATTGAGGATCTGCTCCGCGGGAAATCCGTTGATGTTCATGCAACAGCTTATGGAACGGATTGCTATCCGCGAAAGTTGCTTGATACCACCATTACACTTGATGATATAAATCAGGCAGTGATGATGAATCCCAGAAATGGGTACCAGAAATATAATGTTGCTACCAACAGTTCAAATCGTAAACTTCATACCTACATGGGTGTATTGTTGCCGAATTTCGGCAACGCAACATACTCTGCTGCCGGTGTACTTTCCCCAATGTCCAATGACCCGAACTATGAGACAATAGGAACAGGAACAAGAATATTTCTTGGTGGTGCACAGGGTTACATTATAGGAGAAGGTACGCAGCATGACCCGGGTAATGGTTTTGGTACGATTATGGTAAAGGGAGACCTGAAAAAAATGAATCCTGATTATGTACGGGCAGCAACATTAAAGGGTTATGGGACTTCACTTTATCTTGGAATTGGTGTCCCTATTCCGATAATAAATGCAAGGATAGCACAGGCAACAGCGGTATCTGATGCGGATATCTTAACCGATGTTCTTGATTATGCGGTCGAAAGTCGTTCCCGCCCGAAACTCAGGGAGGTTACGTATAAGGAACTCAAATCCGGTACAATAGACATAAATGGAAAGGAAGTACCAACATCCCCAATGTCAAGTTTCAAGGTCGCCCGAAAGATTGCCGGAGAATTAAAAGACTGGATCAAACGAGGCGAATTCTTTGTGAACCTACCTATTGACCGCCTGCCACTTGATAGTTCAGTAAAACCAATGTTGCAAACCCAGGAAACCCCTCTGGTCGGAGAGATCATGTCTAGTGATGTCGTGACTATCAAACAGGATGCAAGTGTCCATGAAGCTGCAAAAAAGATACTTGAAAGTGCATTTAACCATCTTCCTGTGGTATCCAGCATCAATTCCATTGTCGGTATAGTCACTGCATGGGATGTTTCAAAAGCAGTTGCAGAGGACAGGTATGATCTGGTTGAAAACATCATGACCAAAAAAACAATAACAGCAGTGCCTGGTGAATCAATAGATGTTGCTGCATACAGGCTTGACCAGAACAGGATATCTGCTATGCCGGTTGTTGATATGGATGACCAGGTGATTGGCATCATTACAAGCGATGACATAAGCAAACTACTCGCAAGGAAGTGCTATATATGAAAATAAAGATCAATGTGGCAACCGATCTTGTGGTAACTCCAATTATTGCAGAGGTGATAATTGAAACCGGCGCGCTCTTGAATATCTCACAGGCACATATTGATTCCACAAAAGGTGAGATCACAGCGGATGTGCCAAAAGATGATTTTGAAAATTTCAGGGAAGCTCTTATATCGCGTGGTGTGGAAGTCATTGTACTGGATAAACCGATATTACGGAATGAGGATGAATGTGTTGAATGCGGTGCGTGCGTGTCGGTGTGTCCGGTAAAAGTGTTCACTTTTGATGAGGACTGGAGTGTAAATATTGATGAGGAGAAGTGTGTCCAGTGTGGAACATGTATTGAAATGTGTCCCCATGGTGCACTGGTGCTTGAGCAGTGAAGGCATGAAAGAATATTTCCAGTTAAAAGAAACAATTGCCACTCTCATATCTGATGAGCGGTCACATATTGAAGCCGCAAAAAAAGCCATAGGTCTGCACCGTATAAAACTTGAGCGGTATATCCGATCTGACCCTTTTTTTAAGATAACACTTGATCCGTATACCTGTACATACGGTGCACCCGAGATCGTCAAAAGGCTTGTAAGTGCCGGAAATACCATGGGTATCGGACCTATGAGTGCAGTTGCAGGAACATTTGCCGCGCTTGCTGTTGAAGCAATGATTGATGCCGGGGCATCGTATGGTATTGTGGATAATGGTGGGGATATCGCGATTATTAATGACCGTCCGGTTGTAATAGGTATCTATGCCGGTAAATCACCGGTCAAAGACCTTGCATTTACTATTGAGCCGGGGCACAGTATAACAGGTGTTTGCACTTCAGCGGGAACAGTTGGACCGTCTATAAGTTTCGGGATGGCAGATGCCGCTATTGTGTTCTCTAACAATGTTTCGCTTGCGGATTCTGCTGCAACTGCTCTTGGAAATGCTGTGGAGACCGGACGTGAGTCTGTCGAAGGTGCATTTAATGTAGTAAAGGATGTTTCAGGAATAAAAGGCGCAGTTGTAATCCAGGATAAGTATATGGGAATATGGGGAAATGTACCTCAGATCATGCATGCGGATGTCAGGTATGAGTGTATCACAAAAGCTTGAGCCGGATATGATGAAAATCACAAGTCCGGTTCTTAGAAGAGGAAGGGCGAGTAATCGCCCTTATTTATTCGATGGTATAACTACATGGATTCATATGATTCGCTACATTGTAGAGTGAGAAGTTATAAACTATAAAAAAGAGAGTATTTTTAAGTTTTAACTACTATGACATAAGGAAGTAAATAGCAATCTTGCACAGGTGGTACTATTTGAACGAAAATACAGATAATATCCGAAAATTGACAGAACTTGCCAAACAGGTGGCTGATGTGATATCAGGATATAACTATGTTCGTGTGATTTCACATAATGATGCAGATGGTATTACGTCTGCTGCGATTATCTGCCAGGCGCTGCACAGGAACAATATACCGTTTCATGCTACCATTGTCAGCAGATTGGATGAGTCAATTGTTGATATGGTGAACAGCACAATATCCGAAGGTGACCTTGTGCTATTCTGCGACATGGGATGCGGACAATCGGATCTGGTTGGAAAAGTTTCACAGGATGTTGTGATAATCGACCATCATCAGCCTGTGGAAAAATCGCCTGCAAAGGCTGTGATAAACCCCCATTTGGTTGGGATCGATGGTGCAATACACCTGTCAGCATCCGGCACAACATATATGGTTGCGCGGCAGATCGAAAAAACAAATGTTGATCTTGCGGGACTGGCGATTGCAGGTGCTGTTGGCGATAAGCAATTATTTGAGTCTGCAAATCGTTCCATATTGGATGAGGCTCTGGAGAACAATGTCATTAGCATCAAAAAAGGTTTGAAGGTGGGTTCCGGGGATATTGCAGATGTTCTGGAATATACAAGTGAACCCTATCTTGATATAACCGGTGACCGCTCAAAGATAGATGAATTTTTAGATATATTGAACCTGCACGGCGAGATTGGTACAATGTCGGCTGACGACCTAAAGAAACTTACGTCTGCTATTGCTTTGAAACTAATAAAAAATGCGAGTCCCGAAGCTGTGGATGCTGCAATTGGTGATACATATATCCTGGATCGTGAGGTCGTGCAGAATTCATACGATCTTGTCGCTATACTTAACTCATGCGGAAAACTTGATAAGAGCGGACTTGCGCTTTCGCTGTGCATGAGGGATCGGTCGGTCGTTGATGAGGCGCGCGCGCTTTCTATTGATTTCCAGAAATCCGTTGTTTCAGATATTAAAAAAGCCGAAGGTATGCTTAAGCAGGGTAATAATATATGGTATCTGGATGCAAAAAATATGGAATCAACCGGCATAATTGCAAGCACGGTTGTCAGGTACATACACCCGGATCAGCCGTTTGTTGCGATAAATGAGGTTGAGGATATTGTAAAAGTATCCGCGCGCGGAACCCGTGCACTGATTGCGGACGGACTTGATCTTTCATACGCAATGCGTGAGGGTGCAAAAGCGGTTGGTGGAAATGGAGGTGGTCATAATATTGCATCAGGTGCCGCAATTCCAAAAGGAAGATCAAAGGAATTTATAAGTCTTGTAGACAATATTATCGGTGAACAATTATGATAAGAATCAACAGTAAATATTGATAGGAAGTTACAATATATGAAAATACACGGTACCATTAAATTCAAGAGTCCGGATGCGCCTGGGATCGCAAGGTCTGTGTCATCGGCGCTTGCACCGGATAATTTGCCCAGTATGCGTACTGAAGTTTGCGAGGATGTTGCGATCGTGCATTTTTCGACTGGGAAAATAACATCACTAATCGCGACTGTAGATGATTTTCTGATGAATGTGAAGATCGCGGAGGATGTTGAAAAACAAATTGAGTAGAATATATTATTTATGTTTCCTCACTTCAAATCAAAGTTGTGTATAAATATTAAATAATTTCATTCTTCTTTACACCCCAGTAGTGAATATCTCCAGCTCCTAAATTATCAAAATTGTTCTCTTCAAGAAAAATTCGCATTCGCTGCATTAATGCGTCAGCTAGTATTTCAGAAAAGTCGAACTTGTTCTTAAAATCCCATTCAAGTTGATACATCGCATCTTTGTGTAGAAGTTTATCCACTGTTTTGTCGTGCATTTGTTCACCCACCAGTTCATGCATTTGCTGTATCTTAAAGATGGAGGAAAAATTGCCTATTGGTAAAACAGTTGCTTTTGATCATATTTTTTGAACATGGTAATACTCCATTTTATACTCATAAAAAGTACAGCAATTCCCGCTTTATGATTTTGTTTATGTCCCAGCTGTCTAAAACTATACTGTCGCTCGTCGTTGATTTGGCTT
>JBQVLY010000045.1:0-10523 GCA_052361065.1 Methanosarcinaceae archaeon | reverse complement strand
CGATCTCAACAGTGCGAAGGTTATCTGTTGCAGTGAAACAAAACGTGTTCCAGTTGTTATTGTCCTCAAATATGTGCTTAATATTGATGGTTGGTTCAATTATGTGGCATAAACAATTGATGACAATTGATGTTGAAAATACGCAACATATATATAAGTTAAATACTAAGATTGTTCAACTTGCATAGAATCACAAATATGGATTCAACTTGTTAATTTGGTGGAACTTATTAAAAGTTCCACATTGAGGAGGAAAATATTCAATGGATGAGTTTGTTTATTATTCGGGAATACCTTCATTTTATATAATGATAGGAATTGCAATGATCGCAATTCTAATATTTTTAGTAGGAATGTACATAAATATGCAAAAATGGGGCGGCGGAAGTGCGTCTCATTTCTTGAAAACCTTTTTAAAATCTATTAACCATGAAAAATTGGGACACCATGAAAGGCAAAGCCTTGTGAGCACAATAATACTGGATATCATATTGCAGCGCAGAATACTCAGACGCAGTCCGTTTAGATGGGTGATGCATATGATGATATTCGTAGGATGGATCGGTATGTTTATTCTTTCATTGATCTTTGCAGGATTTGAAGTGTTGCATGAGATTGGGATCGGACATTTTAACCTGATGGTAATAAGAGGCAGCCTTGACTTTAGTAATGAAGTGCTTGGATATTTATTGTTAATAGGACTTCTCATTGCAATCGCAAGACGTCTGGTAATTCCAGATGTTGTAAAACGTACTCAAATATTTGACTGGGTACTTGTTTTGGGTACACTGGTAATCACAATAACAGGTTTTATGGCAGAAGGTTTCAGACCTGATGCTATAGCAGGTGCATGGACTTTCCTGGGCAATAATGTAGCATTAGCCGAAACTTTTGCACTGTTCCATGTAGTGATTTCACTGTTGTTTTGTATTGCATATATTCCGTACAGCAAGTATATGCATATGTTAGCAGCACCAATGGTCATTCTTGTTAATGGCGGAGGAGAGTAACATGGCAGATGAAAAAAAAATAATACCTGTAATTCCAAAAGGAGAGCCATATATCAAGACTGATGTAATTAGTCCTACTTTTATGATGCAGTACGATGCCTGCACCAGATGTGGGGAATGTGATAAATGGTGTCCTGTTTTGGATGCAAAAGACGGGGACCGTAAATATTCCCCGATGGACAAGATCAGTCGGTTCAGGTCATTTATGGGACAGAGTTATGGCTTAAAAGCAAAAATATTTGGACCGAAAAAGCTCGATGAAAATGATATTCAGGATTTTACAGATGCCTTTTTCCATTGCAGTACCTGTGGGGTTTGCGCTTCGGTTTGTCCGGCCGGCATAAATACTGTTGATATGTATGAGGCCACCAGACAGCAACTTGTGATGAGAGGCAACGGTCCCTACGGAAAGACTGTCATGTTCCCCAAGCTTATTGGTGAGTATCGTAATCCGTATATGAAAGACCAGAAACAAAGACTGGATTGGATACCTGATGATGTTGAGATCGCCGAAGAGGCAGATGTGGCTTATTTTGCAGGATGTACCGCCGGGTTTAACCAGCAGGTACTGGGAGTTGCTACAGCCAGGGTCTTAAATCACCTGAATGTTCCATTTATATATCTGGGAGAAGAGGAAACGTGTTGTTCTTCTGCTCTTATAAGAACAGGTCAGCCCCATAAAGGTGATATTCCTTATATAAACGCCAAACACAATGTGGAAGCATTGGAGGCAAGAGGAGTCAAGAAGGTAATGTTCGCATGTGCGGGTTGCTACAGGGTTGCAACTATAGACTGGCCGAAACTACTGGGTAGAAAGCCCAACTTTGAAGTAGTACATGTGGCTGATCTGCTTGCAGATCTTATCCAGCAGGATAAGATCAAATGGAAAAAATCCTTTGATAATAAGATCATCACATATCACGACCCGTGCCATCTTGGACGGCATTGTGGTGTATATGAAACACCGAGAGTAGTATTAGATAACCTGCCAGGTCTTAAATTCGTGGAAATGGACAGGATCAAGGAACTTCAGCGGTGCTGCGGAGCAGGCGGCGGCGTAAAGGCCGGAATAGCTGATGTAGCGCTTGATATCGCATCCGAGCGTATAAGGGATGCACAGGCTGTTAATGCAGATATCCTGTCATCTTGCTGTCCGTTCTGCCGCCGGAATATTGGTGATGGAAGGGATAATGTATATGGTCAGGTCGGTTCTACCGATTTTGATCTGAGAGATGATCCTGGTAATGAGATGCAGGTGGAAGATATGATCGTGCTTGTGGCTGAACTAATGGGTTTGTCTACAAAGATCAAATCCCAGGAAGAAGCGGACAAGGCATCAGGAGTTGAGCCAGAAGCGCCTAAACACCTGATAGATCTATAATCTGGAATTGGCGCATTCATGCGCCATATCTTTTTTTTGTTGTTTTGCACACTTTCTAAAAAAATTGTAAAGCCACATCTTAATTGTAATACCCCATAGCTCTGCTGTGGGGAGATTAATTTTTCATCTATTTTATAACCAGATTTCACGGACAATCTTAAATGCAGAATTACTATTCTTACTTCATGCAAATTTCCTATGAACTTCTTGGTAAATTATTTGTATGTTTTGCAGCAGCTGTTCTTATATTAACATTAATAGCGTTAGTGCTTGGTGCATACAGTTTCAAGAGACACAGGATTATATTTCCAAATTTCATACTGTTTATGTTGTACCTCTTCTACTCACCTGCAAAATGGATATGCCGGGTATTTTTCATAAAAGAAGATATTGTAGATGAGATCCTGATCGAGATAAGAAATGCGGTGATGCTTGATAGATTCAAAAATACAAAGGAAAGGCGCGCTGTTATCCTGCCACAGTGTATGAGAAGTCCGAAATGCAGGGCCCGATGTGATCCGATTGTGGGTTATGAATGCACTCAATGCGGCATGTGCGATATTGCACGTATCGCAGAAGCTGCGGATAAATACAATTTCAAAGTGTTTGTAGTACCGGGTGATAGTTTTGTCCGCAAGATACTTAAGTCCTACAATCCAGGCGCGTGTCTTGGAGTGGCATGTTATGTGGAACTGACCGAGTCGATGCAATCTGTTTCAAAGATTATGCCTGTTCAGGGTGTCTGTCTGATTAGAGATGGGTGTTATGATACGAAAGTAGATGTGGACGAAGTAATTAGCAAAATGGAGATATGCGATGTATGATTTGATCGGGATTGCATTGGTTGTTATTGTTGTTGTATCTATCTTTTTGATTATTTTAGCTTTGTTTATGAGTCGTATCAGTCTTAATAGAAATGTAAGGCTTGCCGGTTTTTTTGCAAGCATCCTTGATTTTTTCTATCTGCCGATCAAATCAATCTTTTACAGGTATTCTGAGACTGAAAAGTTGGAAAGGTGGATGGTTTCTCTCAAGAACATGGCGCATAAATCCGATTTTAAAAAGACAAAACATCGTTTGCTTCTCGCTCCGCACTGCATGCGTGCACTTGATTGTCCGGCTGCATCCACAAAGTTTGGTATTGAATGTATCTCATGTGGAAAATGTATCTTCTCAAAAATGAAAGACGACGCACAGAGGTTTAATTATACACTCTATATCGTTGCTGGTTCTTCGTACATTCGCCATATCATTAAAAAGGAATCAGCTGATGGTGCATTTCTTTTAGCATGTAACTATGAGCTCAACAAAGTCATGCGCTCATTGAAGCATAAGAACATTATGACATATGGTGTCCCGCTTTTAAATGACGGTTGCTTTGCTACTGAGATCGACTATAATAACCTGCTAATAGTTATGGAATATTTTAGCGAGTGAGGGGAGTAAGCTCCCTTTTGTTCGTGCAAATATCCTGCATCAATTGATGAAGAATGCTCACTATGAAGCACTTGCATTGACAGCATTCAGCTAAGCGTACCAATTTTTCAGGCGCGGTCTAAACTCCCGTTATCGCCTTACTCCGACTTGCACCCACGAAGTTTCGCCGTTCCATCCACTTTCCATGCGACCTCAGCCTTTATGGCATCATTGCATTAACATGGGGTGGTATCGTTTCTGTGCCAGCACATAACCATAACATAGTCAGGGATACATGAGTTGTAAACAACTGCCCGAGCTCTCGCCCGACGCCCTTTACAGGCGTTCGTGTGTTCAGATGGTGGGGAGACTTTCCTCAGGTCTTACAGACCCGGCAGCCGTCCTTCCTCTCTCGCATTTGATTTATGTAGCACGATTTGAATATAAATCTGTTGGATGTTTTTCTTAAGGTAGGTTGGTTAAAGAGGTTGTATACCCGGGTTACTTCACAGACACTCTAAATGTCAATAATTCTTTCAATGTACAAATGTGGTCTGTAAGTTTCTGATATAGCATTCCTGTATTTGTTCAGCTATTTTTGATTCCTATTTAACCGCTAAGCGTCTGTAATTAAATTAAGGTAGCATATTTAAAGACTGGCGCAGAAGAACTAACATTCGTGAAATTCGCGTCATTCGTATCATTCGTGTTTTATTTGTAGATTATTCATGTAAAAAGTGATCAAATCACGAATAAACGAACGACACGAGTCTGAATGGAGTAGTTGAGGCGTCGATACCACCACAGAAAGAACAACTCCCGACGATCGGGATGATACTGTTATTTCGTTACGACTCCTTAGTATTACAAATATGAATTGAATAGTAATACAAAGATACAACACAATACTTATAACATATTACTTCATACTTCTCGATTACTTCGTATGAATAGCATAACGTCTAAATTTTAATGGTTTTGACACAGGCCTGTTTAGCCATCTGAATATGTAATTACTTTTTCGGATTTAATTACAATTTCATATCTGCTAACAATTATAAAAAAATAGTTCGATGGTGACACTTGATGAATAAAGGTTTCTTGTTTGCTATGACTACAAGCTTACTGTTAGTACTTGTATTACCAGTAGCAGCATCCGGCTACACAATTGGTATCTTCGGCAATGCAAACTCGGATTGCACCATAAACGCAGAAGATATAACATATACCGAAAGGATCATTCTGGGACTCAATGAGCAGAGTCAACTTGCTGATGCGAAATATGACAATAAAGTTGACGTCCTTGATATAACGCAGATCGAACAGATCATACTTGGAAATGAGAAGAAACTTACATTTATCGACAACGCTGAAAGAACAGTAACTGTTGATAAGCCAATTGAGAGAATCGTTATGCTAAGCACCGATTCGGCGGAAGTGGTAAGGAGTCTTGGGGGAATTAATAAAATTGTTGGCGTAACCACACATATTGCAAAGGATACGATCTTCTTCCCGGATATCGCTTTATTGCCGACGGTCGGATCGGCCTTTCATCCGGACTGGGAGATGTTACTCAGTCTTGATCCTGAAATCGTCTTCGCATATACTTCGGCACTGGCACCAAAGTATTTTGGAGATACACTTAAAACACTTGACATACCGATCGGTGGTTTTTCAAACTGCAAACTGTTGACAAGGGATGTGCAATTGCGAAAGCAGGGACACATCATCGGGAAGATTGATCGCGCCGGGGAACTCATAAATTTTTACCATGATTGCACGGATTCCATAGAAACGGCAGTAGAAGAGATAACTGTAGAAGAGAAGCCACGAGTATATATTGAGTGCTATAGCGATTACAAGGCTCGCACCAGCCGTTCAGGAACTCATTCGATGTGTGAGATGGCTGGCGGGATAAATATCGGTGCGGATTTGTCAGAAAAGGGAACAACGACCACAGTTGACCCTGAGTGGATAATTGACCGGAATCCCGACATAATTATAAAGGTCGTATCGGGTAGCAAGGTTTCAAGTGGATACGATGAAGATGATCCTGCAAAAATGAAAGCGGTAAAAGATACCATCATAAGCCGGCCAGGTTTTGACGGGATTTTAGCAGTGCAGAATGACAGGGTGTACCTGATCAGTACAGATATCTGTGACAGGTCGTGTAATTCTATCGGGGTTGCTTATATGGCAAAATGGTTCCATCCGAATCTTTTCGAAGAGATAAATCCGCAGGCGTTGCATCAGGAGTACATAGACGATTTCTGCGGCATTGCCTACGACCTCAACGAGCACGGCGTATTCGTATACCCACCGATAGAAAAAAGTTGAAAGTGATAAATAAAAAGGAGATAGTCTACATGAAAACAAGAATACTGGCTGGAATAACCATTATCGTGCTGCTGCTTTGCTGTACGCTGCCAGCCGCAGCATCCGGTTATACGCTTGGAATCTTTGGAAATGCGAACGAAGATGATACAATAGACGTGCAGGATGTGGAATATGCCGGAGGCATCATTCTGGGACTCAATGACCAGGCACAACTTGCAGACAGTAAATATGATGAACATGTCAACATTCTTGACCTAACACAGATCGAACTTATTATACTGGGTGAAGAAAAGGAGCTAACGCTCATTGACGCAGCTGAGCGGATTGTTACAGTAAAAAAACCTATGGAAGGTAACATCGTTTCGTTCGGCACTTATACCCCGGAAATATTACGGATATTGGGAGAAGAGGATAAATTAGTCGCTGTTAATAAGTATGTCAAGAGCAATGAAATATATTTCCCGCAGATTAGTAAATTGCCCTCGATAGGAAGCAGTTATTCCCCGGACCTGGAAGTAGTAGCCAGTCTCAATCCGGGGCTTGTACTTGCATGGACAACCAAACCCGAAAGGATCGAAAAACTCGTTGAGATAGTTCCTAGTGATTGTACTGTGGTCAGTCTCATGTTCTATAAACCGGAAAATATGGTCGAAGAGATCGAGAAACTTTCTTATATCCTTGGAAAAAGGAATGAAGCAAAATCATATATCGACGATTTCCACAATGAATACATTGACCTCATCAAAGCACGGACAGAAGATATCCCGAATGAAGAGCGGCCAGAAATCTACATAGAGAGTGACCGGGATGAGAAATACCAGACATGGGCTGCCGGATCCGCAGCTAATGGTTTCATTGTGATATCCGGTGGAAGAAATATATTCGCTGATACACCGGGTGATGGCAGCGTTAATGTAGATCCCGAAAAAGTGGTTGGGAAGAACCCTGACATTATCATCAAATATATCGATTCTGTTGATGCAGGATATGAGTTTGACGATCCATCAAAAATGGAGTTATTGAGAGAGAGTATCATAAACCGTCCAGAATTGTCCAATATCAAAGCAGTGACGAATAATGCTGTTTATGTAATGGATAAAGATCCTATCTACGGACCTGACTATCCTGTAGCTATTGCCTACTGGGCAAAATGGTCTCATCCTGACCTGTTTGAAGATCTTGATCCACAGGCTATCCACCAGAAATACATAGATATCCAGGGACTGGACTACAACCTGAATGATCACGGTGTGTTCATATACCCGCCGCTGGAGGATACATGAGAATAAACATACCAGCCGGAATAACCATCATCATGCTGCTGCTTTACTGTACGCCGCCAGTCGCAGCATCCGATTATACGCTTGGTATATTCGGTAATACCAATGAAGATGATACAATAGACCTAGAAGATGTGGAATATGCAGTCAACATCATTCTGGGACTCAATGACCAGACACAACTTGCAGACAGTAAATATGATGAACAGATCAACATCCTTGATGTAACACAGATCGAACTTATCATGCTTGGTAAGGGAAAGGAACTTACGTTCATCGACGCTGCAAAAAATACGGCGACTGTGAAGATTCCAATTGAAAGAATAGTAATCCTAAACACTGATTTTGCAGAAGCTATTGCTGTGCTTGATGCGCAGGACCGGGTCGTTGGTGTTGCCCATTCTACAAAAGAATGTACTAAATTATTGCCAAAGATCAGTGCGAAGACCGACATTGGGGATTGGTCAACACCTGATATAGAGGCAATACTTGCACGCAATCCTGACACACTATGCGTATATGGTAAATGGCCTGCCGCCGAGAAACTTGATGACAAACTGCCAGATAACCTAAACATTATCAGACTGGATTTCTACAAGGCAGAAACAATCAGGGAAGAGATGATTAAACTCGGATACCTGCTTAACAGTAAAGAGAGAACAGACGAATATCTCAGGTGGCATGACCGGTATATTAGTTTAATATACGAGAAAGTTTTAGGAATACCGGACAATGAGAAAGTGAGCATATTCATCGATAGCGGCGGGGGTAAAACGTTTGGCCGCAAAGCATATTCAACCGGTACCGGAATGCATGATCTTTGCACATATGCCGGCGGCGTAAACATAGCAAGTGGTTATGTCGAAAAATATGCTGATGTAGAAACAGAATGGATACTGGAACAGGATCCGGATATGATTATAGGTATCTCATATAAAGGCGGATATGAAATCGATGACGATACCCTGATAAAAGCGCATTATGATGAGATAATAGATCTTCCGGGTTTTGCCAATATTGCTGCTGTGCAAAACGATCGCATTCACATAATGTCAAACGATTTTGCATTTGCACCGCATTATCCCGCATCACTTGCGATGACAGCAAAATGGCTATATCCGGAAACATTTGCTGACCTTAATCCGGAAGCAATCCACCAGGAATATATTGATACGTTCATTGGCATCGATTTTAATGTATCTGAACAGGGTGTATTTGAGTACTCACCAGGGGAATAATACTTACGGATCGTATTAACCAAAATCAATACCAACTGCTGCAAGGGAGATATCCGGACATGAAGTTTCGGCATACTATGGCGATACCAGGGATCAAGACCGGGTTGAGGTCAGGACGCTTGCAGATGAGGTCCGGCATGTTGTAAGAACAAAATTATTAAACCCGAAGTGGATCTATGGAATGAAGAGACACGGATACAAGGGTGCTGGCGATATGTCAAAGAGGATTGGACGGGTCTACGGATGGGAGATGTGAAAGGCGAGTTCCAGGGTGGATCGATCGATGTGATGACAGCGGATGATGTTAAGGGCTGGAAGGAAAAGATGGCAAAGGTCATGAAGGACTGATAAGTTTTGATCCGATAAAATGGAGCATGACATGGCGAAAACGAATCATTCGATTGTGACGAAAGAAGAAGTTAAAGAACAATACAATAAGTTTGTTGGAAGAAAGATATTCTTTATTTTCATATTTACAGCTTTGATCATCATTGTATCAGGCATATCCACATCACTCGGATCTGCTGATCTCTCTATATGGGAAGCTTATTCTGCGATACTACACAAGTTCTTTCCAAATTACTTTGAGTCAACCTGGCTTGCAGATGTATGCGTGTGGAACCTCAGGCTTCCCCGCATACTCATGGGTATTGTGGCAGGTATTGGTCTTGGTGTTGCGGGTGCAGTGATGCAGGCAATACTCCGGAATCCGCTTGCAAGTCCTTATACGCTTGGGATTTCCTCGGGCGCCGGGTTCGGTGCATCGCTTGCGATCCTTGCCGGTGCAGGCATCGTTGGTGGCAAATACCTGATCATAGGAAATGCATTCGTATTCGCGCTGCTATGTTCCTTTATTATTCTGGGATTATCAAGCCGGAAAGGTGCAACACCGGAAACCATGATCCTGGCTGGCATTGCGATGATGTACCTGTTTGGTGCGATGACAACGATACTTCAGTATTTTGGTGAGGCAGAGGCTGTAAAAGAAGCTGTGTTCTGGATGGTTGGTGACCTTGACAGGTCATCATGGCCTAAACTGACACTCATAACCGGCGCGCTTGCATGCTGTATCCCGCTGCTCATGATGAAATCATGGGATCTGAATGTTATGGGTGCCGGAGATGAAACTGCAACAAGTCTTGGTGTGAATGTTATGCGCACCCGGATATTTACTATGGTGATTGCAACACTGCTGGTTGCATGTATTGTGTGTTTCACAGGTACGATCGGATTTATAGGGCTGGTTGCTCCGCATATTACACGTCTTGCAATTGGAGGTGATAATAGGTATGTACTTCCTGTATCCGGTCTTCTCGGTGCATTATTACTTATTACCGCAGACCTGGTGGCAAGAAGGATTATGGCCCCTGTTATTCTCCCTGTCGGAGCAGTGACTGCCTTTATGGGGGCTCCGCTTTTCCTTTATATGATTATGAAACGAAGGAAGGATTACTGGTGAGACTGAAAGTGAACAATATTGAATTCGCATATAATAGCACACCTATCCTTGAAAATATATCAATGGAACTGGATCGCTCAGAGATACTCGGCATTGTCGGTCCGAATGGTACTGGTAAATCCACTTTGATAAGGTGTATTGATCGGATATTAAAGCCAAGGAAGGGAACTATACTGCTGGATGAACAGGACATAACTAAGATGAAACGGATGGAGATAGCAAATAAGATAGGGTATGTACCCCAAAGCAGCACACGCGTTTTTCCTGCTTCTGTGATCGATACCGTTCTTATGGGCAGGCGTCCTCATCTTGGCTGGAAGAGTAGCGAAGAGGATATGGATAAGGTTTTAGAGATACTGGAACTTCTCGGAATTATGGAGTTTGCTATGAGGGATTTTAATG
>JBQVLY010000044.1:0-10802 GCA_052361065.1 Methanosarcinaceae archaeon | reverse complement strand
GAGGTATTTCAATTTATGAAAGAAATACATTACACTGCTGTATGGTGTTTTATTTCAGGACATTATTCAAAATATCTATGTTTTGCAACTTTTCCGGCAGTCTCATTGAGGGGAATGATTCACATGGTATAAATATTTTAATTTGTTGGGTTTGCTCAAAGGACAAAATGAAAGACTAATCGGAAGTAGGGCTATTCGGAAGTACTGGAGAAGGCGTTAACTTTAAATAGTGTTGCTTAACTACCTGTCCGATGGAAGGAGTGCAGTCTAAATAAAGGAGGTTGAAATCGTAACAAAAGTAGAAATGTATACTAAGAACGATAAAATCACCAAGAACTTCGACTGATAAAAATGTATGAATGTATTGTAAACGTAAAGCGTCTACTTTCCAAAAAGTGTTAGTAATATCAAAGTTACGATCGAATACGAATAATCGTTCTGTTTTCATTTCATTTCATTTAACAGGCACTTGCAAAAGAATAACTGAAAATGCTCGACACATTGTTATCATAAAAAGTCAAGTATATACCAGGACAAAACTAATCGTGGTAAAGGGAAGTAATATGGTGCTTTACAGATGAAACATATTTTTTACAAATAATCATGTGAGGATTACAATGGATAAAAATAAATTTTACAAATTAAAATCAGAGGCTGTTCATTTAAAACCAATAATAAATGTTGGGAAGAATGGTGTAACAGATGCTAATGTGGAAGAGTTGAAAAAACATATCAAAGCAAACCGTCTTGTTAAAGTAAAGATGCTAAAAAGTACAGGTATAGATACAAAGACCCTCGCACAACAGATTGCAGATGTTACCATGACTACACTAATAGAGATAAAAGGAAATACTGTGGTGCTTTACAGATGAAATCAGATTTTATTTAGTATACAACTTGTATACTTCAAATAAGTTAGACCGAATGGAGAATAATCTAAAAAATGAAACATAACGACCTGAAACATATCTATAGCATCCTTCTTAATGAATTTGGTCATCAGAACTGGTGGCCAGCTGACACTCCTTTTGAAGTAGTAATCGGTGCTGTTCTTACACAGCAGACCAGATGGACAAATGTCGAGCAAGCGATAGCGAATCTCAAGGAACATGGATTACTCAAGCCTGAAACTCTAGCACAGGCCGATGTGGAATTAATTGAAGAACTTGTTCATTGCTGTGGTTTCTACCGCCAAAAGGCATCCCGCCTGAACAATATTGCAATTCATTTTGCAAAAACTGGTATAAAAACAGTGTTCAATGTACCTACTGATAAACTCAGAACTGAAATGCTGTCGCTAAATGGTATTGGAAACGAAACCGCTGACAGCATAATACTCTATGCTGCAAACAAACCAAAATTCGTGATCGATGCATATACTACACGTATCATGGATTGTCTTGGAATCAATGGCAATTATATGAAGTTACAGGAACTTTTTGAACAGGAATTGCCAACAGATGTTGGAATATATAAAGAATACCATGCACTAATTGTTGAATTTGCAAAAAAATATTGCAGCAAAAAACGTTGCTTAGAGTGTCTGCTCATATCAGATGTTGCAAGGATGGAGATACAGGATAATGGATAGGAATACCTACTTTAAAATTCGTGATTCACTGAATTCCACCGTAGATATTGAGCATGTTTCGTTTCTTTTTACACAGCCTGTCGGAGTAATCTCTGCAATTCTGGATCAGAAGATAGTATCAATGGTTAAAAGCATACACGGTCGCATCAAAAGTGAAAGTAAAAAACATGCTGTTGCATGGAAAAGAGGAGACACCATTTTAAATATTGCAAACAGGAATGGGATTCCAGCTACGCTAATGGCTTCTATGATATTGAAAGAGATGGGGCACTCGAAAAAGCACATCAATAGATTGTTCAAGGATCCAACCAATATTCAAAAACAATGTTTAAGGAATGAGATTATACAGGCACTGAATTCTGATCATTTCTTTTCCCCGAAAGCCCACCGGATACAGACTGAAAAAAGTGAAATGGGGGAGAGCATTATTGAAAAATGGTTAGAAAGTCAAAATATCGGATATCGCAATGAGACCGAACTTCGTAGTAGCGGTATGACCAGAACACCTGATTGTGTGCTCGATACGGCCCTGACAATTGATGACATGGAAATAACATGGATAGAGAGTAAAGCACTCTTTGGAGATGAAACGGAGCACAAGAATTATTCCATTAAGCAGTTCAAGCACTATGAACAAGAATACGGGGCGGGAATGGTTGTTTACTGGTATGGACATTTGGATTCCATCACTCTGGATGGGCATCTTATCAAGGACCATAAGTTCTTCGGTGAGGTATCTGACAATGTACAGGCACTTTTGAATCATGGTAATAATTGGTGATGTTTATATTTGTCTTTATAATTATAATTGTAATTATATTCATATTTGATAACTATTCAGCCATATACAAACGCCATCGTTAGACTGAATATTCTTCAAATCGATGCCAGCATACGATTGTCAAATACATTTAAAATCGATGGATAGTAACTTAGTATTAAAACGAATAAATGTTGTAACATGTACACAAATATGCGGCTTTTCGCCATCGATCTCCGGTTTTAAGTATGGCTTAATAGTTACTTCTTCTTATTCTATACTGCTACTGAGGGTGACACTACGCTCTAAATCATATTATCACGCATCTATAAAAAAACATACGTCTGTTTGTGATCATACAAGTTATAGCGTTATTTTTGATCGTACTCACACAATTACCTCACGTTAATCCCCGATGCCATCAAATAATATATCTATCTTTTCAGATATATCATTGGAAAATGAGATGTCGCTCTCTGATTTTAACCAAATCACCAGTGAGTGAAAATGGACAGCGGATATGATTTCGGCTGTTTTTTTTATATCGATACTGCCCTTTATTTCGCCATTTTGGACACTTTCGTCAATTAAATCATAGAGGGTTTTTGTGAGGCGGTGATATTTATTGTTACATTTATCAGGTTCTGAACAAGAACGAACCATATATTTTGTGGATTCAAATATCAGCAGTTTTGTGAGTTCCTTATCCTTTTCGCAACTCTCTGCAATAAAAACCAATATCTTTTTTATCTTATTCCTTATGTGAATGGGTTTTTTCATATCATTTTCAATGAGATCATAAATCAACTTCTCCTTTTGTTCTCCGAAATATAACAGAAGCGATTCCTTGGTCGAAAAATAATTGAAAAATGTACCTTTAGCAATCCCTGCTTTTTTTGTAATCTCATCAACAGTTGTGTTTTCGAAGCCTTTTTCTTTAAATAATTTCCCGGCTACCTCGAATATCTTATTTTTGGTCTCTATTTTTTTATTTTCACGCAGGGACATGTTACCATCTTCTTAATATATGGTGACTATGAGTCAAATATGACTATAGTCATATATCATCACAGTCGTATTTAGTAGTGTTGGTGCTATTACTGGCATGTATTGTCTTTGGAGTGCACCCAAAATAACGGACAAGTAGTTAAGCAACTTTTACCTTCGGGTGCACATATAAAACAAAAATGAACATATACACGAGAATTTAAACTGAAAGTCTTACGGAAATGTAATAATGATAAAGGGAAGGCACAACTTGGAAACGAAATTTGGAACAAAATGATCTTGTACCGTGGCATCGTCATTGCCATTATGGGAATTGTAAATATGTCATAAAACATGTGTCCCTTTAGTAAAACGCCATCATTAAGTGGATTCAAATCCTTAACCGATGACCAATAATCTAATTAGATCAACTCACATTTCGTATATCTTCAGCAATCTTTCCATCGACAAGTCGTATGATCCTATCAGTTTTGGCTGCCATACGCTCATCATGCGTTACTAGAATGAATGTCTGGTTATACTCCTTGTTAAGCCTGCGTAGCAATTCATAAATACTATCACTCTTTTTGGTATCAAGGTTTCCTGTTGGCTCATCACCAATAACAATACTGGGTTTATTCACAAGTGCTCTTGCAATTGCAACTCTCTGGTTTTGGCCTCCGGATAATTGGTTTGCCTTGTGAGCAATTCGATCTCCCAAGCCAACTTCCTCCAGTAATTCAAGAGCCATCTTCTTTGCACTGGAACGCTTAACTCCTTTGATCAGCAATGGCATCATTACATTCTCAAGCGCATTAAAATCCGGCAGAAGGTGATGATACTGGAAAATAAAGCCAAGTTCCTCATTCCTCATTCTGGAACGCTGCTTATCAGACATTCTTGTAATATCGATCCCTTTAAGCAAAATGGTGCCACTGGTAGGTGTATCAAGAATACCTATCTGATGGAGCAAAGTACTTTTTCCTGAGCCCGACGGACCGACAATTGCCAGGAATTCTCCTGATCTTATATCCATGCTTACTCCATCAAGTGCTCTTATCTCCACTCCATCACCATACACCTTAACCAGGTTTTTAATCTCTATAATTATCTCATCAGACACTGTGTATAGCCTCCACCGGATTCATTTTTGAAGCTCGCCTGGCTGGAAACACACCAGCTATAATATTAATTACCATGGCAAACGCTCCTGCTGTAATAAAATTCTTGGAATTTATCACAATTGGCAGGTGATCCATTCCAAAATACATTTCAGGAGGCACCGGAATTGTATAAGATGCAATTAAAAGGCATGAGGCATAGCCGAGCATAGATCCAATAACAACACCTGCCATCCCGAGTATGCCTGCTTCAAACAGGAAAATCAAAAGAATGCTTTGCTTGGTGGTACCCATCGCCATTAACATGCCTATCTCGCCCACTTTTTCCATAACGATCATAATTAGTACATTAGCCACACCAAAACCCGATATGGCAAAGATAATAATATAGAAAAAATAAACCATACTATCTGAGGTCTCCAGCAAATTCAGCATTTCTGCATTCTGCTCGATCCAGCTTATGGTATCATAATCATTTCCCCTATCAATTCTATCAGCCATATTCTCTGCATCATAAGCATCAAATAGTCTTACCCCCATCCCGGTTACCACATCCCCGAACCCATAAAAATCCTGTATTCGTTCAAGGTTTGCAAATGCGGTTGTTTCATCAACCGGGGTTCCGGTTCGAAATATACCAGTAACAGTAAAATCAATAGGTCCTGACCCGGGAACCTGTGCTGTAATAGTATCACCCATTCCCACATCAAGATTTTTGGCTATTTTGTAGCCAATGACTATGCGGTTGCCAGGACTTGCAAGAGACATAAACTCTCCTGCAAACATATCTTTTTCCCTGTTGGCAACCCGATTCTCATTTTCAGGATTGATGCCATATAAAATAACTCCCTCCACATCATGCCTGTGCTGCAGGGCAGCTTCACCCTGGAAATATGACGAGATCGCCTCTACACCTTCCAAATCATATATATCTTTCTCAAGTCCGCGGTAGAGATGTATATAATCCTCGTTCTCTTTTGGAAGAACCGTGATATGTGCCTGTTTTTCCAATGTCGAATCTATCAATATATCTGTATAGCCGCTTAGCATTGACATAGAAACACTTATTATTGCCACAGACAGTCCTACTGCAATGATCGAAAAAAAGGTCTGCCTGTGACGTGACCTTATATGTTTTATGGCAATATCCAGCTCAAACATGCTCACAACACCTCAATCATTACTTATTGCCTCCACAGGTTTAAGTTTGGATGCGCGTCTGGCCGGGTACATCCCTGCAATAAGATTAAGCAAGAATGTGAATAGCAAGATAATAACTGCGTCTTGTATTCTCACAACAAATGGAATAGTGCTGATACCAGCCATGGCTTCCTCTCCAACCTCATAGGTATATGACCCCATTTGTATAGCCAGCATCGCTCCCATAGTCACACCCAGTACAGCACCCAAAAGTCCCAGAATACCGCTTTGTATCAGAAATATGATCATAATACTTCTTCTTGAAACTCCCATTGCCATTAGCATACCTATCTCTCTGGTTTTTTCCATGACTACCATAAACATGGTGCTTACTATCCCAAAGGATGCTATTATGACTATAAGACCCAGTATAATGGCATTGCTAGTACCTTCCAGCTTCAGTGTTTGTATTATCTCAGGATTTGTCTCCTTCCAGCTTGATGCCGGATACCCCGTGGCATCTATTTTCCATGATATATCCTGTGCCCGTTCCCGATCATCCACACGGACTATAATACTGTTCACAACATTGGATATATCAAAAAAATCCCGGGCAGTAGACTGGGAAGTGAGTACTAGAATCTTATCCTTAGGTGTGCCACTGTCATAGATGCCAACCACTTTAAGTGATGCCGGATTTGCTTCAGGAAATGATGCATCTATAGTATCGTCAATATCCACATCCAGTTTTTCTGCCAGAGCGTCACCCACCACAACGCTATTGGGCGTGGTTTCCAGGTCCCTGAAACGGCCTTTAATAATATCATTATTGATGTGCAATACTGAATCGTGGGCATCAATATGGATTCCCTGCATAATCACATTCTTGTTCACATTTTTGTACTTAAAAGCAGCCTGTCCTGTAAGGACCGGTGACACGCCAATCACACCATCAATACCCCTGATGTCTTTGGTAAGTTTGCTGTATAAATAGATGTAGTCTTCATTCGGTTTAGGTTCAACTGTTACATGTGCCATCCTGTCAACAGTCTTTGCATACATCTCATTTGTAAAACCAACCATCATCGCCTGTGACCACATGAGTAATGTAACTGCCAGTCCAACAGCCAGTACAGAAAAAATCGTCTGTCTGCGTCTTGACGTGAGATGCCGCATGGCAATAAATAACTCATACATGGATATCACCTGCGCCTGCGATTTCCCCATCCTGATAAATATACAAGTATAAAAAGAAAAGCCGTTGAATACATAGTAAGACCCGGTGACTCTTCAATAGGAATAGGTTCAGGCGTTTTTTCAGCAAAGATATCCTTCTCAGATTCTATGACCGTATCCCATATGTCCAGTAAATCACCGTCGTTACCTACCACTTTAACGCTAAGCCCGTACATCCCTGCCGCAAGCCTGTTGCTCCAGGTAACCTCTATGGTTTCGTCATCTCCTGACATAAGTATCGGAGATCTTTCGAATATTTCTTCTATTATGTCGCCATCCTTTACAACCGTAAATACAATATTGCCTGTGAATGGTACTTGTGACTGACCGAGCACGGTAACACTTGCACCTGTTTCGTCCCTGTAAAGTTCGGTAATTTTGGCATCGTCTTTTGCTGTGAATTCTTTTGATCTGGCAATTACAACATCTTTAGGTGATGCAATTCTCACTTTTACCCTGATAGAGTATTTGTGATTGTTCTCAAGCCGTATGTTCCAGTCTTTTGAAAGAGGTGTAGCCTGCACTACATTAACACGGTTGTTTTTTGTCTGGTAAATAACAGTGTCACCGTCCACAAGCATATATTCCACATCTGCCAGCACAGGTTCGACACCCAACGTGCTTATTTTTGGAGAGAGGATTATACTGATCCCCATGGAATCCGGCACAATGTCCTTAATGAATATTTTCGGAATAGCCTGTCGTCCGTATGAAAAGTTGAAATATCCTGTCTCTACGGCGTCGCTGTTCATATCATCCGGCAAGAGTGTTATTTTAGTGTGGTAATATCCTTCTTCCGGTTTAATATTCCAGAACACCACTTTGGTAATATCGTTATCAGGAGATATCTTATTAATAATAAATTGTTTTGATGATATCACCTTATCATCGAATATCAAGTCAGACCTGATATAAATATTCTGACAATATGTATCTGCGTGGATCGTGAAATCTGCCGAATCGATATCTGAATAGACATTAACGATGCTTATGTCCTGTGCACTGGCTGGCTGGACTAATATAAAAAGCATTAGTAATAGTAATATTGTTGGAAATATTGCAAAATTCCGTATAGACATGTTACCATCACCTTTTCCGTTTGTTCACTAAATTTGGATAATTATTTGTACCTGTTTAGATAGTTTTGATGCCGAGATAATTCTACGTAGTCGGCGTATCCCGCCATCACCGATGAAAATCTCATATTTTCACATTTATGGACAAAATTAATTATTTCATCGATATTAGGCGCCATTTTTGTGGCAAGTTGTATGGGAATGCACCGCCTGCGGCGGTTGTATTGTTCTTTGTTTCAAGCACAACAATCTCATTTATGCGCTGATATTACCACAAATATGCAAATACAATTATTTGATTCGACAGGCATATGTAGCAGAGTTTAGCACCCGCCTAAAGTTATCATTTACCAAATGGCAATTTGCCGTTTACAGCACACCTTTCGTACTCTTGACCCCGCCGCCCTCAACAACGACAGCGCGGCGCAGTGCATACGCAAATGCCTTAAACAGCGCTTCGATCATATGGTGGTCATTCTCACCGTGCACCGTTGCGTGCAGGTTCATATTAGCATTTCCGGCAAGCGATTCAAAGAAATGTACGACCATCTGGGTATTAAACTCACCAACGCGTGGCGATCCGAAACCGGCATTAAACACCAGATAACTGCGTCCACCAAGGTCCAGCGCCACTTCGGCTATTGCCTCGTCCATGGGGATGCGTGCTTCACCAAATCTCACAATTCCGGTTTTGTCACCAAGAGCCATGTCAATTACCTGACCAAGAACGATTCCCGTATCCTCGATCAGGTGGTGTTCATCTACAATAAGGTCACCTCTCGCGGAAATTGTAAGATCGAAGTTACTGTGCCTTGCAAATGATGTGAGCATGTGGTCAAAAAACCCTATGCCTGTATTGATATCGGACGAACCAGTACCATCAAGTGTAAGTTTCATTTTAATATCGGTCTCGTTTGTCTTGCGTGATATCTTTCCAGTTCTCATAAAATTCCTCGTACTGTATTGATCTATTTATGAATCGTCCCTGACAATATTTATCGCTTCTGGAAGTGTAAATTTATTTGTATAAAGCGCACTGCCAACAACAACACCGGATGCACCTGTGTCTTTCAGGGTAACAATGTCTTTAAGGGTTGTGACACCACCTGATGCAATAACAGGGATGCTTACTGATTGCACAAGCGCCCGCGTAGGGTCAGGGTTAACACCTTGCATTAGTCCCTCACTATCAATATTTGTGAAAAGTATACTTCCTGCTCCAATTTCCTCGAACTTTGCCCCCATTTCAACAGGAGTGTATTGTGATTCTTTTGTCCATCCCTCAATAAAAACCCTGCCATTTTTTGCATCCAGTGCAACGTTTATGTGCTTGCTTCCAAATTCTTCTGCAAGTTTTCTGATCAATTCCGGATTATTTATAGCAGCCGTGCTCAAGATTATCCTGTCTATACCAATATCCAGAAGCGCTGCCCCATCTTCAAATGAACGGATGCCACCTCCGACCTGTATAGCCATTCCCAGAGGTTTACATTTTTGTACGATCTTCTCGATTATGGGTGCATTATTGCGTGTACCTTCTATTGCACCGTCAAGGTCTATCAGGTGGAGCGTCTTTGCACCCTGGGAAACCCAGTCAAGCGCGACTTCTACAGGATCATCAATAGAAACCAGTTCGCTGCCAGGCACTCCCTGTACCAACTGGACACATTTTCCCTTTCTAAGGTCTACTGCTGGAATTACTTCAAACATATTACCACCTTTGTATTACACCTTTGTATCACTAATTATTACACCATCATACGCTCAATAAGCACAACCAAAATATCGGATGCTCCGGCGTCTTTGAGTTTGTTCACGGTTGAAAAAATAGTATCGGCATCCACAACGGCATGGACAGCAAAGATCGAGTCATCGGATTCGACTTTCATGACGGTTGGTCCTGCAAGTCCGGGGAGTATATCTTTTACATCATCGAGTTTGTCAGCCAGAACGTTCATCATCAGGTATCGTTTGTCTTTTGCATGCAGGACACTCTCGATTGCTGTCTTGATATACTGTATCTTTTCCTTTTCAGATAAGCTTTTACGGTTTGCTATCAGGCATACGGATGATGAGAACACATTTTCGATCGCTTTTAGGTTGTTTGTCAAAAGTGTTGTTCCTGAACTTGAAATGTCAACAATCGCATCAGCAATCCCGACATGAGGGGTCATTTCACATGCTCCGCTTACTTTGATTATCTCAATGTTTATACCAAGTTTTTCAAAATATCGATTAGTGATATTCGGGAATTCGGTTGCAACACGCATACAATCCAGATCTTGTGGTGATCTTATTTGTGAATCGTCAGGGATGGCAAGCACAAGTTTTGCACGCCCAAAATTTAAGTCAAGGATCACATCAACATCTGCACCTGTTTCCGATATAAGATCAAATCCGGTGATGCCAACATCCGCAGCGCCATCCTGCACGTATTCAGGGATGTCTGCAGCTCTTGCGAACAGAAAGGTAATATCAGGGTCTGTGGTCTTTGCGAACAGTTTCCTGGTTGCCCCTTCAAGAACAGGAAGTCCTGCTTCTTTGAGTAAGGCAACGGTCGGGTCATGCAGCCGGCCTTTGTTGGGTATTGCAATGCGTATCATGATAAGAGTCCTTTTAAGTCAAGGTACAAGCTATATTCAATTGATTCTACATTATTCTTTTGCAGTATTGTTTTTTCGTTTATCTGTTTGCCCTGTTTTTGTACGAAACGTTGGAAGTGGGCAACTTACATTTTAAAATAAATAATTCGGTTCTATCACCGTTTTTCTCCAAGTATTTATGTCTCATTATTAAACCATAATCATAATATCCAAAACAGGCTGTCCCACAAGTCAAAGCATGTGTGCAAATCATACACATTTTGTCCCATGTGGGCAAAAAACATATTG
>JBQVLY010000043.1:0-11040 GCA_052361065.1 Methanosarcinaceae archaeon | reverse complement strand
TCAAGTTCAAGATTTGTGTTATGCATATATTTTACATAATGCACACTTAATGCAAGGCGAAATCTCGATATGTAACAATAAAAAAATTAGGTTGGAGGCAAAACGTGAATTGCTGCTATACAAGTAAGCCGAAAGGGATAACAAATCATTTGTTTGGGATGCGTTCCTGTAACTAAATCTGTTCCCACTCAGCCATTCCCGTTTTGCCGCCAATTAAATTCATTTTGATGCACTTATCGAGATTTAACCTTACATTAAGCGTTTTGTATGTCAAATAAACGCAAAACACAAATTATTATATGTAATCTTTACGAAAACCGAAAATGGTGATATCTATAGCATCAATAAACCGTTGGATTGCATCTCAAATTTTTACAAACTTTTTTCAATAACAGTTAAAATCTCAGAATCGTCATGCTTGAATCTAATAATTCGTCCACTCATTTCGAATAGAACCGTTCACTTTCATTTTTAAGCACATCATAGGGAACCTTACTAAACATCACCGGAATAGCATCAAAGCTGCCATACACCATTTCAACATACTCATCGTCCTCTAAATTCCAAGCTATAGGCAAATACGAACCATAAAAATTCAAATCCTGACCTACCTTCTTATTTCCATGTGTTCTCCTTTGATTTGCTTTGACTATTCTAAAAACCTTTCGGGAATGTTGTTTGTCCGTTGCATCTTAATATCTTTAGAAGGATCATTCGGATCAATTTCAAAATTCATCACAAACAATTCCTTCCAGTACTTTTCGAGATGTTCGTGAACAATCTTTATCTCACGAGTCCTGCAACAGTGCTTTGTAACATCATGTCTAGTTTCTTGAGACCGGTTTTTCACAGAAGCAACCCGGCATACATTCCGAATTTAAATATAATATTAATAAATATTATTGACTTTATCATATTAATATTATTTAATCAATTCATTATTTGTATGCTGTTTATCATGATTTATCTTTTAACCGAACACAAATGCAAATAATATATATCTAATAATGCATTTGCATCCCTCATGAAAATATTACTCGCAGAATACGCTGTCGGCGTCGGAATGAATGGTACATTCATTCTAGAAGGGAAAGCGATGTTGCAAACAATCGCAAACAGTTTTACCAGACTCGGACATGATGTCGTTTATCCTTCAGCGGGTACTACCCTTGTGAATGGTACATCGGTAGAATCAAATAGGGATAATTTCAAAACCGTGCTGGAACATGAAGCAAATAACTGTGATGCGGGGCTTGTGGTAGCGCCGGATGAACTACTTTATGATTTTTCAACGATCATAGAGAATAACACCATCAATCTTGGGTGTACTCCCGGATCTGTTGCCCTGTGTGCGGACAAGGTCAAATGTACCCATGTTCTCAACTCAGCAGGAATACCTGCTCCGGAAATTATAGATAAGGATCATGCCAAAGGCGGGTGTTATGTGGTCAAACCAAGATATGGATGTGCTTCTGAAGATACACGGATATGCACACATTTCACGCAGCGCGAGGGGTTTATAGCAACCAGTTATATCGAAGGCGAGCACTTGAGTGTAAGTCTCATATGTGGTGAAAAGCCGCTTCCATTAACCGTCAACAAACAAATAATAGACATACACCCGGAAGATGATAATTCTAAAATCGGGTACAACGGAAACCTGACACCATATAAAACACCGCGGCAAAATGAATTATACGATACAGCAATCGCTGCTGCTTGTGCTTTATCCTGTCGCGGATATATAGGTATTGATGTAGTGCTTGCTGATTTGCCCTATATTGTGGATGTGAACCCTCGTCTTACTACATCACTGTTTTCGATAATCAAAGTAATGAAGCAGGAGATTGCCGACCTGCTGCTCAAAAATCGCTTTGGCGGACTTCCTGAATCGGTTGAGATTAGCGGTGAATGCATGTTCACAAAAGAGGATTTGAAATGAAGGTCATTGGAATTGATATTGGCGGTGCTAATACAAAAATTGCATCATCGGACGGGGGTATAATAGAATTGCACTACATTCCACTGTGGAAAGATACAAGATTACCAACAGCACTCAAAGAAGCAGCAGATAGGCTTAAGCCCGATAAGTTGGGTGTCGCAATGACGGGTGAACTTGCCGACTGCTTTTTGGATAAGGAAGAAGGAATCCGGTTTATAATGAATGCCGTTGAAAGTGCATTTGATTGTGAGATCAAGTACGTAAACAATAAAGGCGATTTTAATACCCACGTTGATGACATACAGAACCTTGCTGCTGCCAACTGGGCGGCATCTGCAAACTTCATAGGTTCGGAAATCGGTGATTGTGTCTTTGTAGATGTCGGTAGTACCACAAGCGACATCATACCGGTGATTGATGGCAGACACATAGCCGGACATACTGATTTCTCACGCCTTTTGCGGAGTGAACTTGTTTATGCCGGCACCCTGCGTACAAATATTGCCACTATGCTTGACAGCGTGAAGGTCAGCGGCGGTACATGCCGTCTTTCGTCCGAACAGTTTGCGACCACTGCGGATGCATATCTGCTTCTTGGAGATATTATACAGCAAATCTACACCTGCGAGACCGCAGACGGTGCAGGAAATACAAAAATTGATGCGGCTCGTCGTCTTGGGCGTGTGGTCTGTGCAGACCTTACTGGAATCTCAAAGGAAGATATAACCAGCATTGCAAAGCAAGTAAAAGATAGGCAGGTTGGATTGCTCTGCACTGTAATATCTGAAGTGGCTGGAAGGCACGGGTTGAGTACGATCGTTTCTGCCGGAATTGGTGAGTTTTTAATAAAGGATGCTGTAAAACGTCTGGGCTTTGATTTTATATCCGTTTCTGAAAAATGGGGCAGCGAGATATCAAAGGTATTTCCGGCTTATGCTGCAGCGCGAATACTTGAAACCGAATATGAGGATTTGAGTTAAATCCAACCAATATTAGTTAATATATTTCGAAATAGTTGAATCCGATATTGGTAACCAAAGTAATTTTTTAATCTGAAAAAGTAGAAATAATTCTACAAATATATATATATATACATATTAAAAATTAGAATAATAAAGAACTCATAAAATTGAATTATAGGTGGATTAGGTGTTATTTTGTGGATTAATTATTGTATTCATTGAAACCATCATAAAATTGTAATTGTACGGAAATAGTAACTCTATCATGAATGTTGTTGTGAAACTTGGAGGTAGCCTGATAAGTTCGGTGCCGGATATTGTGAACGAATTGCTCAAATATTCGGAGACTTCCAAAAATCGCGATACTGCAATACTAATAGTACCGGGTGGAGGTATGTTTGCAGATAAAGTGCGCTCTGTCAGCGAAAAATACGATATAAGTGATGAAGCAGCACACTGGATGGCCATTCTTGCAATGGAGCAGTACGGATATTACATGATTGATAAAACAGATGTAAAGGGCATTGAATCAATTCATGACCTGCTCTTTGGTGTTTCTATTCTTCTGCCATATCGGCTTCTAAAAGAAACAGATGAACTTGCACATTCATGGAATGTGACATCTGACACCATCGCAGCATGGGTTGCAGACAAACTTAATGCACGGCTTGTCAAGGCCACTGATATTGATGGTGTTCTAGTGGGCAATGTACTTATCCAGGAGATTAGTGCAACTGATCTTTTAGAAATGGGAATTACCTGTGTCGATAAGGAGTTACCAAAATTCATTCGCGCAAAGAACATGGATTGCATGGTTGTAAATGGCCACTATCCCAAGCGTCTAATCGCTGCGGTTGAAGGGGAGACTGTTATCGGAACATCCATCAAGGGGAATATTTAAATTATATACCACGTATCTGAAATCACCAAAATGTTGAATACTGTTTAGTAATATTAACACATATGATTTATCTGTTCAAATAGTGTTGATTCTTGATATTCGACTTGAATTGATATTTAAACTTCAATTTACATTTAAACCAAAATTTAATCTTAAACTTAAAATTGCAATTATAACTAAAAGGAGATATTTAATGGCAAAACCTAAAGTCGAATTTTGTACATCATGTGGTGTGCGCCTCGTAGAACGTGGTTATGTGCGTTTTCCGTGCCCTTCATGTGAAGCAGAACTTGGAAGATGCATGAGTTGCAGACAATATAGTAATGAATATACATGCAAAGAATGTGGATTTATCGGACCATGAGGTGACGGGGATGGGAGAAGTTGCAGCAACGATCAAGATTATGCCAGAGAGCCCGGAAACTGATTTAACAGACCTTAAAAAAAAACTTGAAGCAGTATTGCCCAAAGGCTCTGAATTATACGGTTCAAAAGAAGAACCAATTGCATTTGGCTTAAAAGCACTCATGCTTGTTGTACTTGTAGGTGACCTTGAAGGCGGTACAGAACAGGTAGAAGAAGCATTTGCAGCAGTTTCAGGTGTTGAAAGCGTTCAGGTTGTTGAACTCGGACGACCTGTTTAAGCATATTCCATATCTAAATCCATTTTTTTTATTTTTTTCGGGCTTGTAGATCAGGGGAAGATCGTTACGTTCGCAACGTAAAGGCCGCGGGTTCAATTCCCGCCGAGTCCACTATTTTTATGATTTCCATTATTGAATTTGTTTAGCGATTTTTGACGCCGAAATGATCCTCTAAAGGCTTATATTCCCAAATCAATGGCGCGGAAGATTATGTTTTTGCGGCATTTCAACTTATAATCTAAACATAGAATAACACAGCAAAGCGTTTTTACATACCAATGTTATTGAAAATGTTTCGATTGATTTGATTTCAGTATATTTCACACAATGTTCATAATGCGCCGCCTGCGGCGGTATTGCTGCACAGGGTCTTGCAATATGGGTTGTACATCGAAATTTTATCGAAATCATTTATAAAAATACCAAAAACCGACTTTAGTGATAATATTGCTCGTAATCCACAACCGGTAAATAGGGTTAACCTGAACACGATTAAAATTGATCTGGTATGTATGGAAAGTAAGTTTCATAAGACTTAAATAAAGATAATTAAATTAGGGGTGGCATGGACCCATTTAATGCTATAACACTGGCAATATTTTTGCCTTTCATATTTGCAGGACTAATTCCTGCGGCTGAAAAGATATTAAAGCACTATGTAGGCTGGCTTGCAGCCGCAGTTGCACTTGTGAGTTTTTTGCTCATCGCAACGGTGCTACCACAAGTCATTCATGACGGTGCTATATCCGGTGCTATATCATGGCTGCCATCAATAGGCGTCGAATTCAGTCTTTATATAGATGGGCTGAGTATTCTCATCGCGTTCTTAGCATCAGGTATCGGCGTGATAATCATGTCCTACTCAAACGGTTACATGTCACACAAAGAGGATCTGCCAAGATACTATATGTGGCTTCTTTTGTTTATGGGTTCAATGGTGGGAATGGTATTCTCTGCAAACACAATCCTTTTGTTTATTTTCTGGGAACTTACGAGTATCACATCCTACATGCTTATCGGATACTGGCGCGATAAACCGGAATCGATCTACGGTGCAACAAAATCATTAATCGTGACAGCAGCCGGCGGACTCGTCATGTTAGGAGGATTTTTGTTCCTTCATTCGATTACCGGCACCTTTGACATACCTACCATCCTTCAAAACGAAGCATTGATCCAGACCGTAAAGGATCATGATCTCTTTCTTATAACACTGGTATTGATTTTCATAGGCGCTGCCGCAAAATCGGCACAGGGCCCATTTTACATATGGTTGCCAAATGCCATGGAAGCCCCAACGCCGGTCAGTGCATTTTTGCATTCGGCAACAATGGTCAAGGCAGGTATCTATCTCGTAGGAAGAATTCACCCGATTTTTTCAGGCACAGATGCATGGTTTATTCTTGTAGCCGGCACAGGTATGATCACAATGGTAATGGCAGGGTTTATGGCATTCCGGCAAAACGACATAAAAGGTATATTAGCATATTCCACGATCAGCCAGCTTGCGTATATCATGACAATGTACGGCTATACCACACTTCACCATCCTGGAATCGGTGTTGCAGCAGCAACATTCCATTTGGTGAACCATGCGACATTTAAAGCATGTTTATTCCTTGTAGCCGGAATAATAGCGCATGAAGCAGCCACACGTGATATCAGGAAAATGGGTGGTCTTCGGCGCGAGATGCCGATAACATTTATAATAGCGGTAATTGGTGCCCTTTCTATGGCAGGTATTCCGCCCCTGAATGGTTTTTTAAGTAAGGAAATGTTCTATGAATCATCCGTTGAAATGGGATCTGCACTGGGATCGCCGTATACTATATTGATCCCTATGATAGCAATTATGGGTGGAGTGTTCACATTTGCGTATTCAATAAAATTGATCGATGGAATATTCCTTGGGAAACGACCTAAGGACGGCTTGCCAAAACATATACATGATCCTGGGGCCACCATGTTGATCCCTGCAGCATTCCTTGCATTTCTTGTAGTCCTGTTCGGGCTTGTACCGTCCATTCCGATTCATAATATCGTCGAACCAACTGCATCAGGGATCCTGCTTGAGCCTGTGCATCTCCATGTACAATTGTGGCACGGGATCACTACACCATTGATCATGACGATCGTTACATTCATTATGGGAATACTGGTATATTCGAAATACGATGCAATAGCTGCCTGGCAGGACAGGTTTAATGCACGCCACCCACGTATAAGTGTAAATTATCACTACGATGCAGCTGTTAACAATGCCAAGACATGGGGCCACAAAATATCATCCGTCACACAACCGGGCACGATCAAGACATACATTAATGCGGCGCTGATCCTTGTTGTGGTTCTTGTTTGTATCCCGATCATTTCACTGGGTGCTAATGTCATCCCGCAGTCGTTGAATTTTGATATCGCACCATATGAAGCGTTGCTTATGCTACTCATGCTTGTAGCAGGAATCGCAATTGTGGCATTACCCGGGTACCTGCCAGCGATCATAGCATTATCCGCACTTGGATACATGGTAGGTCTCCTGTTTATCTACCTCAAAGCCCCTGATCTTGCGCTGACCCAGGTATTGGTTGAAACACTTTCAACGATTATTTTCTTCCTTGCAATTGCAAAAATACCGCAGAAATTCAAGGAAAAGATTCCAACTACTACTCTGATAAGGGATACGATCATTTCAGTTGCAATAGCAAGCACGGTTTTCATTTTGCTTATCAATGCGACTCAGGGAATTGTAGCACCCTTTGAAACACTGTCGCATTATTTTGTTGAAAACAGTTTGACGCTTGCAGGCGGGCACAATATTGTCAACGTAATCATCGTTGATTTCAGGGGTTATGATACCCTTGGAGAAATATCAGTGTTGTGTCTGGCAGCGCTTGGCGTATACAATCTTATCCACAGCAGGAGTGAAGAAAAATGACCACGCTTATTACAAAAACAATCACAAAGATATGTGTACCATTAGTTATACTGTTCTCGATCTCATTGCTGCTCGCAGGCCATAATTATCCGGGTGGCGGTTTTATAGGTGGAGTCATGTTTGCTTCTATAATAGGGCTCCTGTACGTAGTATTTGGCCTTGACTACATAAAAGAATTTTTCAATCCGGATTGGGCCAATTGGTTCGCATTCGGACTCTTGCTTTCATGCATAACCGCATTCGGGGCATTATTTGTCGGGCATAACTTTTTCAGGAGTGCTGTTGAGTTTGTGCATCTGCCATTCATCGGTGAGATTGAACTGGTATCAGCCGGTTTATTTGATATTGGAGTATACTTTGTTGTAATTGGTAGTCTTTTATTCATATTCAAGAATGTAGGTGATGACAAATGAACAATACACTTCTTTCGTTTACCATCGCAATGCTCTTTGGATTTGGTACATTCTTAATCTTGCGCAGGGATATTATTAAGGTAATTATCGGACTTGGAGTACTTTCGCATGCAGTGAACATGCTAATTGTGTCTGCTGGTGTATTTAAAGGTACAAAGGTCCCGATTATTATCGGTTCACATGGAGAACATGGCGCAGCAGGTGCATCCGGTACAGTATTCAATGACTCATTAGCAAATGGTGTACTGGCTCCGGTTGTATCTGCAGGTACCCATATTGAGTACGTAGATCCCCTTGTTCAGGCTCTTGTGTTAACCGCAATTGTTATCAGTCTCGCAACAACCGCGTTTATACTGATACTTGCTTACCGTATCCATGAGGAATATGGTACTACCGATCTTCGGGAACTCAGGAGGTTGTGGGGATGACATCAATATTAGACCATATCCCGATACTGCTGATCGCAATACCCATATTTATGGCGGCGTTCATGATATTCATAAGGTCGAGTCCGACTCTGCAAAAAGCATTGAACGTACTTGTTACCTTTTGTATGCTGGTTTTAAGTGTCATTCTCCTTGAGCAGGTCTGGACAAATGGTATTATAGTGTATGAAGTAGGCGAATGGGGCAAGTACGGAATTGTTCTTGTTGCCGACCTGCTGAGTGCAGGAATGGTGCTTTTAACGCTATTTGTCTCGTTCTTGTCACTTGTGTATTCGCTGGAATATATTGAAGAGAGATCATTAAATTCCAGTTATCATTCATTGTTCAATTTACTAATGGCAGGACTCACAGGTTCGTTCTTAACAGGTGATATCTTTAACCTGTTCGTATTCTTTGAGATTCTCCTGTTATCTTCATGTGCACTTGTGGTTGCAAACGAAAAGGGCGGGATCACAAAAAGTTCCGATAAAATGGAAGCAACTTTTAAGTATCTGGTACTCAGTATGCTTGGTTCCATTGTTATGCTAATAGCAATTGCATCACTTTATGCCACTGTCGGAACAGTGAACATGGCTGATATTTCCGTAAAAGTAAGCGCTATGAGCGCAGCAGGCACACTACCATGGCATATTTATCCGATTGCCCTATTGTTTATTGTTGTATTCGGAAACAAGGCTGCATTATTCCCGCTGCATTATTGGTTGCCAGATGTGCATCCCACTGCTCCATCACCAATAAGTGCAATGTTAAGTGGTGTTTTGATAAAAGTGGGCGTCTATGGTATGCTTCGTGTGTTTTTCCTCATGTTCACAGTTACATTGCCCATGTTCCAAAAAATTATAATTCCGCTATCACTTGCAACGATTATAATCGGTGCAATATCGGCAGTGGGGCAGACCGATGTCAAACGTCTGTTAGCATATTCAAGTGTCGGCCAGATAGGATATATATTTCTCGGGCTTGGCATGGGTTCTGTATATACGATTGCTGCATCGCTGGTCTATCTTGTGAACCATGCGTTTGCGAAGTCTATGTTGTTCCTGACATCAGGTGGTATTATTCATCATGCACACACTCGCGATATGGATAAGATGGGAGGAATGATATATAGCTCACCGCTTATGGGGGTTATGTTCTTAATTGGTGCAATGTCCATTGCCGGATTCCCACCAACAGGAGGATTTATTGGCAAATTCCTGCTGTTTGATGCAGGTATTAATGAAGGATTTTATATCCCCATTGCGATTGCCTTGATATTTGCAGTCTTTACCATGTTCTACATGTTCAGGGCATGGATGAAAATGTTCTGGGGCGAGCCACGTGACACCAAAAAATATGGGAAGTATTCATCACATGCCCTGTCACCATTGCTTACTATGCCTATTATTATACTGGCACTTGGTGTCATTGTATTTGGGGTATTTGCAGAGCCGCTTATCGTCCTTGCACAGGCAACTGCTGCCCAGATCGTTGACCCGCAACCATATATTGATGCAGTCTTAACGAGGGTGGTTCGATGAAACGCTATTTATTATATTCTATTCCCCTTGCATTGTTGTGGTGCTTTGTACATGGAAGTGTAACTATCGAGAACTTCCTATTTGGTCTGTTGCTGGGTCCAATTGTTATAAGGCCTTTCAAGCCGCTTTACAAATTCGGGACGGAAGTATCATTCAATGATGCCACTAAACGAATTCCGAGTGAGATAAAGTATTTCGTAATGCTGATAATTGAAATTGTAAAGGCGAGTCTTGCGGTCGGGAAAATTGTTATCCAGCCTAAAATAGATATCAAACCTGGAATTGTTGCTGTACCTATCGACTCAAAGACAAATTTAGGTATCACTGCTATTGCTAATACTATTACACTTACGCCAGGAACCCTGACATTAGATGTATCTGATGATAAATCAGTGCTCTATGTTCATTGCATTGATGCATCTGATCCAAAGGGTATCAAGGAATCTATAAAGAACGATTTGGAAAAATATACACTGGAGGCATTTGAATGAGTTCATTGCTACTTGATCTTGCATTGCTGTTAATGGTGTTTGCCATGATACCCTGTCTTTATAGGGTTGTAATAGGACCGACAATACCTGACAGGGTAATTGCTGTGGATGCTATGACAACTGTTATTGTGGTAATGCTGGGTGTCTATTCATTTGTACAGAACTCAGTGTTTTTCATGGATGTGGCACTGGTTCTATCGATCATATCCTTTGTAGGGACAGTTACGATATCTAAATATCTTGATGAAGGAGTGGTACTATGACCGGTACAGTTAGTGTTTTTGAAATATTGGGCAATATCGTTTTAATCACAGGCCTGATATTCGTATCTCTTGGAATGCTTGGTCTTTTGCGCCTGCCGGATGTATATAACCGCATGCATGCAACTACAAAGATTGGAACACTTGGTGCATTCGGTGTGATGCTAAGTATCCTGTTGAAGGTTGGATTTACACCCATGGGTGTGAAAGCCCTTACAGTTGGTTTGTTCTTGTTACTTACTGCACCGATTGCAGCACACATGATCGGTCGTGCAGCACACAGGAATGGTGTAAAACTTTGCAAAGAATCAATCATCGATGAGTATGAAGATTCGTATAAATAAGTAGTTTAATTTTGATCATGCCAATATGGAAAAAGGCATGATCAAATTGTTACAGTCGTACAAGATGGTCTTTCTGCAATATAACCCATGTTTTCCAGTATCACACCAAAATTCACCGTTTTCATCCATAAATAACCCCTCATAACGTCTATTCCTATCGATTTTTACCAGTTGAACACTTT
>JBQVLY010000042.1:0-11354 GCA_052361065.1 Methanosarcinaceae archaeon | reverse complement strand
GTTGAAATTATGTCTTTTTGTACTGGCATTAGATTGATTTTAACACCTCCATTTGTGTTACTAATTACTATGAAAGTATTACTGGTTAATAAACGTGTTGCTTTGTGCACTGCCAAGCAGTTGTGAAAATGTACCATTTAAGTTTAATCGGGATAATCCTTCCGACAGTCGAACTTATTTTTAGTATGAAAAGTTATAAATTATGCTGATAAAACGTTGCGACAGCACACCCAACAATAGCAGAGCTGCAGTGCATAATAATTAAAAGCAATTTCAAGTGATGATCCTTTTCAATTGTTAATCAGAATTACCGTGCAAACCTTTCATACCATCCTGCAAAATTTATTGACCCATTCTACATATCAATAAATATTTATCAATTAAACCGGAAAATACAATAACAAATTCACCATGAATTTTTGCAATAAAATATATAGTATCAATATTATTAATTAGAAATGAGGGATGAATATAGAAATTTTATCAGATAATCCGTTTATTCAGGCACTTGCGATCTCCATATCAATGGCAGTATTCATGATCGGAGTTGCCTTTGGTATCATTAACATGGCCAGTACAGGGGAAAGCCCAATGCCTTTTGCTTTGCTACTCCTGATATTTGCAGTAGTATTTATAACAGGATCTGTCTTTTTCGAAGAACGTGGTGCCGACCATGTAGGTTCTCTTATCGGAGGATGTATCGCAGCATTTACTTTAACATTTACCTTGATGGCATTTTTTAGTGGGATCATATATTCATTTAATGGCGGGATCGACACTCTGGGCTGGGAAAACATCGTATCTGCACTTGCGATCTGCATGATTTCCAGCATGGTTCTGATAAGAATACTCTCACACAAATTGCAAAATCAGTTAGTTTGAACTGATTTTATAGAATACGATGCATAATCAGATTTAACTTGACATAGGTTCAGGTGAATTCATACTCTAGCAAGGACTTACTTGCTCGATCTCTTCAACGTCATACTCATCGAGTATCTCACCTACAATCTCTTCTAAAATATCTTCGATCGCTATAATACCTACAATCTTTTTGTTTGTATTCATAACAACTGCGATCTGCATTTTCTTTGCCTGTAGTTCCCGAAATATCGAGGCTATTTTGCGTCTTGTACCTACGATCAAAATTGGACGCAGGATATCTTCTACTGTTTTTGTGGCAAGTTCGCTGTCACTGAACCTTAGCAGGTCTTTTGCAAATATCATCCCAATAACATTGTCCGGATTATTACTCCATACCGGAAGTCTTGAATGACCGGAATAGTTGCATTTTTTAAGTGCTTTATTTAAAACACTCTTATTTTCAATACATTCCAGGTCGCTGCGATGGGTCATGATACCTTCTGCGTATTCATCAGTGAATTCAAAGATATTCTGAATATATTCTCTCTCATGCCGTTCAAATACACCCTCTTCCACACCGACCTTCATCAGAAGTTTGATTTGTTCCTCTGTAATGAACGGGTTCTTTATTTTTTCCTTGATCCCTAAAATGCGGAAAATGATGCGTGTGATCCCTGCAAATACAGCAACTACCGGATACATGACCGTTGTCAAAATAAGCAGGAGCTTTGCGATCCTGAGCGAATATGTGTCTGCATGCTTTGCAGCAAAGGTTTTTGGAACGATCTCACCAAAAACAAGAATTATGATCGTCATAAGCCCTGTTGCAATGGCGATTCCTACGTTTCCAAAATACTGAATTGTAATAGCTGTCACAAGAACGGACGCTGCAACGTTTACGATATTATTCCCCACAAGTATTGTGGTAATAAATATCTCAGGATGCTGTAGTTCTTCATGGATGATTCTGGCACTTTTATTCCCTTCTTCCGACAAGTGCAGCATCTTTATTCGGTTCACTGATATAAATGCGGTTTCAGCAGATGAAAAGAATGCAGAAAGACTGACAAGAATGGCAACAATGAAAAATTCAATTATGGATATTTCATCAACCATTTTAGTTTTAACTCCAAATATACTCTATGTATTGGTGAATAAAATACTTTCTTGTTTGGATAGTTGGAGATTTATATTTGTGTAGGTGTTTTTAACGACGAGTCAAGCCGAGTCAAACATTGCGATGGAACACCTAACCGCAGCAGAGATGTGAGGTACAATGATTTAAATCAAAAAAGAAGGTTTGAACTTCTGATTATCTTTTATTGCAAGACAAGTTATAAATTCAAAAAGATGAGTGTTCTATTTTGATAGTATTTTAAAAATGCCGTCGTGTGAGAAAATACTCTCCACGGCCGGATTAATTTGTATCATATAACTAATATAATTATATTATCAATATAATTATATTAGTTAGACACTATCACAGAAACATGAGAGCCACTCACATTTCACGCTTCAATTTCTCGACAAGTTCCGACTGTATAACGGTATTGCGATCGCCGCCGCAGACCATGCCACGAATGCCGATAATGTCAGGCTGGATGCGCCGCAATGCTGGCAGGTTTTCGAACTTGATCGTTCCTGCAATTGCACTCAAAAGATTCAAATCGCGTGCCATTTTTGTGAATTCCGTAAGTTCGTCATCTGACATGAACTCAAAAGTTGAGCGACCGTCTTTGACACCGGTATCCATCATAACCACATCAACACCTGCCTTTGCCCCGATAGCCGGAAGCAGCATAGGAGAAATGGAATTAATAAGTTTATAATCAGAATAACCGGATGCTACGACTTTCTTGGAAAGATCATAATCTTTGACTGTGCGTACAATGTTAGTAAGCATATCAAGTGCTTGCTCTTCTGTCTGAATATCGAACAATCCTACCTTGATATATTCTGCGCCTGAGACTGCCGCACCCAATGCTGCAAGTGATGCAGTTCCAGGTTTGTAATTAAAATCTCCTATGGTCGCACTAACTGGCAGTTTTGGATCAATGGCATCCCTTACCGACTTTATGATCCATGGGAAATTTGCACCCAATGAACCTTCTTTAGGGTTTTTGACATCGATAATATCTGCACCGCCATTAGCAGCAGTAATTGCTTCTTCACTGTTTATTGGACTTATAAGTAGTTTCATGAAACACCTTCTTATTTATATGAGGGTAGTATCATTATATTGATTAAATATGTTTCGAATTATCATTGTATTGGACATATATAACCGCATTGTTGTTCATGCACAGGGCGGAAATCGGCAGAATTACCTACCTATTCACAAATCCAGTGTGTTTTGTAACTCTTCTAAACCACTGGCAGTGATAGTTGCCGCTAAACCTAAAGAAGTGTACATCGCAGACCTGAACATCCTACAGGGAACCGGTGCACATGACATGAATTTTAAAGATATCCGTGCGGTATCAAAAAAAGTCAGGACAATGCTTGATCCGGGTATATCATCTCTGTCCGGTGTCAATGAAGCACTTTCTCTTGCAAGCCGCGTAGTACTCGGTACGGAAACCGCATCATTGGACACAATCTCAAGTACCGCATCAAAGTTCCCAGGGCGCGTGAATGTTAGCATTGACATAAAGAACAGAAGGATACTGACGCAAGATCCCGATTTGCCGGATGACCCTATAGAATTAATTGGCCTATTGAATGAAATGGCTATTCATGATATAATAATTCTTGATATGGATAAGGTTGGCACATCAATAGGTGTAGATACACAATTCTTAAGTATAATTGCCGACAGTTCCAGGCATGACGTGCTGCTTGGCGGCGGGGTAAAGGATATGGACGATATCGATATGCTAAAGAGTATCGGGCTAAAAGGTGCACTTGTGGCAACTGCCCTGCACAATGGCACAATACCACTTACAATGATCCAATAAGATAATTGTTCAGAAGCTTAAACATTAATTATAGTTATATTGACAGGTGAAAATAATGACTGACAACGAGGCTACGGAATCCGAAGGCGATGAGTATACGGAAATCAAAATGGGTGCAGGATGGTATCTTACCATCACCCTTACATCAAGCGAGAAATATGACAACGAGTATATTGAGATCGCAAAAGAACGCAGTGGAAATAAACGCAGTAGGTTTAACCTTAATCCTAAATATGCAAGAAAATTGGGTGAGACACTGGTAAAGTTCGCGGATGATAATAAACTGTCTTAATGCAATGCCTGAACAAACGATGTGAGCAAACCAACCACATCGGCTTCTATTTTTTCAATTGACCTGTCAGTATCAACTATCACAAACCTCAGAGGTTCTTCTTTTGCAAGGCGAAGATAATTTGCACGCACGCGTTTCAAAAATCCGATCTTCTCGAACTTGGTCTGCTGACCACGATTGCCGCATCTCTCAACCGCGATCTTCGGGTCGATATCAAAAAGGATGGTCATATCCGGCACAATTGTCCAGCCAATGTGGATGGACTGTATCCACTTGATCGGATCATCGAACCTGGAACTTAGTGTAACACCCTGATATGCGTAACAGCTATCCGAATACCTATCAGAGATCACATTCTTTTCACTTTCAAGTGCAGGTTGTATTACCTTTGAAATATGCTCTGCATGGTCGGCTGTAAATAAGAACAGTTCTGCAAGGTGGTCTGTGTTAGAATGAATGGCATGCTCAACTGCATTACCTGTCCAGCCGGTTGTCGGTTCTCTTGTAAACACTACGCTACTCATAGCAGGATGTGCCTTTAATCGTTCCAGCACTGTGGATTTGCCGGAACCGTCAATGCCTTCCAGTGTAATTAATTTTCCACTCATGCTTTATACTATTTTACAAAAACCGGGAATATGTGTACAGCATGTATCTCAATTAAATAGCAGGAACTTTATTGGAATGAAGTTCGGATCCGACTGAAATACGAAATTACAAATGTTACAAACATTGCACCCTAAATACACCATTGATCGGTCTATATTATCTATTTTGTTTACTCTCAATATCAATACTTAAGATTATTAATGAGCAATAAATAATCAGTAATAAATTAACCAGCAAATAATATTAATGTGCCGATGGAATCCACATTAAATTTATTGGAGAAATTATAATATTTATAAATATGTTATTGGCAATAAGCACTAATAATACTATAACATGTGATCTGATCAGATCGCATTTTCCAACCTACAATGATTTGAAGTAGATACTGCCGATATCTTAATAATATCCAAAAATCAATACATAAATGAATACATGACAACGATTGGAGTTATCACACGCGGAAAATATGGCAGGCGGTTCATAGAAACGATCCTGTCAAAAACAGATTTTGATGTTGTATCAGCCGACCTTCCCGAAATACTCCCGGATTTCATAGAAAACCCTGCGTCTTTCCTTGAAAAACTTAACCTCAACAACAATGTATTCAAAGCGAACACTCTCATTACTTATTCACTGCACCCTGACCTCAACCCTGAAATTGCAAAGTGCGCCGGTAAGAATGGTGTGCGCGCATTGATCATACCCGGCGGCGCATCGCGTGCACCCATTGGCGAACTTGATGAAATCTCAAAGCAATACGGCATGTATATAGAAGTGGATGACATATGCTGCACACTAAAACCAAACCTCGCCGCCCCGGAATTCACATCAAAGTTTGCAAGTCCGATCCTTAACATTGAAACCCGTGATGGGATAATTGTTGATGTAAACGTAATTTGCGGTGCACCTTGCGGCAGTACATGGCATATGGCAGAAAAACTCATCGGGACTTCGGTCAGTGATGCCCCCGCACATGCAGGGTTGTTGATCCAGCAATATCCATGCAGGGCAGTAAGGGGACATCTCGGGGGAATCCACGAATCTGCACAAATTCACAAAAAGGCGGTAGAGAATGCACTCAACGCACTTTCCGCAGGTATATTTTGAAAACATATATTTTTCTTAAACAATGAATGGTGCCGAATGATTGTGGTTTTCTGAATTTTTAGACAAATGGTTCAGAAAGATGCATGTAAATTTTCTGTCGAAGTCGGGAAATCGTATATTCAAAACATGTATTCTATGTGTTTACAATATAAATATAATATACTAGAAATGTGTAAAACCGCTATCAGGAAAAATTGATTGAAATTTGCAGATACCTGCGGAAAGTGAGATCTGTGTATGAAATCGGCAAATGATTTGACTTTTAACACAAAACCTGCACCTCCACAATCTATAAGTATGACATATGTTATTTATGACTGTGGTCATATTTGACCGAAATTATAATCAGATAGGTATAAATAAAGTCATCCATTCGTTTATGATGAGAATATTTAATGCTGTTTTTGATATAAATTTTCGATAAATTTTCACAAGGGGACATCAATATTAAAAATTTCTTCGAGAAATTGGGTATTTTCATAGAGAACAACACGTTGCCTATTATCCTGATAGCAATCCTGCTCATCGCAGTCGCAGGACAAGGTGCACAGCAAATAACGATGGAATCAGGAACTGAGACGTTTGTCGAGAAAACCTCAAAATTATACCAGGACTATGACCACCTATATCTCAGGATATTTTTCACCCAGTCAATTGCCGTAATAATAGAAGGTGAAGATGTCAAAAGCGCAGAGGTTCTGCAGGCAATTGACAGGCTGGAACAACAATCAAAGCACACAAAACACGTTGTTGGTACTTCAAGTGCAGTATCCGCTATAAAAAATTTTAATTATCAGGTGACAGGTAGAAACGAAATGCCTGATAGCAGGGAAGAAATTGATGCAATAGTATCAAGCCACTCTTCTGATTTTGAAACGATCCTGCCGGATGACAAACACACAATTATCTTCATAGAGATGGCAGGTGATGCAACCGACCCGCAAATGAAAGAAGTCCTGCGTGAAACCGAAATTGCAGCAGTAATCTCAAAATTCCCACCTGATTATAATGTCATAGTAACCGGTGACCCCGCCTTTTCGATTGCAATGGATCATGAAATGCAAACAAGCATGGCACCACTGCTTTTGATATCAATTATTCTGATGTTCATAGTACTTAATTTTGTATTCCTGCACGTAAGGTGGAAACTTATGCCACTTCCAATCGTAATACTTGGGATCGTGTATACATTCGGTGCAATGGGATTCCTCAAAATACCGCTTAGTATGGTATCCATGTCTGCCTTCCCGATCCTAATAGGACTTGGTATCGATTATGCCATACAGTTCCACAACCGGATCGAGGAAGAACTCGAACGTGAACATGATGAAGCAAAAGCTGTAATACAGACGATCAAACACACCGGTCCGGCCGTACTTACCGCAATGATCATCACGGGTCTTGGGTTTTTCTCGCTTTTCACATCCTCAGTTCCCATGATACAGGATTTTGCAAAACTACTTCTCATAGGGATCATAATGTGTTTCCTCGCATCTCTTTTTGTTGGTGTGGCCTTAATCTATGGTCTTGATACGCTCAGCAGGAAAAACTTGTTTGCAAGTTTCAAATCCGGGAATATCACTTCATCCACATCTTCTGCAATTGCAACACCCGTTACCAAAAATACAAGCAAACAACCTGATAAACTAGAACGTTTGCTCGAAAACACATCCGAATTGACAATCAAACACCCTTTTATAATAATTGGTATTGCGGCGATTTTGTGCATTTCAGGCTTATACGTAGATTCGTTTGTACCAATCCAGACAGACGTAAAAACATTCGTACCCCAGAATATGCCGGCACTGATCGACCTTGGACATCTTGGTGATATAATTGGTGGAACTGATCAACTAAACCTGATCATAAAAATCGATGATGCCACTGATCCGAATGTTCTTAAGTGGATAGATGAATTCAGCACACATGAAGTTGAAGGGAGAGGTCACATATACAGTGCATCCAGTATTGTCCCCATAATAAAATCAATGAATGGCGGCACAATTCCGGATAACAGTGAGGATATCGCAAGATTGTATGATCAGATCCCTGAAATGCGGAAAAAACAATTCATACACGGCAATAATATGCTTTTGATGAACCTGGAAATTGGAAATGCCGTTGCTGATATCGGCCTTACAGGTGTTGAGGAACTGGTTGATATTGTAGAGGAAGATCTTGCATGGATGCCGCCTCCACCAGGAGTGGTTGTTACAATAACAGGTAATTCGGTTGTGTTTACAGAAGTAATTACTTCGCTTACGTCGGGAAGAGTTGCAATGACATTTCTTGGGCTTGCACTGGTATTTGGCGGACTGCTTGTGATATATCGCGATTGGGTCAAAGCCTTCACACCTGTTATTACAATGTTTATGGTAATAGGATGGGCCGGTGGAATCATGTATTTCTCCGGATTGGAATACACACCAATGACAGCCACACTTGGTGCCCTGATACTTGGAGTAGGATCGGAATATGCGATACTTATGATGGAACGCTATTTTGAAGAGAAGGATAAAGGATTGGCTCCTGCTGCTGCTATGCGTGAAGCAAGTGCAAAGATAGGAAAAGCGATCATTCCATCGGGTCTTACAACCATGTTTGGTTTTTCTGCACTTATTGCATCACCATTTTCCATGACCAGTAATTTTGGTCTTGTGACCGTAATGGATGTAGCGCTGGCGCTTCTTGCTGCGTTTATCGTGTTCCCGCCTGTAATGGTACTGCTTGATACATGGCGGGATAACATGAAAACAAAAAACATTGTGAACAGGCATACTAAAACTGGTCAATATGCACCTATAGCGGAGATTGATATCCAATGAAACCCAGTAATATCTATAAAATCCAGAGGTCCTTAAATATAATTGGCGTATTCGCTTTAATTTTCATGAGTATGATGCTAGTAGTATCAGCAGAAGATTCATCCGATGATTCACCCAAAAACACGAAAGAGTTCCTGGCTCCAAACTATGCATTCTCAATAAATTACTATAACAGTTATGGTGCGCCCGACCTTTACGCTTCTTTACTTGGTGACTCTGAATTTAAGCGTGGGGAAACCGCACAGGTTCGCATAACTCTTGTGAATAAAGGGGTATTATATGGGTTCAAATGCGATAAAAGTGTCGGGACAGATGAAGGAAAGCATACTCTCTCATTAAAGGAACTTGAATATGAGACTATGCGCACAATTGCTATTGGTCTTAAGGCAGAATTAATCTCAACGACTCCATATATAGATGTTGATCCGTCTGCGTCGGTACGTGTCATGGAAAAACTCGTACCTGGAAAATTGCCTGAAAAACCGCTGGTGTATACTATAACAATTTCAGATAATGCACCTGCGGGTGCATATTATCTTCAACTTCCGGTTTCATACGAATACCAGAGCAATATACGTATGACAACAAATGAAGTGTATCGGCTAGGCGTTGCAGGTCTTGATCATACAACAAATTATAAGAGTGCAAACAAAACATTGATAATTCCCATATTTGTCAAAGCGGCAACGAAATTTGAGGTCAAGGATGTTTCAGGACACTTAACAGCAGGGTCTTTGAGTGTGATAAATGTCACATACAAGAACATCGGGGAGGTACCTGCCAGGGATGCGGTTGTTCGTATAGTCGTTATGAAACCACTCGCTGTGAAGCAATCGGTACTACGACTTGGCACTATTGAGCCTGGTGAAAGTAAAACCGTGTCTTTTGAAGCTTCTGTGGATCAAAACTCGCTTGTGAAAAATTATGGGGTTGACAGCGAGATCAAATATATTGATGAAGATAATAACACCGCGTTTTCTAAGAACCTGAAAGTAAGTGTTCCGCTTGAACCTGCACCAGACAAAACGGGTACCGGAACACTGGCACTTGGCGGTGTTATAATTATAGGAATTTACATGATAATTAAGTTGATACTGAATAGTAAGAAATACAAATGAAATTTATATTATTAAGAGGGATTGACATGAAAACAAGAATAAATGTGGATTTGAATCTTAAAATAATGCTGCCAGTGATTATATCGTTGCTTCTACTTCTTACAATACAGGGGCAGGCACAGGCTGCATTTCCGGAACATTTTGATTTTGGGGATAATTATTATACAGTTTACGGCGGTCCGAATCTGACTGCGTCCGTACTCGGTGATACCGAATTTGAACGGGGAGATACGGTCATTATCAACATAAACCTGATGAACAAGGGATTTATCACAGGCTTTAAAGTGGAGGAGGATCTTTCGATTCCTGCAAGTGAACTGGACAGGAAACTTCAGCAAACGGAGTTTTCCTATGAGGCACAAAAGACCACAGCGATAGGTATTATGGGAGTCCTTACATCGCTTGACCCTGCTGTTAAAGTGAAATCCGGACCACAGGAAGCAGGTACACTTCCATCTGGCCAGCAAACCGAAAACCCTCTCCAGTACACAATAGAGATTGCAAATAATGCACAGGCCGGCACATATCCGCTTCTTTTGACCCTTATGTATGGATTTCAGGAAAATATCCAGATAAGCGGTGATAATAAAACGGATATTGGAATTACAAACCTTGAGGTCGGTATGTGGTATGAGATAGGAGGGCAGAATATATCCATTTCAGTGTCGGTCAAGGAAGAGGCAAGGTTTCAAGTAACTGGTGTAAGTGGTGAACTTGTGGCTGATGAGGAAAGGCTACTTTCTGTTACATACAAAAATGTGGGGGACCTGCCAATTAAGGATGCGACAGTAAGGATTAGCGCATCAGACCCATTCAGCACAACCGATGACCAGGCATTCATTGGCTCCATCGCTCCGGGAGAGAGTGCTGTTGCACTATTCAACCTGAAAGTGGATGAAACAGCAACACCAAAGATGTATGCCATTAACAGCGAAATAAAATATGAAGATGTTGATGGTCATGACCGGATATCGGATGTCATAAAGATACAGGTTGAGACTTTACCTGCAATACCCACATCAGAAAAACTCGGGAATTTGAAGATAATTGTGGTTGGACTTTTGATTGTAGTTGTTTTAACTATTGGGTTGCGGGTATATAAGAATCGTAAAAAGTGAATGAGTTATTGCAGGCGCCGGATGTTCCCTCTTTCCGGCGTTTCGATTTTTGTTTTTTTGTACATAAAGTATAATTTATTGGTATTTATTTATACTACTCCGCAATTAGAATTTATAATTTATAATTATTCTTGATATAACCGATGTAAAAAAGTAATATGGAAAATAAAAGTTACAAAAAACTGATGTGGATTAATATATATGGTTTCGATAAAATGTCGTTGTACAGCTCAAATTGCCAGAACCCATACTGCAATACCACGCACATCAATACTGCCGCAGGCGGCGGATTCCAGACATTATAAAATATACACACACACACACATCGGTCGGACAAAACGTAACATTTTTAATAACATTGGTGCATAAAAACGCTATGCTGCGTTGCCCACATTTATTTTATAAGTTGAAATGCCCCGAAAACGTCATCGTTCGCACCAGTGATTTGGGAATGCGAAACC
>JBQVLY010000041.1:0-11363 GCA_052361065.1 Methanosarcinaceae archaeon | reverse complement strand
ACTCGAACATCTTGCAAAGACCTACAATGTTGATACTTTCATGATAAGGGATAGTGATTTTTTCATAAATGTGAGTAAGTTGAAGGAATTGTGCAATCTCCTGATAGATAAGAACCTCGGGCTTCGGTTAACGAGTGTTAATGGCCGGATGGAACAACTTCACCGTATGGATGATAAGATTTGGGCACTTGTAAGAAGGGCAGGTGTACGTGAGGTTTTCATTGGTGTGGAAAGTGGTTACCAGGAAGCACTGGACAAAATGAATAAAGGCGCAAAGGTGAGCCAGAGCAAGACATGTGTGGAACAATGTATTAAACATGATATTGATGCCCGTGTTTCATTCATGGTTGGAATTCCAGGTCTGGATACGAAAAAAGAGATCAAATTTACATTTGAGGCGATCCATGATGCAATATCCGTTTATGGTGAAAAAGGGAAACTTGATCAAATGGATGTTTTGTTCTCGTTTTTTACTCCATACCCGCATACTCCGCTCTATCAGACAGCTGTTGAATGTGGGTTGTTACCTCTTGAAACTCTCGGGGACTGGGGCGACTTTGATCAGGTGGACTTTAAGGCTCCATGGATGCCGCAGGAATATCACGATCTGGTCAAGAAGTTCAGGGATAATATGCCATGGAACTCAGGATGCGATTTCTATGAGTGGTGTGAGTTCTATTCGGGTATAATGGATGAATTTGAAAGGGTATAAGTTTCTGAAATTTGTGACGTGTCAGTAAATGTTTGATATTTATATTTTTTAATTGCCAAATGGAGTGAATCGGCACGATTTTCAACGGTTTTCACGTAAGTGTTTGCAACAAAAGCTTTATAGAAGTTCTCGCTCATAATAATATCCAGACAGAAATTTTCTTTATTGTTTTAATCCAAAGAACAATCAATGAATGTGTCTAAGGTTTTTAGAGTTCTAAAAGTTCTAGTTGGTGCCCCATAGATCGTGGCTTTGATCCCGATTAAAAGTTGGTCCCAATTATTTTTCCATACAGAAACATGCTTGAAAATATTAGATAAACCTTATAGCCTAACCAAAACATTATACTCCAATATGAAAAAGGAAATGTCAAGTGCCGATGTGGCTGCTCTTGTATCGGAGTTTACCGAAGGTGCAAACTCTTTAAACGATGCAAAGATCGGCAAGATATACCAGCCTGTACCAAATGAAATACGGGTCAGTCTTTTTCTCTTTGGCAGGGGCAGGCATAATCTTGTGATAGAAGCCGGAAGGCGGGCACACATGAGTAAACATATTCGCCCAAGCCCCAAGATACCGCATTCTTTTCCAATGCTGCTCCGAAAACATATACTCGGAGGGCGTATCACATTTGTTAAACAGTATAACTTTGACAGGATAATCGAATTTGGGATTATGCGTGGTGGTATTGAAACAATACTTGTTGCAGAACTCTTCTCAACTGGTAATGTAGTCCTGCTTGACGACAAACGCAAGATAATACTACCAATGAAACCGGTAACTTTCAGGGGGCGAAGGATACGGAGCGGTGAAATATATGAATATCCCGAAGCGAAGATAAGTCCCATGGATGCCGGAGAAAATGAACTTGGGGATGCATTTGCATCGTCGGATACGAATGTAGTCCGGACTATCGCAAATCGTTTCAATCTCGGGGGCGTGCTGGCAGAAGAGGTCTGCCTGCGAGGTGATGTTGATAAGAACAAGAATGCACAGGACGTTTCCCCGCAGGATATTTCGACAATTTATGGTTCGTTGAAGAATATATTTTCACCGCTTCTATCAGGAGAACTCAAACCGCAGATAATAAAAAAAGAGGTCAACGGAAAACCAGAACCCTATGACGTGGTGCCGTTTGAACTTGAGCAATACTGCGATTTTGAGAAAGAGTATTTCGATTCATTCAATAATGCACTGGATGAGTTTTTCGGCAAACTTTCAGCCGAATCCGTGATCGTACAGGTCGAAGTGGTCAAGAAAGAAAAGGTAAATATATTTGAGCGACGATTGCAGCAGCAGCAGTCTGCAATTAAAAATTTTGAGATCAAATCAGAAAAATTCACAGCAATTGCAGAACAGGTGTATGCGTATTACCAACCGATAGAGGAGTTACTGGAAGTTCTAAACGGTGCCCGGAAAAAAGGGTATTCATGGGATCAGATCAAGTCGATACTAAAGCAGGCAAAGGACACACTTCCAGCCGCAAAGATAATTGTAAGTATAGATTCTGCTGAAAGTACAGTGGTTGTTGACCTTGAAGGTACAAATGCAACAATTGATATTCGCAAAACAGTTCCGCAAAATGCGCAGATCTATTACGAAAAATCGAAAAAGCTCATGAAAAAGCGAAATGGTGCACTTATTGCTATTGAGCATACAAAACTTGCAATGCAGAAAAAAGAAGAACGTGCACCCAAACGGCGAAAGGTCATGCGCAAGAAACACTGGTACGACCGTTTCAGGTGGTTTGTGTCATCCGATGGATTCCTTGTTGTTGGTGGACGTAATGCTGATACCAATGAAGAAATTGTGAGCAAATATATGGAAAAACGCGATATCGCGTTCCATACCCAAACACCCGGTGCCCCGATGACAGTTATAAGGACAGATGGCAAGGAAGTACCGGAAACCACATTGCAGGAAACGGCACAATTTGTTGTTTCGTATTCAAGTGTCTGGAAATCAGGACAATTCAGTGGTGATTGCTACTGGATCAAGCCTGAACAGGTGTCAAAGACACCTGAGTCAGGGGAGTTTTTAAACAAAGGTTCGTTTGTTATACGTGGTGACCGGAATTATTACAGGGATGTGCAGGTCGGGGTTGCTATCGGGCTTGAACTTAAGGGAGAAACACGGGTTATTGGTGGTCCGGTGTCTGCTGTGCGAAATCATGCTAAACACGTTATTGAGGTTGTTCCCGGGAAGTTCAACCAAAACGACATATCTAAAAAGATATCCCGCATCTATGTTGGTGAACTCAAGGATGTGCAGTTCGTAAAGCAGATAGCATCACCGGATCTTATTGCAATGATGCTTCCTCCGGGTGAATCTGATATTAAGAAATGAAATTAAGGAGGTTCTTCCTAATGTCAGGGTAATCCAGCCACTATATATTTTTTTCGTAATGGTTGGAATCTGCCGCTTGCGGCGGATTGACTCTGCATCAAAAATCGCTGAATAAATACCATAATTCATAATTCATAATTATAGTCTATAGTCCATAGTCCATCAGGTATTGTTATGAGAGTTACAAAAAGATATTTGAAAGGCAAGCAAGGCGAGATAGCTCTTACTCCTGAAACCCTTGATGACCTGTGGCACCTGAAGTATATTATTGAAAAAGGTGACCTTATTTTTGCAGTTACAAAGCGAAAAGCAGAGGGTGTGAGAGACAAACTGCGCCCTGAAAAGGTTGAAAAAAAGACTGTGCGGCTTGGCATCAGGGTTGAAGATGTGGAGTTCCATAAATTTTCCAACCGCTTGCGGGTTCATGGCTTAATTGAGCACGGTATGGATGTGGGTTCATATCATACATTGAATATTGAGGATGGGGTGAACCTGTCCATCAATAAACTGTGGAAAAAGGACCAGATCGAAAGAGTGAACGAGGCGGAGGCTGCATCCAAACGACCGAAGGTTGTTCTTGTGGCAATAGAGGAAGGGGATGCGGATATAGGACTTGTAAGACATTACGGTATTGAACTATACTCACACATCACGCAATCTTCGGGTAAAGGAGAAGGAACGTTACGTGAGGTGTTTTTTAAAAGTATTCTTGACAAATTGAAATACGCAGCGGCGGACTCCGAATCAATTGTAGTATCAGGTCCCGGGTTTACTAAAGATGATTTTCTAAAGTACTTCAAAGTCCATGAACCGGAGATGGCAGAAACGGTGTTGACAGAAGATACGTCATCTATAGGCATGTCCGGATTCCAGGAAGTCCTGCGGCGCGGGGCTGTAGACAGGATCATGGAAGAGTCAAGGATCTCAAGGGAATCATCCCTTATGGAAGAACTGTTAAAGGAGATCTCATTGGATGGCAAAGCAGCATATGGTCTTGACGAGGTGAAAAAGGCCCTTAATTATGGTGCTATTGAGACAGCTCTTATCGCTGATGAGATGCTCAGGCTTGAGCGTGAAAAAGGGAATATAGATCCCCTGCTGCAGGCTGTTGAACATGCACAGGGAAAGGTTGTGGTTTTTAGTACGGAGTTTGAGCCGGGGCAAAAACTGCATGCGCTCGGGGGAATTGCGGCGCTTTTGAGGTACAGGATATAAAATTCTGGTGGTATTGTGTGTGTGGATGAAAAGGCGGGAGATGTGCGGTAGTCCGCTGCTTTGTATCAATATTTATCAAAACCAGCTAAATAAATACCTTGATGTTAATATGTATAATTAATTCTAGTGTCGTGTCACCCATATAATGTCGCTAGTGTTCTCTGTGACTTTCCCTTTAAAATCGGGTGCCAAATCTTCACCTGATGCCCCTATCTTACCTTAACCCGCTCCACTCGTTCCGGATCATGCAAAAATGCATTCGCTTCATGCCACACATTTTTACGGTCAGATAACAAGCGGAAGTAAGGTTTAAATCCGTGATATTCTTGCGCGCCTCATAATCCATGAAAGGAAATCCGCAGACGGGAACTCATGTATAGTGGTCGCGATAAACATACCATCCCCATGATCCCTGGCAACCATAATCGTTTTTCCTTCAATATCATTTAGCAGCACATCGGCATCGGTTTCTGAAAAGTACCCATCATATTCAACCGGTATGTCTGCATACTGAATAATGGATTGAGCATCGTGTTCATCACATTTTTCAACAATAGTTGAGCCGTGTTCCTGTATGTACACAAGTTTCATAGGCAGCCAATCATAACAATATTTCGGAACCATTGGTCCGAATACAATAACAATTCCGCCGTTTTTAACGAATTTATCAAATGCATACGAGTTTCGCTCGATTCCTGAGAGTATCTTGGTATACTCAGGGTTTGCAAAACCGGTTGGGATAACAATGCATTTGCAGGATGGCAAAAAGGGTGTTCCAAGTGCATTTGACAATATGCGCTGGCAATTGAGACCGTTTTCTGAAAATAATTTTTCAAACAGAAGAGGAGTATCCCATATAAGCATAACGTCTATCATGTAAGAATAATAAGAATCCCTATATATTATTAACTTATCCTTTACAGACATGACAGTAGAATCATCAATATCCTGTCCCACCTGTGGTGGTTCCGGATGCATAGAACCCGCCGAAAACATTCTGGATGATCTCTACATCCAGTACATGGCATGCAGTGATTGCCAACCAGATCCTAAACTCCAAAAAGATGCACCGTTTTTTTGGATCGAGCAAGAAGGATATGACAATAAACCATGCAACAATTGCGGGGCGCGCCATCTTGATATTGTGATGGCCGATGCGCTGGCAGTTATGATAAAATATGGATGTCGGAACAATGAGGCAAAACTCTTTGATGTTGGTACACCACTTATAACGATCGGCTGCCCTCTTGCATTTGCGCCGCGTCTTAAAACTGACGAACTTATTTTAATCGTGGACAATATTGACCAGCAGGTTGCAATGGAACTTATCGACATTCCAGAGATAAAAGGTGTGATAAAAAGAGTAGGTACACCTGCACAAAGTGTAGGAATACCGGATACGGATAAAAAGCCGCATGTTTATGAATTACTTGCCGGATGCGATATGCGGTGTGATGTGGTAGCATCGGGTTTCGGGGAATTGTGCATATATAAAAACCAGTCAAAGATACACATTGAATTCGGCCGTGAATCACCTGAAAAGATGCAGGTGCTTGAAAGGTTATACGTACAAGGACATCTGACTGGTGAAACCGTAATCGATGGTTTTTGCGGACCCGGCACTCTTGGGCTTATGTGTATGCTTGCAGGTGCAAAACATTTGATTTTAAATGATGCATGGAAATACTCGATCGAAAATACGCTTCTTAATATTGAAGCAAATGCGGACATATTGAAAATTAAACTTGAAAAACTGGTTGACACATCAACCATGCCTGATATTGGTGGTGAGCCGGTGCATGTTGCACATGCAAAAGGGAATGGGGCCGTAATAGATATATTTCATGGAGATTTTAGAAAACTCATTGAAGTAGTCAATGATTTTGATATTTGCCTGATAGACACATACCCTTCTGTTGATGCAGCAATATTTGTAAAAGATGATACTGACAAACGTATGATAATAATCTAAGACCCTTTCATTTTTTAATTCATAGTGGCGAAAATGGGCTACAACTCAAAAACCATCCCATCGTACCCGAGCGGCATGGTTTTTGATGCCACGTCATGCGGTTCGAAATAATGGCTTAAATGTGTTAAAACAACTTCTTTTGCCCCAATCTCCTCTGCAAGTTCCATAGCTTCTTGTGCATTCATATGTTTTTTCGCATTAATCTCTGGCGGCACGATCCCATCTGCTATCAACAGGTCAGGACGCCGGATTAATTTCATACTTTCAGAAGGAATTGCTCTTACTGTATCTCCGGTTATCACTACCTTTTTATTACCCTCACACACCATGACTCCCACAGCATTTTTTGTAGGAGGGTGCTTCACTTTAAACAGCACGAACGTAAGTCCGACCAGCTCGAATGTTTCATACATCAAAACGTCGTGTCGGACTGGTTTTAAAAAATATAGATAATCTAGTATATAGTCAAGTGTTTCCTTTATCCCGTACACATCGACATTGTATTGTACCCTGTGGAATTCCCCGAATCCGGCATAATGATCGTAATGGCCATGGGTCCATATTACTGCATCAACATGATCGATGCCGTTATTGATCATCTGCCACTTAAGGTCCGGACCTGTGTCAATAAGCACCTGCCCCCAGTCTGATTGAATAAGAATCGAAAAACGCAGCCTTTTACTCTTTCCGCCGTTTTTGGCATCCATACATGCCGGACAATTACAGCCTATTACAGGTGTACCTGTTGCATCACCTGTACCAAGCAGTATAACTTTCATTGAAACCTCATGTGAATATCACGATTATTTTAAACTCATATTTAAATAAAATATTCATCTGTACGGATCTTTCCACGCTCGTTGAAATTATCCACCGCATTTGACATATCATCCTGTGTCAAGGACATCCTTTCCTTAACCAATGCACTTAAGACCGCCTCACGTACAATCATACGAAGATCGGAACCTGCATATCCTTCAGTAATAGATGCTATCGCTTTCGTGTCAATAGTGCCATCAATACCCCGAAGTACGATATCCAGTATTCTCTCTCTCATGTCAGTGTCAGGCAACGGAAAACTCATAATACCATCAAAACGTCTCCATGCTGCACTGTCCAGCATTTTCGGGTGGTTTGTTGCAGCGATGAGCAATACACCATCATTTGTCAAACTGATCTCATCAATTGCCTTTAAAAGCGTGTTCACCGCACGCTTGAGCGCTGCATGTTCATCCGATGCCCTGGTCTTTGCAACAAAATCGAACTCGTCAATGAACAGAATACAGGGACTCAATCTTTTGGCAAGACTAAATACACGATCGATGTTCTTTGCAGTCTCGCCAAGATACTGGTCTGTTATCATTGAAAGTTTAACCTCAACAAAAGGTATTGAAAGGCGCTCTGATAATGCACTGGCAACAGATGTCTTACCCGTGCCAGGAGGTCCTACAAAAAGTAGTTTTCCAACATCATAAAGACGGATCCGTTTAAGATATTCCCTGTACTGGATAGCCTTTACGATCTTTTCTACATCATCAATCTGATCTTTTGTCAGGACAAGATCATCAAGGGGCTGTCGCACATCTTCCGGAGCCATGAGATGTACCAGTTTAAGCATATCATTCCCGCCATCCTCTTCTGCAACTTCCTTTCTCAGGGATTCGATCCATTCCCTGTCAACTTCCTTTGGCTTGGACTTTGCACGGGTTTTCTTATAGTCGGCAGTAGATGATTTTTTCTTTTCATAATAGAATGCAAGCGTCGGATTATTCGCAACCTTTTCTTCTGCATTCTTTTGCTTTTCAAACCATTCGGCGCCAACACCAAAAGAAGTAAGTTTCACCTTAAATTCGAGATCATTAATATCTATGAAAGGAAGCGATTTTACAACGTTCTTAACATCCTTAATTTCATAAATGGATGCGACATCGGATATGGAAACCTTGATCGGTTTCGGAACGGATTTGTATTCAGCGCTCCAGTAATTCTTACGTATCTTTTTGGGAAGATCGTTGACATCCATTTCTGGATATTTGTTGTATATCTGTGCGGTCAATAATAATTCTACAATATCAAGTGCTGCATTGGACATGTTTTTACCGGATTAAATATTATTTTAGTTATTACGATTAGATAAAACGAAATGTCATTCGTTTGACCTGATAAATAGGATGTATTATATGATATATCTTGTGCACAAGCAAATGTCGGTTTGCTATGGCGTAAAGATAGGCAGATATCATCTGCAAGCAGCAACAAACTGCTCCCACACTCGCTTATACCCCTAAAATCGATTGAGGCACAGGTTATACTCAAACTTGTGACACTGCTCCCGGATTGTTTGATGGTAGACATTACCACTTAACGGTTTCGATGTTCGGATTTGCGGATTTGCGGTGTTAGTTTTTATGTGGTATCGGCGAACATCGCCGCGCAGTCATAAACCAACAAAATTATACGGCGCGCCATTAGCATCTATCCAATGCGAAAATGCGCGCGGGTTTGCCTTACTATATGTCTGACATGTTCCATTCTTTGCTGAATTTTGGAGGATTTATGAGAATGTAGGTAAATCGATGGAAATAATGTTTATGTTTTGGTAGGTTACACATTTATTGAGTTGCTTGATAGTGTTTTTCAATACATCTTTAAAAATCAAGATATACAATGGCTAATGGTTTTCAATGAAAATTAAGAATCAATTTGCTTTTCTTTGAAAGTCAAGACAAATACACGGATTTTTGCCATAGATACCCGGTTTTAAGTATGGATGAATAGTTATTCAATTTTAAGATTTTTCCATACCATCTTCTACACTATTCCTTATAATGTATCCACCTTCATGCAGGATAGTATCTTTAAGCATGGGGTCACGCTCCATACTCCCGATACATGGATACGAATGATGCGCACCCGATATTATTTCCCTATAGTCCTTCACATCAGACCATTTGAGTTTTTTGGCAACAAACCACGTAGAACCACAAGGAGCATCACGCAGTACTTCAACATGTGTAAAAATCTCACCATTGTTTTTCAATTCAATCCGCAGTACAGGTTTTCCAAAACCCATGTCAACAAACTCGTCAATTATTTTTTTACCCGTTTTCCCAAGAGAGCAGAAAGGTTTGGGGAACTCACATTCGATCCCTTCTTTTTCCAGTTTCTCCCTTATTTCTCCGACCACTCCCGCAGGTGCAAGCTTGTGGTCTTCGATCGGTACAATAACAGCACTTGAGCCTGTCATTTTTGCAATATACGGAAGCGTTGTAAGGAGATCGGGGTGTATCCCTATTGCAAGTATGAGGTCACATTCACCCATATTTTGTGGAATATACTCCATGGGCTCTTCTATAAATTGTGGAAGATCATCAGGCATTTCATGGATATCGACGAGCAGATTTCCATAGGATTCCCGTTTCTCACGGCAGTGATCACACAGGTCTGCACAGGATATGCAAAACGTACTGGAATTAACAAGGTTTTCAATAACCTTTCTTCCGAATTCACCGGTATAGAAAACACTTATGCGCATTTTACACCCCGGTCTTTATGATGTCGATATAATCCGAATCTATTATCCAGTTCGCCCAGACTTTTTCTTTGATAACAATATTGTCCCTATATGGAATATTGATCAACAGCGCCTCTTTTTCGTCAAACAGCAGGTGGATCGAAATAAACCTTGAACCGTGTACTTTTTTTAAGAATTCCTCTTTCGTATTGGCATCAGGGTATTTCATCGGGAGCATCCTGCATTTCCCCTCAAAATAGGGACGATGGATTATGATCCTTTTTTCAAGATTCCGGTCAATACCAATTATCGGCGGTCCCATTATCTGAACTGTCAGTGATATGGCAGGCGGGATTATTGTGAATATCTCATTGAATGTATTATCATCGATCGGACCTGTGACTTTAGAGAACACCTCTGATTTAGTCCGCGCTCCCATTTCTTTAATTTTCCGGACAACATTTTCCTGCCCGCGTACAGTCCATATTTCCTGTCTCAGCATCTCCTGTTTTTCATCATATTGCGGCGATAGCACCTGATCAATGAATTCCATAGATCTTTCGATGACCTTTACCTGACTTTTACCTGCATTCCCAGCCGCTGTTTTTGGAGATTTTGCCCTGTATATTTTCGGGCGTTGTGTTGTGGAATCGATCCATCCCTTGTTATTAAGTCCTTGAAGTGTCCTGTAAACTATCGGGTGCTGAACATTTATCAACTTGCTGATATCTTCTGCTGTCATGACGCCTTTTGTTACAAGGGCGTGATATGCCTCTGCTTCCTTGTGAGTAAGACCGATTGAAAGAATTGCATTTAATAATTGTTTTTCCATGGTGGCTACCTTGTGAATATTTTTTTGTGTTTATTTATCTGGTTTAGATTAAATGCCTGGATAATATGCTTGTGCACAACTTAAATTGTCAGACCCCGTACAATAATTCGCCGAATAAAGAAGAGCAATTACTCGCTCACCACATTCTATAAAACGGTACCTGAAAGCTTGCGCACATGTATCATGTATGCTTCTGTTTTTACGGAAGCCAAACGATATCATGTACGCGGTTATTTTTTAGACGGGTTAGTGCAAATGCATATAATGCTTGCATCGCCCTGTCGTACGTGGTTGGTATACTTAAAGTTCATTAATCCTTTTCACCATATTTCTCAATATAGACTCTATAATAGAGTCTACATAATGGTTTTGGTATCCACTTCAAATCGAAGGGTAAATTATTCAATTTTAAAACCAAATGCCGCTTAGGCACTTGGTTTCGAGTATTTGATTAGTGATTTTCGACGCCGAAGCAATCCTCCGAAGGCTTCTCATTCCCAAACCACTGGCGCGAACGATGACGCTTTAGCGACATTTCAACTTATAGAATTAATATGGGGCAACGCAGCATAGCGTTTTTACACACCAATGTTATTAAAAATGTTTCGATTTATTCGACCGGGATATATTTCTTATAATGTTTAGAATGCGCCGCCTGCGGCGGTATTGCTGTGCGGGGGTATTGCAATATGGGCTGTGCATAGGAATTTTATCGAAACCATCTATACAAATACGGTTTCAATAATACTAATCTCATTTTCCCCTGTTTTTT
>JBQVLY010000040.1:0-11458 GCA_052361065.1 Methanosarcinaceae archaeon | reverse complement strand
TCCCGAGAGGATATCTTCTCTCTGTCGGGATTGATCCTGACACGGACTTTAAGGCATGCATGTTTGCAGGCGGACATGATGCATCGGGACTTGCTGTAAAATCAAAAAATGTAGACGCAGGTGCAATGTATGATATCGGATACAAACGATTAATCGAAAGCGGTGCGATAACCACAGATGAAGTAATCGTAATATGGAAATCCGATCCCATCCCCAAATCACCAATAGCAGTACGAAACGATCTTGACCCCATACTCAAAGAAAAGATCCAGCAGGCATTTGTTGACATGCCAAAAAAAGATCCTGTAGCCATGAAGACGTTCGAAAGCAAATGGGAGAAGAATGAAATCTATGTCGCAATCGATGACAGTACCTATGAATACATACGCGGGATAGGCAGGTCACTCGGGTATATTTGAAGAGGGACAGATGTTAACAGTAACTCATCTCTCAAAAAAACTTCCTGACGGCAAGCACCTACTGCGGGATATAAACTTCAGTGTTGAGAGGGGTGAGTTTGTTGCCATACTCGGTCTTAGCGGCACCGGAAAAACCATCCTGCTGCGGTGCCTGAACGGCCTGACAGTACCGGACGGCGGCGAAGTAATACTAAATAGTAATGGTGATCCGCTGCATATAACCAGCAGCAATAGAAGCAGGATGAGGGAAATACGACAGCAGACCGGCATGATATTCCAGAATTTCAACCTCGTGAAGCGGCGCTCGGTCATTGAAAATGTACTGATCGGAAAACTTGGAAAGATTGGTACATTTAAGAGTATATTCAGGAAATTTTCGGATGCAGACATTGAATCAGGGCACAGGGCACTGGAAAAGGTCGGAATTCAGGACCTTTCACACCGCAGGGCAGGGACCCTGAGCGGCGGCGAGCAGCAGCGTGTTGCGATTGCCAGATCGATCATACAGGATCCGACTTTATTGCTTGCTGATGAACCCGTCGCAAACCTTGATCCGACAGCATCAGAATATGTAATGGAACATCTAAGGTCCATCTCTATCGACAATAACATCAGTACACTTGCAGTACTCCACCAGCCTGAATTAGCCAGGAAATACGCCACAAGGATTCTCGGGGTGAGGGACGGCATTATCGTTTATGACGGTTCTGCAAATATTTCGGATAATGACTTTAAGACAATATACGGGAGTACATACAATGCCAGTGCAAAATAGGCAGGTTAGTTTCAAACCTATTCGGTACACCAGGTCTATCATATCTGTTCTATTCATCATATTTTTCGTATGGAGTTTGATCAGCACCGATATTAGCATAAACGATCTCATAAGCGGTTATCCGAACCTCATTGATTTTATCGGATGTATGTTCCCGCCTGCATGGGATGTATTTATACCACTTCTTTATCCGGCCCTTGAAACAATACAAATGGCATTTTTGGGTACTGTTTTCGCAGTCATACTATCAGTACCGGTTGCATTGTTAGCAGCAAGTAACATATCGCCATCAAAACCAGTAAAGGTATTTGCAAGAGGCATCATCGCAACCACGCGAACGATACCTGATATCGCATTTGCGCTAATCTTTGTCTCAGCGGTCGGGCTGGGTCCTTTCCCTGGTATACTTGCACTATCCATACATTCGGTTGGTATGCTTGGAAAATTGTATGCCGAGGCAATCGAAGAGATAGATCCCGGACCTTTCGAAGCTGTCGAAGCAGTAGGAGCAAGCAAACTCCAGGCAATATATTATGCTGTAATTCCCCAGGTCACGCCTTCATTTGTAGCTACTACGCTTTACAGGTTCGATACCAATGTACGTTCATCTATCGTACTCGGTCTTGTCGGTGCAGGCGGTATCGGGTTTGAGCTTATAATGGCAATGAGGTTGTTCAGGTATCATGAAATGTCAACCATACTTCTCATAATATTTATAGTAGTTATGTTTGCAGAATGGGCATCCAACTACATAAGAGTACATGTAATCGGGGATGTGGTTTTGAAATGAACAGGGATAAGCGTTTTGACCTAATCTCACGAGCAGATGGAACAAAAATGTGCACTATCGCTGAGAAAATACTTGCGGACACCGGGGTGGATGTAGTCAAAAAACCATTGTGCGGCATGATTATGATGCGCTTTTTGGATAGTGCCCAAAATTGTGTCTTCAATCTAGGTGAGGTGCTGGTAAGCGAAGCTGAGGTCAAGATAAAAAACAGCATGGGTTATGCCATGAGGATGGGAATGGAAACAGAAACCGCTCTTGCAGGTGCGATCCTTGATGCAGCAGTTGAAGCAAAGCATCCTCTTGCACCGGAGATAATTGATCTGCTAAGCAACGAAAAAAAGCGACTGTCGAAAGAAAAACAGGTGAAATGGGCACAGGTTGAATCGACAAGAGTGGATTTCAAGGTGATGAAGTGATAAAAGACGGAGCATTTGATATAACGTTTAATTCCCAGGAAATTTTTCGATCTATCCTGGATGCCATGGCAAGACCAGGCAGCATCATACGACTACCCGATATCAGTATCACACCGCCTGTTGCAAACCGGTATCCCTTGCTTGTGCTTATGACACTACTTGATCACGAGGTCAATTTCTGTGTTTCGGGTCATAGTGACGTAAATGTAAATGTAAACGTAAGTGGAAATGAAGATATAAATCGACAGGCAGTGGCAGAATACCTTAGATTGAACACCGGAAGTCAAGAGTCAGCGATAAAGGATGCTGATCTTATACTGGTCCTTGGAGGGTTTTCGCATGGTTTGATACGCAGGGCAAAACAGGGCACGCTTGAATATCCGGATGAAAGTGCAACTGTTGTATATGATGTCGGATCGATTGTAAACAGGAGTCATGAAGGTGAAAAAGGATATAATAAAGAAATGCTGCTTGAACTGTTCGGACCTGGCATTGCCGACAAATGCAAGATCGCAATCAGCGGCATAGAACGTGCAGAAATAGAAGATATTCTGGCATTGCGTGATTATCCGCTTGGTATCGATACCATATTTTCGGATAAGGCTGGTAACATAACGTGTATTCCACGATCAACAAATGTGAGGGTGATGTGATGGGGTACGTTCTTGTCAAAGGCGGGGGTGAAGCGATAAAAAATGCTGAAGTCCTGGTAGATTCGATCAGGTCTAACAGTGCAGACAATATAACAATCGCACAGGTCAAGGGCAGGATGCGGCTTGCAGTTGACCAGGTGATGGGGGAAGGCGGGTTGTATGCGCCGGATATTGCCGCTATTGCCATCAGGCAGGCAGATGGCGATTTAATCGAAGCCTCGTTTTTAGTCCGTGCGTATCGATCAACGCTGCCAAGAACCGGATATTCGGAAACTACGGATACCAGGGATATGTTAGTATTGCGGAGGATATCATCCGCTTTCAAGGATATCCCGGGCGGGCAGATACTCGGTCCTACGATCGATTATACCCAGCGGATCATTGATTTTGGGGACAATACAAATTATAGGGAAACATATGGGGATAAATATGGGGGTGGGGGAAAACATGGGGAAGAGCCGGGATCTGTACCAGGGGGGTCGGAAATTCCGGAATTCAGGAAAGTGGCAGATCTCTTACGGGAAGAGGGGATGCTGGAGGATGCATCTGCCAGGTCTGATGATGAGCCTTTTGACATAACAAGAGAGTCCATGCGGTTCCCTGCCCCAAGGTCTGCGCGCCTGCAGGCTCTTGCACGGGGTGAGACCGGTGCAATGCTTGCATTTGCATACAGTTCGCTTCGCGGTTACGGCTCGGTGCATCCGACAATAGCCGAACTCAGGATAGGATTTGTACCGCTTCGTATCAAGCATCCCTATACAGGAAATACCGTAAGTATCGGTGACGTACAGGTCACAGAATGCGAAGGCATACTATCAGGAGTTGGCACCACCCGGATAACAGGTGAGAATAAATTCTCTCTTGGTTATGGACTGGTATTCGGACATAATGAAAAAAAGGCAATCTCGATGTCAATACTTGACGGAACACTGGAAGTATCCGAACCGAAATCACCTGCTGAGGATCAGGAATTTGTTTTGTATCACATTGACGGTATTGATGCAATGGGATTTGTGGAACACTTGAAACTGCCGCACTATGTCACATTCCAGTCAGGTCTGGACCGGTTGCGGGCAGTACAAAATGAGGTAGAAGATGACTGATAAGCCTACACTGGAAAAAACCGGTCGCAGAATTGAGAAAGGCTACAATTTCGCGTATCTCGATGAATTCACTAAAAGGGAGATCAGGCGAAAAATACTCAAAGCGGTTGCAATTCCAGGCTATCAGGTACCTTTCGGGTCAAGAGAAATGCCGCTTGCGAAGGGATGGGGAACCGGTGGTATACAAATCACGCTCTCGATCATTGGAGATACGGATATCTTGAAAGTTATCGACCAGGGCAGCGATGACAGCGTCAATGCAGTGAACATCCGCAATCTTGTTGTACGTATGACAGGTGCGCAAACAACGGCGGACACTACTAAAGCCACTATCATCCAGACCAGGCACCGCATCCCTGAGGATGTACTAAAAGATGAGCAGATTGTTGTTTTCCAGGTGCCTTTTCCCGAACCTCTCAGATCGATCGAACCGAGTGAGCAGGTTACACGGCTAATGCACGCCCGGAAGGACTACAGCAAAATGTGGCTGCATCTGTACGAGGACATTGTCAAACACGGAAGGATCACTATCGGAGCCAGATATCCTGTAATGGTAAACGGCAGGTATCTAATGGACCCCAGTCCGATCCCCAGATGGGATGTGCCGCGACTAAATCAGGCACCTGTATTATATCTCTTCTGTGCGGGGAGGGAGAAGCGAATCTATGCGATTGCACCCCACACATCAGTTGAGCCGCTTGAGTTTGAGGACTATACATTCGAAGTTGAGGATTTTAGCGGGAAGATATGCGAGCGTTGCGGGAATTCGGACACGTTCTTAGACGAGATGATCGATGAGACCACCGGATCAAAGAAATATTTCTGTTCTGACACGTCTTTTTGCGATAAACGCAAAAAAGGTGGTAGAACATGATCTGCGGTGTTATTAAAGGAACTGGAAGGGAAGAGGGGCAGGATATGAAGATGACAACAGGGATAAGGGAGCATGATACGGGCTGGGCGCTCAAAGTATCAGGCCTGACCAGGATCTATGGCAGCTCGTGTCCGGATTGTATCGGGATGACAGGACCTGATCATGGTACCAATATCTGCAGGGTTTGCGGCTCGGTTATTGCATGTGCAGACATCTCATTTGAGGTGATGCCAGGTGAGATACTGGGAATTGTTGGCGAGAGCGGCTCGGGCAAGAGCACTATCGTCCGCTGCTTATACTTTGATATGGAACCGACCTGCGGGGAGGCATACCTCCGTTGCTACGGTAAAGGAGATATCTTTCAGGTAAGTTCACAGGAAAAACAGGTCATCAGGAACCTGTACACAGGCATGGTCTACCAGAACCCACAACTGGGTTTGAAATTCGATATCACATCCGGAGGCAATATCGCAGAAAAATTACTTGCTGCTAACTGGCGCAATGTCGGGCGTATCCGGGAACGTGCAGGTGAACTGCTTGAACGCACAGAGATCCCGCTTGCACGTATGGATGATTATCCGCGAAATTTCAGCGGCGGCATGCAGCAGAGGGTACAAATAGCAAAGGCGCTGGCAAATGATCCGGATGTACTGCTGCTGGATGAACTGACCACAGGACTTGATGTTTCGGTGCAGGCACGGATCCTTGACCTGATCAAAGATATCAGGAGAAACACAGAAGCTGCGATGGTGCTTATCACACACGATCTCGGGGTGATCAGGCTTTTAGCAGAGCGTACTATCGTATTGAAAAACGGGCGTATCGTAGAGGCGGGACTTACTGACCAGATACTGGAGGATCCCCAGCACGAATACACCCAGCTGTTGGTTAATTCGGTTCTATGAAAATAAACATCCGGAGAATGATCAATCAATGAATACTAATTTGGAAAAAAATAGGTTTGAGCATGAACAGTTCGGGAATAATCACCTTAAGATCTGCAATTTAAACAAGACATTTACCGTACACGTATCCGGCGGAAAACAGATAATGGGATTTGAGGATGTAAGTTTCAATGTGAAGCGCGGTGAGTTTTTGGCAATTATCGGAGGCAGCGGCTCGGGTAAATCCTCTCTTTTGAAATGCATATACAGGACATACATACCTGACAGCGGATTAATCCTCTACAGTCCGGGTCCGGAATATCAACCTACCGACCTGACCGCAGCACCGGATCACATGATCCTTACGATGCGAAGATCAGAGATTGGTTATGTATCCCAGTTATTGTATGCAGTTCCAAGGGTTACTGCACTGGATGTTATAGCAGAACCACTGCTTATGCGCGGAATGGATCCGGCAGGTGCAAGAGATATTGCAGCAAGTTATCTTGCCCGTCTTTGCATTCCTGAGGATCTTTGGGATGCATATCCATCCACTTTCAGCGGCGGTGAACGGCAGCGTGTAAATATAGCAAGAGCACTGGTCGCATCTTCGAACATGCTGTTGCTGGATGAACCGACATCTGCACTGGATCCGGCATCAACTGCGATTGTGGTCGAAATGCTCAGGGCGGTAAAGCGCAAAACCACTATGATCGGTATATTCCATGATCTGTCTGTGGTACGGAAGGTGGCTGATCGGGTTATTGTTATGAAAAACAACCGGATGGTCAAAACCGGAACGCCTTTGGAGATCCTTGGAAGTAGTACAGGTGATTGATTTGGAATTTAGTATAACCAACGGACAGATAATAACACCGGATGGTGTTATTGAAAGCGGGTGCCTGGAGATAAAAGACGGAAGGATCACAGGTATCCGGGATAATTTACAAGGTACATCCGGCAATGTGATCGATGCGGATGGCGGGTATGTGATGCCAGGTATTATCGATATTCATGGTGATGATCTTGAAACAGCTATCTCACCACGCCCCTCATCACGATTCCCTGTTGATTTTGCACTGTTGCAACTTGACAGGTGCAATGCAGTATGCGGCATTACAACGAAATTGCATGCGATCGCATATTTTGAGGATGAACTCAAAGGGCGCCATGTGGGTCTTTCAAAAGAAATTGCAAAAACGATAGTACACAACGAGAGCGGGTTACTGACAAGTCATTTTTTGCATGTAAGGTGTGAGATTAGCACTGACCTTGAAGATGTTCTTGAGGTGATCGAAAGTCCGCTTGTTAAACTTGTTTCATTAATGGATCACACCCCTGGACAGGGACAGTTTTCAGATCCGAAACAATACCGCGAGTATCATAAGAGGATATACGGTTTAAACGATACGGAGATCGATGGGATAATCAGAAAAAAATCCGGTTATGCAGATACAAAGATGCGAAATATGCGGGAAATTGTCCGGAAAGCACAGGGGAAAGGGATAGCGATCGCATCGCATGATGACGATAGTTCGCAGAAGGTGGAACTGGTATGCAGCATAGGCGCGCGTATTTCAGAGTTCCCGGTAACATTAAACGCAGCAAACAGGAGCCGTGAACTTGGCATGACTGTCTGTATGGGTGCCCCGAATCTTGTGCTTGGCGGGTCAACATCAGGCAATCTCAGTTCCATTCAGGCAGTGACTGCAGGTCTTGTCGATGTACTGTGCTCGGATTACAGTCCGGCTTCTATGCTCTATTCTCCTTTTATCCTGTGGAGGCAGGGAATAATGCCCCTGCCTGATGCGGTGAAAATGGTTACGCTCAATCCGGCGAAGGCCGTGGGTATGGATAATATGATCGGGTCGATCGAGGTCGGAAAACGTGCAGATATACTGGTTGTGACTGAACATGTAGGTATTCCTGTAGTAAATCGTACGATAGTTAACGGCAAGGTCATTTATGCAGGAGGTGGGGCAGTATGACCAGGATAGGTGGGGCACTGGATCTTCGTTTCGGGAAAAGTACACTCCAGTTCCTGGATTTTTTGCATTCCAACGGATTTGACCATATTGAGATTAAAAAGGATAACGATTATGTTTATGGAGAAATAGAACCTGCCAGACTGGAAAGGATACTTTCTAAATACGATATTACGATCTCATACCATGCTCCGCACAATGAATTTAATATTGCCAGTGTGAATGAAAAGGTCAGGATGTCCTGTGTGTCCCAGATTATAGAAATGGGTGAATACCTTCAGATGGTTGGTTCCGGATGGGTGAATATACATACAGGATACGTTTCAGGGGCATATCACGAAACAGTCATTGCAAAGGCAGAAGAGAACCTGACAAGATCACTGGATGAGATAGCAGCGGTTTATGAGACGCTGGATACCGGATTGTATATTGAGAATGACAGTTTTGAAAAGAATATCATTAAATTCGGCCTGCAGCCTGAACAGATACGCGATATCTTAAACCGGTATCCCGGATTTGGCGCGACCTTTGACATCGGTCATGCCCATCATTCGGATATACCGCCTGTTCGTTTTACCGAACTTTTAGGAAATCGTATCAATGCTGTGCACCTGCATGATAATAATGGTGCATCTGATGAACACCTGGCGCTTGGTAAGGGTTCTCTTGATCTTGGGAGTGAATTTGTAAAAAAACTTGATATGTGCCTGTCGAGTTGCAATGAACACTGTAGCACATATGTGTTCGAGATGAAGTTATTACCCGATTTTGTTTTGAGCAAGGAATATTTTGCATTATTATGAGGTAGCATGACCCGAGAAACACATGAACATATTATTGAGGCGCTTTTATTTGTATCAGCAGCTACAGCGGTTGTGATTGTGATGCTGATCATGGTCTTCCTGTTCAGGGAAGGTGCTCCATTCCTTCTGGAATACGGGATCCATAACTTCTGTTTAGGGATGGATTGGAATCCGATCGCAATAGACGGCGAGCCCTCATACGGGATATTTCCGATGATTGTAGGATCGGTTTATATTGCAACCGGCTCGCTGTTTATTGCTGTTCCGCTCGGGCTTGGCTGTGCGGTTTTCTTAGTTGAGATCGCACCTCCAGGGATACAGTCAGCTATCAGGCGTGGGATCGAACTGCTTGTCGGGATCCCTTCGGTTGTACTCGGTTTTTTCGGACTTGTACTGCTGGTGCCTTTTATCAGGGATAACGCCGGAGGATTCGGATTCAGTATCCTTGCCGGTTCTATTATACTTGCTATTATGGCGCTTCCCCATATCATAAGCATCTCGGCCGATGCGATTGCTGCGGTGCCGCAAACATATAAGCAAGCATCTCTGGCACTTGGTGCTACCCGCTGGCACACGATCCGGAATGTTATCCTGCCGTCTGCAAGGTCGGGAATTGTTGCATCTGTAATACTTGGTATGGGAAATTCCATTGGCGAGACCATGGCAGTGTTGATGGTTACCGGAAGTTCCCCGATTTTACCCGAACCGCTCTATGATGTACTTGATCCTGTGCATACCCTGACCGCAAATATCGTGATGGAGATGAACTATGCAGCGGGTGACCATCAGCAGGCACTTTTTGCAACAGGTATTGTTCTTTTTGTTATGGTTGCTATTTTAAATGCAATCTCACACCATGTGCTTAAGTCCGGAATGGAGGTGGGGCGATGAGCGCAACAATACGCAGCAGGTTGTTTTCACCGGATACTATTGACAGGGCAGCCAGTTTGTTGTTATGGGCATCAGCTGCTGCAACTGTACTTCTCCTGCTGTTTATTATTGGTACGATTGTTTACCGCGGGATCGGGGTGATTGATATTTCGTTCCTGTTAGATTCGCCACGTATGAGCGGGGCGGAAGGGGGGATATTTCCTGCTATTGTCGGAACGCTCTGCCTTGTTGCGGTTGCGATATTGACCGCTGCCCCTATAGGTATAGGAGCTGCGGTATACCTTACTGAGTATGCACCGGATAATGCTGTGACTCACATTATTACATTCTGCGTGGAATGTCTTGCAGGGATCCCGTCAATTGTAATCGGACTTTTCGGATACGCATTTCTTGTGGTATATCTCGGGTTCGGATTTTCGATTATCTCAGGAGGATTTGCGTTGATGTTCATGATACTGCCCTGGACTATCAGGGCATCGGAAGAGGCGATAAAAACAGTATCAGGTGGTCTAAAGGAAGGCAGTTTTGCTCTTGGAGCTACGAAATGGCAGACTATCAGGCAAATTGTGCTCCCGAATGCTCTTCCCGGCATAACGACCGGAATTATACTCGGAATAGGAAAAGCGATTGGTGAAACTGCCGTGATCATGTATACAGCAGGATCCTCGCTGCTTTTGCCGGAATCGATATTCGAGCCGGTGCGTGCGCTTCCGTATCACCTGTATCTTCTTATATCAGAGGGGATATCCGATGATATGGCGTATGGCAGTGCAGCGGTACTGCTTTTTATGGTTCTTATTATCAACTTTACTGCTGTTGCGATTCAGCGTTACTACCAGTCCGGGATGGGATTACGGCACTGATAAAGAAAGGGGAAAGGGGAGGTAAGAGAAGAGAAAGATAATGGAAAGATTTCAGATAAAAATATGAGATAAGGAGATATTATTGATGAAAACAGAAGATATTGGGATTGAAAGCCGCAACTTAAACCTCTGGTATGGGAGTGCACAGGCTTTGAAAGACATATCCATTCAGATCCGGAAGAATAGGGTTACTGCCCTTATAGGTCCGTCCGGATGCGGTAAATCTACGTTTATCCGGTGTATCAACCGGATGAACGATCTTATTAAAGGATGTCGTATTACTGGTAAGATGCTCTTTGAAGGCAGGGATGTCTATGAAAAGGATGTAGATGTTGTTGTTCTGAGAAAGAATATAGGAATGGTCTTCCAGAAGCCAAATCCATTCCCGATGTCTATCTATGACAATATCGCATACGGTCCACGCATTCATGGCATACGGGCAAAGCGCGATCTGGTAGAGGTGGTTGAGGATAGTCTCAGGGGCGCTGCACTGTGGGATGAGGTGTGTGATATTCTTGATAAACCTGCACTTGACCTGAGCGGGGGACAGCAACAGCGGCTTTGTATTGCACGAACACTTGCAGTGAAACCGGATGTGATATTGTTCGATGAACCGTGCAGTGCACTTGACCCGATATCGACCGCAAAGATCGAAGACCTGATCAGTGAGTTGAAACGCGATTATACTATTATTATCGTGACGCACAATATGCAGCAGGCTGCCAGGGTATCTGATTATACGGCGTTTTTCCTGCTAGGTGAAATGATCGAGTTCGGGAAGACAAAACAGATATTTGAGAATCCTGTTGAAAAGAGTACAGAGAATTACATTACAGGACGGTTCGGATAATCAGGCGCATGACGGTCCTGAAATAAATAATGGATCAGGTTACACTTTATATGTAGCGAGAAATCCTCCCTACGGTCGGATTAACTCGGACTACATAATCTTATAGATTATATACTACGAGAAAAGGAGAGAAGTATGTCGGAAAGGGAGAT
>JBQVLY010000039.1:0-11467 GCA_052361065.1 Methanosarcinaceae archaeon | reverse complement strand
TAGATGAATGTTGAGAAGAGGTTTATATGATTTGCTACGTGGATGTGAAAAGTTATAAATTATATACTATGAAAAAAATGATGTGATTAGTGCTAGAATTTCCACAGTATGCTCAATGAGAATTTATTGAACCATTTCTGCGTGGCATTTTCAGATGGTTGACTAAAGAAGACAAATAACAAAATTTCGGGTCAATTTGCTTTTCTTTGAATATCAAGTCTACCTCAAATATTACATAGGTGAGCTTTCTGTCCGTATTGGCTTAAAGAAATCTACTGCGAATATGTGCATATATATACTAACCCGCATCAGTTTTTTGTAACTTTTATTTACCGGTTTACTTTGCTACATCGGTTATATCACAAAATGATTATAAATTATACTTACGGAGTAGTATATTATAAAATCGAATACGTTCAAAACCTATAATCTAAAAATCCATCAGCGACTTTTGTTTTTGTGCATTTATTTTAGCTCCGGATTTAGACTTATCACTTTGCGGCAGTTCTATCCAGCCATACTTTCCTCCACCGCCGGGATGGAGAATAACTTTATTGCGCCGGAATGCAAGAATCGCATCAACGATCTTTGTATCCACAATTCCCAGCTCATCAGGGTTAGCTTCAAGAAGTACAGTTACCTCACTACCAAACTGCTCAACAAGTGCGTTCCATGGGGTCTGGACACCTTTCGTATTGATACTTGAATGCCCGACAGCCATCATGATGATTTCCGCAAGAGGAATGATGTGCACATAATCAGGGCGGTATCCGGGATGCACTGGCTCATCAAAATCAGCAAGTTCATTTATGCGGTCATGTACCCCTTTCTTGATACGACCGCCACAGGAACAGCGCCAGTTACTTGACAGGCATTCATCAAGTGTATAATTCGTAAAACACTTGATACATGCAGATTTATTGTATTTCCCTTCCTGCGGATAAAAACCAACATTGAGCTTGGCATTATATCCCCCTTCACGAAGGATTGCTTTTTTCAACCCATCAAATGTAACATCCGGTACTTCAAACCGCGTAAATTCGCGTGCAAGTTTATCTGCCCATGGTGAATGTGCATCAGAATTCGTAAGGAATGTCAATCTCTGCAATTCTTTAATGCGATCGGCATAATCGCTATCCGCACTAAGCCCAAGTTCAACAAAAGAAACATAATCCGTCATATCTCCATAACAGTCTCTCAAGGAACCATGTGCCGCATACAACGCGGTCCATGGTGTGAATGCATGGCAGGGACCCACCAGTGCACCGACATCCTTTGCAACTTCTGCGATCCTAACCCCATTGAGTTTGATGGTCGGGCGACCATCTGCTTCAAGGTTACCATATTTCCCCATCACCTCTGCCAATTCCTCGGCCTTTGATATTGAAGGCAATATCAGCAAGTGATGAACCCTGTTCTTATCTTCGATCTCGGTTGTCAGTACAAAATCAGTATCATTGATCCGGATCGTTTCATCACCAACAACCGCCTGTTTAATATCCAGAAGCCACTTCGGATGAATACAATCGCCCGTACCTACAAGATCAATCCCTTTCTTTGCAGCCTCAACTGCGATTGTTGGCAGCTCCATCCTCGGAGATGATGCCATAGAATACTTGGAATGAACATGCAGATCGGCATTGATTTGCATAAAAACACTTATCCGATATACCGCAGGTCTTCATCGTTTGATACAGTATCAGGCATAAATTGATGCTGTCCTTGCTGTTGTTGTTCCATTTCAGCAAACTGTGCAGCAATCTTTTCCATCTCTTTTGCTCGTTCCTCAAGTGGAGTTACATCGATCTCAATATCAATGATCTTGCCGAGAACACAAAGCAAAAACTGGGCACTTTTCGGATCAACCAGATAGCCGGACGTGAAACCCATGAGACACATTGCATCTAGTTTCCGAAATTGACTCAGACCAAGCAACAAACCAGATGCTCCGACAATTCCTCCACCAGGTTCATTCTCTTTGAAGTCAATTCCGTGTTGCTCCATTTCCTTGATCAATGCAGGATTATTAGCCGCACCGATTACTTCATCCGTATGAGTCAATTGGCCTGTCGGAAATCCTCCAAGTGTATATATTCTCGAAACACCGAACTCTTCAGCCAAATCAAGATACAGGTCACAGAGCTCATAATGTCCTTCGGTGCTTGCGCTCTGGTGATCTCCTGTTAAAATTAGAATATCAATATCATTTGCCTTGCAGGCAAATATCTCATTATTTACAAGTTTTATAGTACTATCCTCATTGACCAACACCTGTGGTGGAAAATGAGGTGAATATATCTCGATTATTTTTTCACCATCCAGTTCCTCAATAAGATGTTCAACAACAAGTTTTCCGACATGACCGACTCCTGGAAGTCCAACCAGCAATATCGGATTGTTTAAATCAACCTCTTTTAAGCGGATTACCTTATTTTTCTGCATGTTCCATTCCTTTTCTTTTAGCTAATCTGCGGTATTTCCCGTAAGGATCAAGTGGAGAAAAACGTGCTGGCTTTGGGCTTATAGCCATGCCTCCGCACTTCGGACAAAATTCTACCATTGTATATCTCTTACACTGTACACATCTACGAATTTTAAGTCCCAAAAAATCATCACGCCTTAACAGATTCAATATGCCTGTGGAATGAACCTTTACCTTCCGCTTTTTCAATAGAATCAATCGCAGCCTTTGCTGATTTTTTTAAAATACCTTCTGCTGTCTTGTAATCCGGTGCAATGACCTTTATGCGATATCTTGGTGCACCTATATAGTTGATATCGACCTTGACCTCATCCTTTTTCACTTTACCTGCAGCCTTAAGTGCTTTTTTAATGATCTCAATACCATTTGGCTTGTTAGATGTAAGGTCAACGTAACCTGCAATATCAACAAATGGAAGTTTTATGTTGTCCTGTGCGATATTTACAATACTTAAAACCACTTTATCGTCGATATCGGTATTTGTGAACGAATCGATACCATTCATTGCAGCATCTTCAAAGGCTAAATATATACTTCCGAATTTATCAAGGATTGTATCATAGGCCTTTTGCATTGTTTTATCATCTGTCTTTGTTTCATTAGCAACGAACTGCAACCATTTAGTACCCTTTTGTTCGTTCTTCCAGTCCTGTATCTTTGCGCGCTTCTGGTGAGCATTGACATCCTTTAAGGAAAGGTCAATATGACGACGTGACGAATCAACATTTAGTACCTTACATACGATCTTCTGTCCTTCGCGAACATGATCTCTTACGTATTTTACCCATCCTGCCTTAATTTCGGATATGTGTATAAAACCTTCTTTACCGCCAAATTCTTCAAGTCTGGTGTAAGCACCGAAATCGGTGACATTATTGACAGTACAGACTACAAAATCACCTGTTTCCGGCCAATTATTGTTATCTTTCATCACGCATCACTTTTGTATAAAATTGATCATTCGAGTACTTCAAGAATGTGTGTTGTGATCGTGGATTTGCCACCAGTTGGTTCTGCAAGCGTCCTGCCGCATACCACACATGTGACCTTGCGACTTGCGCTTCCGAAAATAACCTGTTCGTTCTCACAATCATTACATTTTACACGTAAAAACCTACTTTTTGGCGTAGCCATAAATATCACTCCTTAAAATCGAATTTCTTTGCCCTAAAACATGGTCTCTGGTGCGATTTATTGCATACCGTGCAACGATATTTAAGTGCCACTCGCTTTGTTGGCTTGTCGCCACCAGGCACCTTTGAGAACTTGCCGCTGTTTCCAATCCCGGTCTGGCGTTTCTTTTGTCTTGCAATGCGTGTCATAGACGATGCTTTTCCTTTTTTCACTCTTTCCGCAATATGCTCTGTATGCTTTTTGCATGAGGGACAGTATGTCCTGAATCTCTTTGGTATCTTCATGATTACACCATATTAATATGAATTAATTATTTTGAATTAACTGTGCGATATTTCGCTTAACAAGTCCCTTGGCATTGACTGATGGTAATGAAACAATATCATGCTCCTGTAACGTATATTTGCGGTCATCCACAGCCTGGAATGTAGATAAATCTTTTAATATTCGGACAACAAGGTATTCCTCACTTATATTACTTTTGGCTATATTGCTTTTACCAGTGTCGTTTATATGCTCCGAAGACTCCTGTGGCAAGAGGGTGTTTTGTTGTTCAGTTATTTTTAGACCCTGCTCCGATAGTTCACTTCCTAAATCAATTTTTGCATCCCTGTTTACATTTACACTTAAATTAATATTTGCATCATTATTTGCATTTATATTTGTATCTTCATCTTCATCCTGCATTTTTTGGGAAGTAATATCACTTCGCACAAAATCAGGGTCTATTATGTGCATAATCAATTTATCGCGTGCGATATTGATTGCAGATAATACTGTATCATACACATTGCGTTCATAAGGAAGTAGTTTCTCCATATCCGATTTTGCAGACCGGTTCGAAAATGCATTCGATGTAGCACGTCCGGTAATCTTACGCAGGCGGCGGATGAATATAATCTCGATATCAGTAAGCGCACTTTGCAGTTCATCCTCAAGCATTTTTGATTCTGCAGAACGTGGATTGTGAATCTTTTTGATCTCATTTTCCAGTTCACGTATGTATCCATTCACTGATTCGTAGAAATCCGTATTAAGCGGTTTTAATGACGAACTGCTTTCTTCCCTCAGTGCGATTTTTAGTTCAGTTCGATCCATATTCTGCTGCTCCCCTGCACATTAGATATATCGCTGCATATTCGGGCAGTTTAGTTGTGCCCTCCTCAACCACGAAATCATTACCTCTCATCTGCATGGAAAATGGTTTTATTACTTTTAATTGTACCGAATCATTACCAAAAACAACAGCATCATTAAGCGGATAAAAAGTTTCCAGTTCCGAAACCGAAAGCGTAGTCACACGCATACCAGAGCCACCGTGAAGTGAACCTGGCAGGCGTATAAGACGTTTGATATCCGAAGTCACGGGTTCATCTACAGATGCTGACATCTCAGACACAGCCTTGTTTGCAAGCGTTTCTAAAAACGATTTCGGAATTTTTGATAGCGTATCCATCTTTCCGTTTTTGAGAAGATTGATCTGGTGTTCGTCACAAAATATCCGAACTAACCGCTCAGCATTTTTTTTTCCAATTCCATCAAAACCTTTGAGTACCTTTATCGAATCCTCCAGTTTCGAGATTTCCGATAAATATGATATTATGTATCGGTTGATCCGTCCACCCCAGCCACCTTCATTTTCAGAAGGCAGTACGAAAACCTCTGCACTATCACGGCCCGCATCACCGCTTACTCCCCTCTTGCCAAAAAAACGATTAACTTCAAGACCGGTACTGCTCACATAATCTATGATCTCACGGCGCTCTGCACTTCCCAGCGAGCGAACAGCAGGTGTACTTATGTGAAAATGGTAACCGCGCCCGCCCGAGAACACTATATGTATGTCTTCCTCAGCAAAACCAAAATCGTTGTTTAAGAATCCATAAAGTTTGAGTGATTCTTGTTTAACGTGCTCCAGCATATCAGCATATGACTTTGGAGCACCTGGGAGATGATCGGCATCAAGGTCAAAGATGAGATCAGCGCTCAACCAGTTCTTTTCTTTCATATTCGGCGCGTTGGGATATTCATAGTACGCCACAGAATAATACGCATGTGCCGGCACCATTCCTGAAAGATAATCATGCAATTCACCGCTTGATCCAAACGATTTATGTCGGCGCATTACGAACTCCGGCATTTCGTCAAACAATATGAATCCCCATTCACGTGAAGTAAAGTCCGGCGGAAGATGAATACCTGCGGTGCGGTAATAGTCCTGGAACTTTGATTTTAGGAATTGTTTTGTTTTCTCGTTCATTTTTGTGATTTTCTATATTTTCGGATTTCAATTTATTGTAGTTATGTAACTATTCAGCCATCCTTAAGACCGGACGCCGATGGCGAAAATTCGCTTATTTGTGTCTATGGTGATACATTTGTTAGTTTTTAATACTGAGTCCATACCCCTCGATTTCAAAGGTGTTTGACAACTGTGTGTAATTATCAATTTATGGATTATTCAGTCTACCGATGACGGTTATATAGGGCTGAATAGTTACCTTTTTTAATAGGAAATATGTGTTGAGTTGCTTTTGTCTAAAAACATTAGCATCAAAACAATAAAACTGATTAACCGAACACCAATGCATAGTTTGTCCGAAGTTGCTTGATCTTATCGCGAATATTTGCTGCTCTCTCAAATTCAAGATTCTTTGCAGCCAGATGCATGTCCGTTTCAAGGTCGATAACGATATTGAAAATATCAATGGCAGACATATCTTCTGCAATCATCATTATACCTGATGTCTCGCCTTCTGCATCTATTTCGACCAGTTCCTTCTGGATTTTCTTCTTGATAGTTTGCGGAACAATGCCATGGTCCTTATTGTAATTCATTTGAAGTTCGCGTCGCCTATTTGTTTCATTTATGGCACGTTTCATTGAACCCGTCATATTATTACCATATAATATCACACGCCCGTTTACATTTCGGGACGCTCTGCCAATGGTTTGGATAAGTGAACGTTCCGAACGGAGGAATCCCTCCTTATCGGCATCAAGTATGGCAACAAACGCCACTTCTGGAATATCCAGTCCCTCTCGCAAAAGGTTGATGCCAACAAGAACATCGAACTCATTTTTTCGCAGGCTCCTTATGATCTGTGAACGTTCAATGGTATTTATGTCCGAATGCATGTACCTGACCTTTATGCCCATTTCCAGAAGGTAATCTGTCAGGTCCTCTGCCATACGTTTTGTAAGAGTCGTTACAAGAGTCCGGAAACCTTGCTCAGTAACCTTTTTGATCTCACTTATCAGGTCATCGATCTGATTCTCTACAGGACGTACGGAGATTTTCGGATCAACAAGACCAGTCGGGCGGATAATCTGCTCAACAATCGTTTTACTTCGTCCAAGTTCATATTCGGCAGGAGTGGCAGAAATGTATATTACCTGATTGATTCTCTTTTCGAATTCATCATATTTCAAGGGGCGATTATCATATGCTGAAAGCATGCGAAACCCATTCTCAATAAGTGATTCTTTCCTTGCATGATCACCATTATACATGCCGCGTATCTGTGGAATGGTGGCATGTGATTCATCAATGATCATGAGATAACCGTCAGGAAAAAAATCAATTAATGAAAATGGCGGTTCGCCCGCTTTTCGTCCGTCAAAGTGTCTGGAATAGTTCTCAATGCCGGAACAGTATCCTATCTCCCGCATCATCTCGATGTCAAATTTTGTACGTTGCATGAGGCGCTGGGCTTCTAAGAGTTTATTCTCTTTTTCCAGTTTGGTATGCTCAACTTTGAGTTCTGATTCTATGGACTGGATTGCCTGTTCGATACGTTCTTCTGGCATAACGAAATGCCTGGCAGGATAAATTATAAGCCGCTCACCTTCATTTATTGTTTTAAGCACTTTGCCTGTGAGGGGATCAAAATAAGCGATCTTGTCAATCTCATCTCCAAAAAGTTCTATGCGGATGCCGTGATTTTCCTGTGCCGGATATATTTCAATAGTATCTCCGCGTGAGCGAAATGTACCCTGGGTGAAATCTACGCTATTTCGTTCATATTGTATGTTTATCAGACTTGCAAAAAGTTTGCTATTGTCAATCTCCTCACCCTGTTTGAGGATAACTGACATCTCCTGCCATTCTTCTGGAGAGCCGAGTCCGTAGATGCAGGAAACGCTTGAGACCACAATAACGTCCCTGCGTTCGATTAGTGATTTTGTTGTGGAAAGACGTAACCTGTTAATCTCGTCATTGATGTTTGCATCTTTTTCGATATAGGTGTCTGTTGTCGGGATATATGCTTCCGGTTGGTAATAGTCGTAGTAGCTGACAAAGTATTCAACGGCATTATCAGGAAAGAAATCTCGGAATTCTGAATATAACTGAGCTGCAAGTGTTTTGTTATGTGCGATTACAAGTGTGGGTTTTTGTACGTTTTTGATAACATTTGCTACTGTGAACGTCTTACCGGAACCGGTTACTCCTAATAACATCTGATGCTTCTGGTTTTTCAGCAATCCTTCTGTGAGTTTTGAGATGGCTTTTGGCTGGTCGCCTTTTGGCTTATAGCTTGATACAAGATTGAAGGGGTGCATTGCAGGTATAAATATGTATGTGAATGCCTATAAACGTATTCTTGCGATGTGATTGTAATTTCATTTTATATGACTTCACATGTTTGTCTTATGTTCATATGATCACGTATTCACTTTGCGAATTGTGTGATTTTGTGATGATGTGATTACTGTGGTTCCGGTTTCATGTCAAGTGTCGGTTATGAAAAGCCTGAGTGGTATAAAGGGAATTTTTCACGTACCGTTCTATAAAAGAGGGAAAGCGAGTAATTGCTCTTCTTTATTCGGCGTCGCGTCGTTTTTTGTGTTTGTTTGGTCCCCTATCCCCATATGGCGACATTGTATGGTTGACATTATAAAAAATAATAAGTTATAACAGTGCACAATTATTGCATTATTCCATTAGCTTCGGATACGGTTATGCCACCGGATATATCAAGTTCATCACATATATACATATATTCACGCTGTGTTCGATTTCCGCGTCTTTGGAGAAGGTTTTTACGGTACATGCGTGACAGGTATGTTGAGACTGTACTCAATTTGATAAAACCATATACTCGCTCATAATGTCCCTGGATCTCCTGGGATTTGAACCACACATGCGGATATTCAAATTTTAAAAAAAGTTCAAGACGTTCGCTTATTGTGAGTGTTGTGTCATTGATCTTGTCTCTTAGTGAAATATTTGGTTGGCGTGTTTGTGCCTGTGATTGTAATGGTGCCACCGGCTGGGCAGCATATTGCTGTGGTGATGGTGATTGATTAATAGGAGATACAGCCTGCTGCAATGGTTGAGGATTTATGGATTGGGTATTTGGATGGCATTGCACAGACTGCGGATAATAAAAAACCGGTTGTTGTATGGGTGAGTATGGATAATATTGCAATTGAGAATATGGAGATACTTGCTGTTGTATTGGTGATTGTACTACCTGGGGTGCCGATTTTTGTGTGGGTATTTCGGATGAAGGTACGGTTGATGGAGATTTTGTGTCGTCAATCAAATGAATGAAATTAGTTACGTATTCCTTCCATTGTTTTCCATTGAATTGGGCGCTTGCTTTTTCCGTACCATCGTCCTCGAAGATCTCAATCCGAACCTTCATCCTTTTACTACCTCTTTGTCAAATCCCCTTATCCCCTCAGAAAGGTGGATTCGCAAACCATTCATCCCCTCAGATTTATGGTTTTTTTTGCTGTTTTTGTATAATTGTCACATGTTTAGTTGTATTCACAATTCACATGATAAATTACTATCCAATCTACAAATAAGAGATTGTAGTTTGTTATATATAAGTGTTATGATTAATTCTTGTATTCATATGTTTTAAACAATATTAGATCAAGATATTTGATTATTTTTCTAAATATTATCTAAATATCGTTTTTAGATGTATGTATTGTAGAATTATGTGTAAATACTATTTATAAAGATCGTTTATTGATATAGATTATAGATGATATAATTGAATTTAATTAGTTAAACACTGTTATTATCAGGTAATTTGATATATTAAGTTAGATTTATCCTTTTTTATTAGTAAATACATTTATACATATTACAATTTCAGTTATTTGTGAATGCGGGGATCTATAAAAAGTGGTGACTGTTTTTGATTGTATATTTTTTCTTGTTTCCAGTGGTTGGCTTTATATTATATGTGCCATATAAATGGGCTCATGTCCGATGTTAGTGCAGAATCGCCGATAGAAACAATTAGCCCGAATACAAAATCACATGTGGATCCAGAAGTTATAGAGCATAAAAACATTCCCCTTTTGAAAAATGAGATTGAGACCCTCAGGATACAGAATGAGGTTATGAAAGCAAAACTCCTTGAAGCGAGTATGATCGCGAATAATTATTTCGAGGAGATAAATAAGCTCAAAGAACAAATGGATAAGTTGACTACCCCACCATTATTCATTGCAAGTGTACTGGAAATTGAGGATAATCTGGCGCTTATCAGGCAGCACGGTAACAATCAGGAAGTTATGACCCAAATCCCACCAGAGTTTGAGGACGAGGTTGGACCGGGCATGCGTGTTTGTGTAAATGCGGCGTTTTCAATTATCTCGGTTATCAGCCGGGCTGCGGATGTGCGCGCTCAGGTGATGGAAGTCATTCGTTCACCAGGTGTAAGTTATGATATGATCGGCGGTCTGGAGGATGTTGTAAATGAGGTCGTTGAGTCCGTAGAATTACCACTTACTGAGCCGGAACTATTCGAGAATTTGGGCATTGAGCCCCCATCCGGTGTTTTGTTATATGGCGCACCAGGTACAGGAAAAACGCTTATCGCAAAGGCGGTTGCGTCTGAGGCAAGTGCCACATTTATACATATGTCCGGTTCAGATCTTGTCCAGAAGTTTGTTGGTGAGGGTGCAAGGCTTGTTAAGGATGTGTTCCAACTGGCAAAGGATAAGGCACCATCAATTCTTTTCATTGATGAGATTGATGCTGTGGGTGGCCTGCGTACCCATGATGGCACGACCGGTTCTGCAGAGGTAAATCGAACTATGCTTCAGCTTTTGGCAGAGATGGATGGATTTGAGTCGACAGGAGATGTGAAGGTAATTGCTGCAACAAACAGGATAGACCTACTTGATCCGGCACTTCTGCGCCCTGGCAGGTTTGATCGTGTGATCGAGATTCCTTTACCGAATGAAGATGGACGTTTGAAAATATTGAAGATACTGACCAGGAAGATTAATCTGGCTGACGATGTGGATATTTGTAAACTCGCAAAAATGACAGATGATCTTAGCGGTGCTGATTTGAACGTGATCATCAAGGAAGCCGGAATGTTTGTCATTCGAAGGCGTGGTGAATTTATTACTATGCAGGATATAGAAGATGGCTTCAATAAAGTGATCGTTGATGAGGAGGGTATAAATGCTCCTGTCGGAATGTTCGCATAATCTGGACTCCGGTCCGTTTATGTATATAGATATAGAACGAAAGTTTAATAATACTTAAGTTACTTTTGCATATACCGATAGGCAAGATTCATTATGCTCCGATAGTGTAGCACGGCCAATCATGCAGGACTCTCACTCCTGCGACTGGGGTTCGAATCCCCATCGGAGCATTTTCCGTTTACCCTCTTTTTTTCAGTACAATTGTCCGCATTTGTCATATGCAATAAGTTATAACATAATACATTAAAACATTAAACAGTACTACATGGTGCTGTTTTCTGTTATCCTGGTAAAGGATGATCTTTCCAGATCTGACCACCTGCAGAAAAGATTATCGAGTCATAATTGTCCAAATTAGGACAATTCACTAAATTAAATCGTAAC
>JBQVLY010000038.1:0-11502 GCA_052361065.1 Methanosarcinaceae archaeon | reverse complement strand
GATGGAAGAACTGGACCGGGGTGTAATTCCCATTACGGTTAAGAGAGATCACAAATAATTGAGGTGAATACATGGAAGTTACGGATCAAGTTATGGAAGAAAACATAGAAGGAAATATCGAAGAAAACATAGAAGAAAACATAGAAGAAAACATAGAAGAAAACATAGAAGGAAATATGGAAGAAAACATAGAAGGAAATATGGAAGAAAACATAGAAGAAAACATAGAAGGAAATATAGAAGGAAATATAGAAGAAAACATAGAAGAAAACATAGAAGAAAATATCGAAGAAAATATGGAAAATACAGTGAAGAACGTGGAAGTAAAAGAATCAACATCACTTGTGCCTATTGATGAATACCTTGCAGCAGGAATTCATATCGGTACGCAGCAAAAAACAAAGAATATGATGAGATTTGTTTATCGTGTTCGAACAGACGGGCTATATGTTCTTGACATTCAGTCAACAGATGAGCGAATCCGGCTTACTGCAAATTTCCTTTCAAAATATGACCCTGCCAATATCCTTGTGGTATCCGCACGCCAGTATGGGCAGTATCCTGCAAAAATGTTCGCAAAAACGATTGGTGCAAAAGCAATGGTTGGAAGATTCATTCCAGGTAAACTCACAAATCCTAATCTGGAAGGATTCTATGAACCGGATGTTATTGTTGTGACCGATCCGACTGGTGATGCACAGGTTATCAAAGAATCTGTGAACATAGGTGTTCCGGTGGTTGCATTGTGTGATACTAACAATATGACATCTAACGTGGATCTGGTCATTCCTACGAACAATAAAGGTAGAAAAGCACTTTCTCTTGTATACTGGTTACTTGCAAGAGGTGTTTCACAGACAAACGACATTCCATTTAACTATGAAGTTACAGACTTCGAGCCTGCATTGTAAAACCATATTATAATTGTAATTGTCATCTTGAATTGTAGAATAAAATCTACAAGCGATTGTAGGTGGCATACTACATATATTGCAGATGCCCACATATATTATCGGGGTGAAGTAATATGAGACAACCAACAGTTGCGGGACAGTTCTATCCGCTAAATCCAAAGACTCTCAAAAAAGAGGTAATTAAATACTTTAGTGGTATTGGCACATCACAGCGAAATGTGATTGGTGCTGTTGTACCGCATGCCGGATATATTTATTCAGGTTCGGTTGCAGCACATGTATATGCAGTACTTCCAAAAGCAGACACATATATAATACTTGGACCAAATCATACAGGCATGGGTTCATTGGTTTCGGCATCACAGGATACGTGGTTAACGCCTCTTGGGGAAGTTGAGACTGATATCGAACTTGCAAAATTACTTGCTGGCACTATTGTGGATTTTGATGAGCTTGCCCATATCTATGAGCATTCCATAGAAGTCCAGTTGCCGTTTTTGCAGTATCGGTTCGGAAACGATTTCAAGATATTGCCAGTATGCATGGGATTGCAGGATGAAGAGATCGCAGTTGAAATTGGCAACGAGATTGCACGCGCAGTATTAGAAAGTGGTAAAAAGGTGGTGATTATCGCATCAAGTGATTTTACCCACAATCAGCCTGCTGATATTGCACGCGATGTAGACCACTATCTAATAAAAGCAATTCTGGATATGGACATACCTGAATTTTACAGGCGGCGGGCTAAAAAGAACATCTCTATATGCGGGTACGGTCCTATTGCAGCAATGCTTACTGCAACAAGTGCTCTTGGAGTCAAAAAGAATTCCCTTTTAAAGTATGCAACAAGCGGGGATATAACAGGGGATATGTCTGATGTTGTCGGATATGCGGCGATTATTGTAGAATGATGCTGATTCAGTGGTATGCAGCACTCAAGCATAACAAGTAATTCACAAAGGAGTAATGATAAATGATAACTTGTTCTGCACCCGGGAAAATATATCTGTTTGGTGAACATGCCGTGGTCTATGGTGAAAGTGCCATATGCTGTGCAGTAGACCTTCGAACCCGTGTACAGGTCGAAATTGATGACACTATAAATATCGAATCGGTTCTTGGGAAGACGGGCATTGATTCTGAGATACACCCTTATGTTTCTGCAGTGATTGAACGCATGGGGGAATTTACATCAATTAAAGGTGTGAGCATCAAAATCGATTCTGATATTCCTGTCGGATCAGGTATAGGTTCATCAGCTGCTGTAACAGTTGCAACAATTGCAGCACTAAATACTCTATTCAACTGTAAGATAACTTTAGAAGAAATTGCAAAACTAGGGCATGAAATAGAAATGCAGATTCAGGGTGCTGCAAGTCCTACTGATACTTATGTCAGCACAATGGGCGGCGTGGTTATAATTCCACAAAAAAAGAAGTTGGAACATATCGACTGCAAAATTGTGATTGGCAACACAAACATGCTATCTTCTACAAAAGAACTTGTTGCAAATGTCGCGAAACTGCGGGATAGTTACCCACAGATCATAGATCCTGTTCTATCTGTAATAAGCAGTATATCAAAAATTGGTGAAGAACTTGTAACTAACAGAGATTATGCATCAATAGGCTATTTGATGAACATCAATCACGGACTGCTTGACTCAGTTGGCGTCAGCAGTATTGAACTATCATCACTCGTCTATGCAGCGCGCAACAGTGGAGCATTTGGCGCAAAGATTACAGGTGCTGGCGGTGGAGGTTGTATAGTGGCATTTGTAGACAGAATGCAGGTAGATGGTGTCGCTTATGCAATTAATGCGGCAGGCGGAAGTTCAATTATCACAAATGCAACAGAACATGGGATTATGGTGGAGTCAAATTAATGGGTACATCATGCGATATTACAATACTAAAGATCGGTGGCAGTATTATCACCGATAAGGATGCAGACAATGGCATTGCAAATTATGATGAGATCAAGCGAATCGCAGGCGAGATATCAAAACACCATGGCAAGTTGATAATTGTTCACGGTGCCGGTTCATTCGGACACCCGCAGGCAAAAAAGTACGAGCTTACTGAAAAGTTCGATGCTAAAGGTGCCCTTATAACTCATGAATCAGTAAAAATACTCAACTACATTGTCGTTGAATCTCTGGCAAATGCAGGAGTTAATGCTATTGGAGTACACCCGATGGGCAATACCATATCCGAAAATGGCAGGATTGTGCAGATGTTTCTTAAGAACATTCATCTTATGCTTGACAATGGGTTTGTACCTGTGTTACACGGTGATGTGGTAATGGATACAAAACTCGGTACATCAATTTTATCAGGCGATCAGATAGTTCCTTATCTTGCGGTGCAACTGGGCGGTGCAAGGATCGGCATCGGAAGTACCAAAGACGGAGTCCTGAATGATAAAGGTGACACACTACCAGCTATCACATCCTTGAATTTCAAGAATATTGAACAATATATAGGGGGCTCGGAAAGTACCGACGTTACTGGTGGGATGCTTGGAAAAGTTGGTGAATTGATACAACTTTGTGAAATATCAGGTATTAATTCGTATATATTCAATGCGGGAAAACCAGGGAATATCTCAAGGTTTTTAGATGGAGCGAATATTGGAACCGTGATAACAAATTAACAGTTATAAATATAAATATAGATATAGAATTTGAGTTTGGAACTATGAAATTGAAATTTGAGTAATCACAGTAAGAAGGTTCGATCATGACCACATCCCAGAGAAAAATAGAGCATTTGGATCTATGTGCAACAAGTAAGGTAGAGTCCAGAAAGGTAAGTGCAGGTTTTGATGATGTTGTTCTGGTGCACTGTGCAATGCCGGAAGTCAGAATGGATGCAATAGACTTATCTGTTGATCTTATGGGTAAACACCTAAATGCACCGTTTATAATCGCATCCATCACGGGTGGACATCCCGATACCATGGCCATAAATGCAAAACTTGCAAAGGCAGTCGAAGAGGTTGGTATTGGTATGGGCGTCGGGAGCCAAAGAGCAGCTATTGAGGATTCGAAACAGGAAGACTCATTCAGGGTTGTTCGTGATGAGGCACCAACTGCATTTATCTATGGTAATGTAGGTGCCGCACAGATCAGGGAATATGGTATTGAAGGCATTGAGAAAATGATAGATATGATCGATGCTGATGCAATGGCAGTGCACCTGAATTATCTTCAGGAGGCTGTCCAGCCGGAAGGGGATCGGGATGCATCGGGCATACTTGACGCAATTAAAGAAATATGTTCCATTAAAACGCCTGTTATTATAAAAGAAACAGGTGCCGGAATATCGAATGAGGATGCTCGGCTCTTAAAAAAGGCTGGTGTATCTGCGATTGATGTTGGCGGTGTCGGGGGTACAAGCTGGTCAGGTGTCGAAGTATATCGTGCAAGTGCTCGAAATGACATATTATCGCAACTTCTTGGAGAGTTGTTCTGGGACTTTGGAATTCCTACTGTAGCAAGCATTGTTGAGTGCAGTGCATCACTGCCGGTTATTGCAACTGGTGGGGTGAGAACAGGTATTGATATTGCAAAATCGATTGCTGTCGGAGCGAATATTGCAAGTGCAGCACTGCCGTTTGTTGTGCCTGCAATGAAAAGTAAAGATGAGGTCGTCAACGTTTTGACAAGTATGATGAATGAATTAAAAGTAACAATGTTCCTTTGCGCATGTAATAATATCGATAGGTTGCACACAACTCCGGCTGTTATAACCGGCTGGACACTTGAATACCTGACACAGCGCGGATTTGATGTAAGGGAACTTGCTGTGCGTTCAAACTTAGCATGAGTCTATCAATTCATCACAAAGGTAATCACAACCACAAAATTGCAAAAATATCAGTTATTTGTTTCATATAATTTAGAATTATACAAGCTAGAAAAGTTATTGAAATCTAAATGGAAATTCGAATCCGATTTAGAATCGCAACCATACATTGAAATACACATACAATTGAAAATAAATAAATAAAGAGGTTAATTTATGACGGAAATTGGAATAATTGCAGTCGGCGGATATAATGAAATGGGACGCAACATGACTGCTGTAAGAGTTGACGAGGATATTATCATTCTTGATATGGGTCTCAGGCTAGACCGTGTACAAATACACGAAGATGTTGAGATTGACAGGATGCATTCTCTTGAGTTGATAGAGATGGGTGCGATCCCTGACGATACTATCATGAAACAGATCGATGGAACTGTACGCGCAATTGTGTGTACACATGGACACCTTGATCATATTGGTGCAATACCAAAACTGGCGCACAGGTATACAGCTCCGATCCTGGGTACTCCTTATACAGCTGCTCTTATAAAACAGCAGATCGATTCTGAGCGTAAGTTTGGTGTTAAGAACAAGATAATCACATTAAAAGCAGGCGAAACCTATCAAGTCACAGAGGATGTATCTATTGAATTTATCAGGGTACAGCACAGTATAGTTGATGCGGTCTTTGCCGTGATACACACACCAGCAGGTGCAATCCTGTATGCGTGTGATTTCAAGCTTGACCGTACGCCTACACTTGGTGAAGCACCGGACTTTGATCGTTTAAGAAAGTTGGGCCAGGAAGGCGTAATCGCAATGATCACAGAAAGTACCAATTCAGGTCTTGCAGGAAAGACCCCGTCTGAGAGAATTGCACATGATATGGTACGTGATGTACTTCTTGGCACCGAGGAATCGGATGTCGGCATGATTATTACCACTTTTGCATCACACATTGCACGTATCAATTCGATAATCAGTGCAGCAAAAGAGATGGAGCGTATTCCTGTTCTGATGGGACGTTCAATGGAAAAATATGTGATGACTGCCAGTAAACTCGGGTACATTAAATTGCCGGAGAACATCGAAGTTTATGGGAAGCGCAAGGACATTGATAAGGCGTTTAAAAAGATAATGACAGAAGGCAAGGAGAAATACCTGCCAATTGTTACAGGTCATCAGGGAGAACCTGGTGCAATACTAGGTAGGATCGCAAAAGGTGAAACTGCGTATGAAATTGAGTCAGGTGACCGTGTTATATTCTCTGCAAACGTAATCCCAAGTCCGATGACAAAGGCGAATCGCTATGCTTTGGAAACTAAACTTCGAATGCGTGGAGCAAGGATTTATGACGGTGTACATGTATCCGGTCACGCATACCGTGAAGACCACTGGGAACTATTAAGATTGATCAATCCTGAGCATGTTATTCCTGCACATGGGCACATCATGATGCACAGTTCATATATAGAGATGGCAGAAGATGCCGGATATGAATTGGGTAATACACTGCATCTTCTCAGAAATGGTGAAGAATTATACATCGAAGAATAATACTGAAATATTATTATCCAATTATGATCAACATGTATGTAATTGATGAGATTAAAAAACGAAGTGTCTATGTCGATGAGGCTATAGGGAAGATGCTTCCCATAACAGAGCCGATAGAACTTTACAGGGCATCACGGTATTTACCTGATGCCGGTGGCAAACGGTTACGTCCGGTTACTGTGATCCTTGCGGCTGAGGCTGTAGGTTCTGATGTAAGGGCAGTACTTCCGGCAGCTGTTGCTATAGAACTGGTTCATAATTTCACGTTGATACATGATGATATAATGGATAAGGATGTAATCCGACGTGGCATGCCTTCAGTTCATGTAGAATGGAGTGAAGCCTGTGCCATTCTTGCAGGTGATACGTTATATTCCAAATCTTTTGAGATACTTTCACGTATTGATTGTGACCCGGCACGCGTTGTAAAATCCATTGAACTCCTGTCAAGAACATGTACCGAAATATGTGAAGGGCAGTGGATGGACATCAATTTTGAAAACAGGGATGATGTAGAGGAAGATGAATATCTTGAAATGATCGAGAAAAAGACATCTGTTCTTTATGCTACATCCGCAAATATAGGCGCATTGCTTGGCGGTGCATCAGATGAGGTTGCAGACGCCTTATATGAATACGGACGATTGATAGGAATCGGTTTCCAGATATACGATGATGTGCTTGATCTGATAACTCAGGAGAAAATACTCGGAAAAGTACGCGGAAGTGACCTGATGGAGGGAAAGAAGACCATTATTGCCATCCATGCAATGAGTCGTGGTGTTAATCTGGATATATTCGGAAGCGGTAGTGCCACAATTTCGCAGATTGAAGAGGCTGTGAAAATTCTGGAGGATTCAGGTTCTATCAGTTATGCAAGTGATCTTGCAAAGTCATATGTACAGAAGGGTAAGACAAAACTGGATATTTTGGATAATTCAAATGCAAAGGATGTGCTTCTGGCAATCGCTGATTATATGATCGAGCGGGCATATTGATGTATATACTTTAAAAAGTAGTGTCGTGTCAACCATACAATGTCGCTAGGTGGGGTAGGGGAACCAAACAGATGCAAAAGACGACGCGATAGCACAAGAGCACGGCACGTTTCTAACCTGACCATAAACGCGAAATACAAAACGGTTTTTAAACGGTGTAGTATTTGAATATCTAAGAATTGCATGTTGGGTTTGTGGGTTTGGTAGCAGGTATGCCGCCTGCGGCGTATACTGATGCTTCATTTTCTTTAGTTTAAGTCAGTTGATGTGTTTGTCTATTTACCATTAGCAGTAGCACATACGTACAATTGCTCGCGTTTGTTTTAAGTGTCGGTGCCAGGATCAAAGCAGATAAATGTTGAGATTGGCTGAAGAATAGTTGGTCAGGGTAAATTTATTCATCCTTTTCCAATACAGCCTGTGCAGCCACCAGCCGTGCGATTGGTACACGGTATGGGGAACAACTGACATAGTTGAGTCCGATCTTATGTCCGAATTTGATCGACTGTGGATCACCACCATGTTCTCCGCAGATGCCAAGTTTTAAGTTCTTGCGCTTAGACCGTCCCTTATCGATACCGATCTTGATAAGTTGACCGACACCTTCCTGGTCAAGCACTGCAAATGGATCATTGTCAAGTATGCCATGTTCTATATAATATGGTAAAAACTTTCCTGCATCATCCCTGCTGAATCCGAAAGTTGTTTGGGTAAGATCATTTGTACCAAATGAGAAAAATTCGGCTTCCTCTGCAATTTTGTCAGCAGTAATAGCAGCTCTTGGAAGTTCGATCATAGTACCTACAAGATATTCCAGTTCAACATTCTTTTTATCGAGAACAGATCCAGCCACACGAATAACATTTTTCTTTGTGGATCTAAGTTCTTCAACATGACCTATAAGAGGGATCATTATTTCCGGAACTATGTTCATGCCTTCAGATTTGAGTTCACATGCAGCTTCAATTATAGCTTCAACCTGCATATCATAGATCTCCGGATATGTGATTCCGAGGCGACATCCCCTGTGTCCTAGCATAGGGTTGATCTCATGGAGCATTTCAACACGTGCAATTACTTTTTTTAATTGCTCGATCTCTTTTAGATTACCATCGCTTTTTTTGAGTTCTATGAGATTCATTGTAAGTTCTTCATGGTCTGGCAGAAACTCATGCAGTGGCGGATCAAGAAGTCTGATTGTAACAGGGTATCCTTCCATTGCACGGAAAATTCCTATAAAATCGCTTTTTTGCATTGGCAGGAGTTTTAACAGTGCTTTTTTTCTTGAGTATTCATCTTCTGCCATGATCATTTCACGGACAGCAGGAATCCTGTCATCTTCAAAGAACATGTGTTCTGTTCTGCAAAGTCCAATTCCCTCTGCACCGAAATTACGCGCAACTTCGGCATCATGTGGGGTATCGGCATTTGTTCTTACTCCAAGTGTACGTACTTCATCCGCCCATTTGAGTATTTTTTCAAGGTCTTTACTAAAACCTGCTGTGATAAGTTCAACTTTACCGAGTATGACATTTCCGGTAGTACCATCAAGAGTCAGGTAGTCACCTTCGTTGATGGTATAACCATCAACTGATATCGTGCCCTTTTTTATGTCAATATTGATGTTGCCACATCCGGCAACGCATGGTTTACCCATTCCTCTTGCAACAACTGCTGCATGTGAGGTCATGCCTCCACGGACTGTAAGTATACCCTCTGCCGCATTCATGCCACCTATGTCTTCAGGGGATGTTTCGGTGCGTACGAGTATTGTTTTTTCTTCTTTTTTTGCCATTTCTTCAGCATGTTCTGCAGTAAACACGACCTTTCCAACCGCTGCACCGGGTGATGCAGGTAATCCGTTTGCAATTATTTTCAGATCTGCATCAGGGTCCATCATCGGATGCAACAATTGTTCTATATGTTCAGGTTCAATCCGCAAAAGTGCAGTGTTTTTATCTATCAATTTTTCATTGACCATGTCAACCGCAATTTTAACAGCTGCTGCTGCAGTTCTTTTCCCGTTTCTTGTTTGAAGCATGAAAAGGTTACCATCTTCGATGGTAAATTCAATATCTTGCATATCCTTAAAATGTTTTTCAAGTTTTTGATATATTTGAACCAATTTTTCGTAATTCACAGGCATTTTTTCTTTCAGGGTTTCAATTGGCTGAGGTGTCCTGATTCCGGCTACTACATCTTCACCCTGTGCATTGATAAGATATTCACCAAAGAAACGTTTCTCACCTGTTGCAGGGTCTCTTGTAAATGCTACGCCTGTGCCAGAGTTTTCACCCATGTTGCCATACACCATAATCTGGACATTCACTGCTGTTCCCCAGTCATCCGGAATGTTATTTAGACGCCGATATGTGTTGGCACGCTGGTTGTTCCATGAACTGAAAACAGCATCAATGGACATCTTAAGTTGTTTGTGTGCATCCTGTGGAAAATCGTTGCCTGTTTTTTTCTTGATCAAAACCTTAAACATTTCAACCAGTTCTTTGAGCGCATTCACATCAAGTTCAGTATCAAGTTTGACTTCCTTCTCTTTTTTCAATGAATCTATAATGGATTCGAAATTTTCATATTCAATGCCAAGAACAACGTCACCAAACATTGTGAGGAATCGGCGATAACTGTCATAGGCAAATCTTTCATTTTTGCTGTTTTGGGTAAGTCCTAATACGGATTTATCATTTAGACCCAAATTAAGGACAGTGTCCATCATCCCGGGCATTGATACGCGTGCACCTGAACGAACAGATAAAAGTAATGGATTATTAAAATCTCCGAACTTTTTATTAGTAATAATTTCAAGTTTTCTGATCGCTTCGTCGATTTGCTCCATTAACCCATTCGGGTATTGCTCATTTTTAAGATGCAAGAGACATACTTCGGTTGTTATTGTAAATCCAGCTGGTACTGGAATTCCGAAGTTTGCCATTTCAGCAAGATTTGCACCTTTACCGCCTAGCAGGTTTTTCATACTGTTTTTACCTTCGGTTTCACTGTTCCCAAAAAAGTATACAAATTTTTGATCTGCCACCAATATTCCTCCACAAATGTGATTTATTTCAGTGATGAATGAACTACATTATATAATAATATTAACAATAAATTTTGAGATTTTGTTTTATTACATTTTCCGAACGATTCGGAAAACCGCAGAGTGTGCAGGGAAAAGTAATAATCCGATGTAATCTCCGAAGTTAATCTTTTTTGTTATGATATATTATCCGGAATAAATTTAAAAGTCTCTAAATTATTAGTATCAAAAGGGGTTATTCCGTATTTAATGTTGTTGTTTTGTTATTTTGTTATATAGTCCCGATATCGTGCTAACAATGAATCGCACAGATTGAGGAAAACTCCGTAAACATTTTAATATTTTATGGATTTTCTTATAAATAATTATTCAACCAAATACATTTCATGAATTAGATCGTGGTAACATGGTTCAATATACCAAAAAAGTACCAGATACCAACAATCAGAAACTCCACCATTTTATATCAAACTTATCTTTGGATGAAAAACCTGTAATGAAGCTCCCCACAGCAGGGCTGCGGGATATTATTGTAAAATAAAGCAGATCCAGGTGTCTATAAGGCGCTTTTTGGTAACTTTATTAGACTTGTTTCGCTTAATAGTTCAATTGCTAACTATAGCATCATAATCCCATTGGATTACATCTCAAAAAATTCTAATTTTAATTTTAATTTTAAGATCAGCAAATACAGCGCCGACTGAAAATAATGAGACTTTTTAATATATTCGGGATAAATGAATCGTGGTATAAAATATTCATATGCGTTTAGCTGCGTGGTATAAAATAATCGTATGCGTTTAGCTGATTACGATAAAATGTCGATGCACAGCCAAAATTGCTATACCCCACGCAGCAACCCGCCGCAGGCGGCGGATTCCAATCATTATAAAAAGATGTATATGCCTATATCGGTTAGACAAAACCGAACATTTCCAATAACATTGGTATGTAAAAAACGCGATGCTGTGATATTCTACATTTATTTTATAAATTGAAATGCTGCGAAAACGCCCATATCGTTCGTGTCAGTGGCATGGGAATGCTCCGCCTGTGGGATTGCCTCGGCGTCAATACTATCTAAACAGATACAAATATTTACTATACTCCCATTTGACCCATAGGTCTCCACACTTGCCGTAATTCATCACATTCATTAATCTTCCTCCTCA
>JBQVLY010000037.1:0-12257 GCA_052361065.1 Methanosarcinaceae archaeon | reverse complement strand
GGTATACTTCCTTATGATGAGACTCCTACAAAAGCCATGCTACAGGAGATGACAGTAATTGAGTATTCGAACAATGATTTCTCGGCAAAGGTCAAAGATTTATGGGAAAATGTGAGGAAACACTTGCATGAAACTTCAGGTCGTACCTTGTTGACTATGGCAAAATGAAACTATTCACTTTTGTTCACTTTAACATTATGCAGGTAACGTCACTATTTGGGACATGCCGTAAAACACGGTGTCCTAATGCCTGAACTAACGGACATTATTAACAGGACAAGTAAATTCACCCTGCGGCCTGATTTATCGGAGTACAAAAGATCAGACATTATTTACAACTATAAAAAACGTATTTGTATAGATAGTTTCGATAAAATCCCGATGCACAGCTCATATTACAAGACCCCTCGCAGCAATACCGCCGCAGGCGGCGCATTCTAAACATCACAAAAAATATATCTCGATCGAATAAATCTGATCATTTCCAATAACATTACTGTACAAAAACGCTATGCTACACCATTCTATATTTCGATTATAAGTTGAAATGCCGCAAAAACGTCATCATCCGCGTCAATGGTTTGGAAATGCGAAGCCTTAAGAGGATTGCTTCGGCGTCAAAAATTGCTAAACAACTATACAAATCGCTAAACAACTATACAAATCAACTATATAAATCGCTAAAAAACCATAAAAATCAATCAATATCCCGTCACTCCTGTTCATTTCATTTCATCTAATCTAATCTAATCTAATCTAATATTCACCAACAAAATTTATGAGATCCATTAAAATTCCAGGGGAAATACAATGAAATGTGCATTATGTGATGACAAGAAATGCCGTGCGGGGAAAGATTGCCCTGAAATTGCGGCAAATGTGAAATACGAAGGAGAAACACTCGAATCCATGAAAGTATCAGCTAAGATCGAATCTAAGTATTACATGAAAAAAACGCGGCTGGAAGAACTGATACAGTATGCAAAGGACATGAGATATACGAAATTGGGAATTGTATTTTGTATTGGCCTGGAAAAAGAAGCAAGGATAATTCACAAGATATTAGCAAATGATTTCGATGTATTCTCTGTCTGCTGCAAGGTATGCGGGATTGGCAAAGATCAATATGGCCTTGATAAACTACACAGCGGTGGCTTTGAGGCTATATGTAATCCAATAGGCCAGTCCATTGTGCTTAATGATAAAAAAACCGATCTGAACATCATACTTGGACTTTGTATTGGCCATGATATTCTCTTTACCCGGCATTCGGATGCACCTGTAACAACTCTTGCAGTTAAGGATCGGGTTTTAGCACATAACCCGCTTGGTGCTATTTATTCCAATTATTATCTCAAGAATCGGTTTGATATTAACGAATAAGGTTGGAGTTGATGAAAGTGGAATTTGACAGGTGCAAGTATCGGGATAAAAGTGAGGATAAGAATATGGCTGGGTCAAGTTCAAGTTCAATATCAAATATAACAATAGTATATGACAACGAAAATAACAAGGGATTCACTAATGGCTGGGGTTTTTCATGTCTAATTGATACAGGTGAAACAAAGATCCTATTTGATACGGGATGGGATGGGTGTGTCCTGCTCCATAATCTCAAAAATATCCACATATCCCCTGAAGAGATCGATAAGGTAGTACTATCACACCAGCACTGGGATCATATTGGTGGGCTCCCGGTTCTACTAAAAATTCATCCTGGTATTGAGGTCTATGTGCCGGCTTCGTTCTCAAAGCGCCTCAAAGATGAGATCTCAGCACGGGCAAATTTAATTGAGGTTTCGGAGGCAACGAAGATCTGCCACAGTGTGTATACAACAGGTGAACTCGATACTGATGAAAAAGGTATGAAAGAACAATCACTGATCATAAATTCAGTCAGCGGGCTGTATATTATTACCGGATGCTCACACCCCGGACTTACCAGGATTATAAACGCAGCATCTCAATTTGGTACGGTCACAGGCATAATAGGAGGGTTGCATGGGAGCACGGATTATACAATGCTTGAAGGGATGAACTTAATAGCAGCATGTCACTGCACTGTTCACAAAAAAGAGATTGCCATGCAGTTTCCGGATGCGTTTAAAGAGGTAGGTGCGGGGTGGGGATTCTTCATACCAACCAATTGAAATTTTGGTATTTGATATTTGGTATTTGTATATCCGGTTTTGATTAAATGCCGATAAGCATCCTTTATTACCAGGCCCCTTGCAGCAATCCCGGACGCATACGGCGCGTTCCACTGTAACTACACCTGCATTGCAAAATCCGCATTCCCTTAAAGCGCCCTGGAAATCCATATTAATACAGATGCGCTATTAGCACGATTAAAATTTCGATGTATACACAGGGCAGTTATTCATGTTGATCAAAACACATCCTCACTCCAATCAAGCGATCCGGGTTTATATTTAAGGATCATTGCCCCATCATCCTCACACAGCAACGCACTAATAATCTCCCCTATACTTGTTGCGACCTCTTCAACTGTCACATCAGTAGTATTTATCTCAAACACCTTTTCACACCACTCCACCGATTCAACAAGAATAACATCCAGTGCTTCAGCCTCCACGTTTTCCGATATCTTGGCTTGTGAGTAGTCCCTGTGCGAAAGCCTATCACTTAAAATACCAGGAGATGCCCGAAGCACGATCACTATATCTGCTATATAATGGGAAAGATGACTATCAAGTACTGTGATCTTATCACTGTCACTTACAAGTTCGGACACATATGCAGAGACCTTGTCCATATCCGCAACAAGCGTATCCCGCACCTTATCAACCCCTGAATACAGGTGTTTCTCCTTTATCAATTTGTTAAGGTGGATAACCCTATAACCAAAACGCGCTTTAACAAGTTTACTAATCGATGTCTTGCCAGTACCGGGTGTTCCGGTAAGTCCTATCAACATAATCCCAAGATGGAACTCCTGCCAATTAATGCTTATGCATGCTCATGCACCCTGCCTGCAATTTTCAGGAAATTCTCAATTATTTTTAGCCCGTAATTCACATAAACATTATCAACAAATTCTCTCGTCAACACCGATTCCGGGTGGAACTGTACACCATATATCGGATATTCCTTGTGCTTGATACCCATGATAATCCCATCATTGGTTTTTGCGATCACCTCAAGTTCAGGGGCAAGTGTCCTTATCGCAAGTGAATGGTACCGTCCGGCTGTAAATGGAGTCGGAATGCCATCAAAAAGGCCTGACCCGTCATGGGTGACAGGCGATGTCTTGCCATGTACCGGACCACTTTTTGCGTGTGCGATCATACCTCCGAATGCCGCATTTATTGCCTGATGGCCAAGGCAGATCCCGAGTATCGGAATATATTTGCCAAACTCACATATGATGTCTAAGCACATACCAATATCCCGCGGATTTTGTGGGTTGCCGGGACCTGGTGATACAATAATCGCATCAGGCTTAAGGTTTTTCACCTCCTCGATTAAGATGGTATTTGGAACTACTAAAGTATCCGGCTCAAACATGGAAACATAGTCCACAAGATTCCAAACAAACGAATCCCTGTTATTGATAAACAGCACTTTCATTGTCCATCCTCAATCGCACTGATCATCGCTGCCATCTTGCGCTCTGTCTCCTCATATTCATACGTGGGTTCAGAATCCGCAACAATACCTGCGCCTGCCTGAATATAAGCTGTATCACCTTTTATAATCACAGTCCTTATGACAATTGCAAAATCCGCATCACCGTTCCATGAATAATATCCGACCCCACCGCCATATATCCCGCGCGCATCGGGTTCTAATTTATCGATAATCTCCATTGCCCGAATTTTTGGCGCACCCGATAGTGTACCTGCAGGGAATATCGCACGTGTCGCATCGAACTGGTCGCATTCATCTCTCAAAGTACCGGATACCGTGCTTTCTATATGCTGCAAATGCGAGTATTTCACGACCGACATGAAATCATCGACTGTGACAGTACCGCTTTTTGACACCATACGAACATCATTTCTTCCAAGGTCCACAAGCATAACATGTTCGGCACACTCCTTTTCATCAGCCAGCATTATTGAGGATAATACATTATCCTCTTGCTCATTTTCTCCGCGCGGGCATGTTCCGGCGATTGGATTTGTGATGACCTTTCGATCGTGCACTGACATGAGCGTTTCCGGACTTGCACCGACAATGCTCAGGTCCCCGAACTTAAATATATACATATACGGACTCGGGTTGATCTTCCGCAGGGTCTGATATAGTTTAAGAGGCGTCTGTTTCATCTTTATGGAATACCTGCGGGAGAGCACAACCTGAAAAATATCTCCGTCGATGATATGTTGTTTTGCAGTCAGGACTGCATTCTCAAACTCCTCCTGTCCAGGTCCGACATTGCATACATGTTCGGATGTACGCAGTCGTTTCATTGTCCTGTTTGCCTGATCCGACATTCCGGAAATATTCCGGAGTTGTAAATCCAATGCCCTGGCATCTGAAAGCGCCTGGTCATACACTGCCAAAAAATCACATTGCTGTGTCACAAAAGGTGAGATCACAATATATGTATCACCTGTGAAGTGATCAAAAACAAACGTTCTTGTCGTAAGGGCGAACTGCATATCAGGAACACCGGATTCAAGTTCCTTTTCTATATCCAACCAGCAGTCATATACAATATCATAACTGTTATACCCGATAGCTCCTCCAAGGAATGATTGCCTGTCAAACCCTTTCCGGTTGAGCAGGCGTGTGCCGTTCGCAGTCGGGAAGACCGCACGAAAAGCATCCAACACATCGTTTCCTTCATTTATGTGAGATCGAAATACACCGGATTTAACAGATTCAACTGTACATAGCGATTCAAGTCTTAAGCGGATATATTCAACAAGTTTTGAGTCAATTGAATATTCAAGTGTGAGTATCCTGTCTTTTATGGTCACGACCACATCAGGATCAGAACCAACAAATGAGAAACGGGCATGTCGTTTATCCTTTTCAACCGATTCAAGCATGTATGAACATTCGGCGTTTTGCAGGGTCGCGTATAACTGCAGGGGTGAGCATTTAGTGCTGATTTTTGCCATCAACTGCACCAGCACAGGAGCACCTGCATCCTCAACCATACCTGTAAACTCACTTTTACCAATATCAAATGATATGTCTGATATCATTTCACACACCTTGCCTCTTTTATAAATCGGCATATCTTTTTCTCATCTTTCATACCATCTGTTTCGATGCCGGACGCCGTATCAACAGCATAGGGTAATACTTCTTCAACTGCATCTTTCACATTGTCCGGTTTCAGTCCACCTGCAAGGACCACAGGCACATCTACAGCTTCCACCACTGCCCTGCTGACCGACCAGTCGTGTGCGGCACCGGTTCCGCCCACTTTTCCATATGCACTGGAATCAAGAAGAATACCATCTACCAGATCGCGATCGGTCAGGTCGTTGACCTGTCTGGTTATAGCACCTGTTATGTCAGCAGATATTTTTGTGCTTATTGGAATTGAGATTGTTTTCACAATATCTATTGCAGTGTTGTTTCGCATGATTTCCAGTTCATCCACTCCAATATCATTATGCACCTGAACTACACCAGGTTTTGCAGTCCCTATCATTTCAAGAGCATGCTCTGCATTGCCAGGCATGATCACAAGCACGGTATCAACAAAAAGCGGAACTCCGGATATCAGGTCTGCTGCTGTTTTAATGTCGATCTTCCTTGGTGTTTCAACCGGTACGTCTGTGATAAAACCAACAGCATCTGCTCCGCACTTTACTGCAAGATCGATGTCATGTACGGACTTCATGCCGCATATCTTTACATGTACTGTGTGGTTCATTGATGTACCGACTCCGGGAAAGTTCAAGCAAATTCCCTGAACTGGTCAAGTTTTTCCATAGCTTTTCCACTATCGATCGTGTCCTCTGCCAGTGATACACCATCCTTGATGGAATCTGCCTTTCCAGCTACATACAGTGTGGCTGCTGTATTGATCACAACAATGTCACGTTTCGGACCTTTTTCGCCTTTTAAGATATGAATGATATCCTGTGCATTCTCCTGTGGCGTACCGCCTGCGATGTCGTTTGCAACTGCACATTTGATACCAATATCTTCAGGTGCCAGGGTGTATGTTGACACTTTTCCATTCTTGAGTTCTGCTATATAGGTGTCAGAGATATTTGAGATCTCATCCATGCCGTCACCGTGTACGACCAGGGCACGCTGTGTTCCGAGTTTTTTTAGTACCTCTGCAAGAGGTTCACAAAGACTCCTGTCGAACACACCGATTACCTGTGCTTTTGCGTTTGCGGGATTTGTGAGAGGTCCGAGGATGTTGAACACTGTGCGGATACCCAGTTCCTTCCGTGGTCCTGCAACTCGTTTCATTGCAGGATGGAACACAGGCGCGAGCATGAACCCTATGCCAACGGTCTCGATGGACTTTTTGACATCTTCGGGTGTCTGGTCGATCTTTATCCCGAGTTCCTTAAGCACATCCGCACTGCCTGAGAGGGATGTGATCGAGTAGTTGCCATGTTTTGCAACAGGCACGCCTGCGCCTGCCGTGACGATGGCTGCTGCTGTTGAAACGTTGATGGTGTTATGGATATCTCCGCCTGTGCCGCAGGTATCAACAAGCGTTCCCTTTACCTGTGGGGATATGAGATTTGCAGCTTTTTTCATACCTTTTGCAAACCCTGCGATCTCATCCGGCGTTTCGCCTTTCATTTTTAATGCTATCAGGAATGCTCCGATCTGCGCATCGGTTGAGTTGTTGAATATTTTTTTGATGGCATCCTCAGCTTCTCCTGTTGTGAGGTTTTTTCCTTCGCTCAGTTTCTGGATGTATGATTTCATGGTTTTCTCCCGTTAGTAATCATGTGCACTTATGTACAGTGTTGTATAGTTGAGTACATTATATTTAAGGGTTGTGGGAAAAAGAATGGATTTTGTGTGAAACTTAAAAATGTGTTTTTCAATAAAGAAAATGAAGAAAAAACAAGAAAATCCTCGCTTGCGCTCGGATTAACTCGAAACATATAATTCTATAAATTATATACTACAATAAAATGACTAAGATCTTCAGGCAGTGTTATAATAATTTTGCATGTGAAAATTCATGCAAAATTAACAGATGTGCATAACCCTTTACTCGAACAACTGATTTACAAACCACTCAGGATCGAACTTTTGCAGGTCATCGTATCCTTGCCCCATTCCCAAGAACAGTATTGGTTTACCTGTAATATATGCAATCGAGATCGCAGAACCGCCTTTGGCATCGGCATCTGTTTTTGTAAGGATAGAACCGTCTATCGGAACAACATCGTTGAACAGCGATGCGCGTTCGACCGCATCATTTCCAGCAACTGCCTCATCAACAAATATCAGAAGGTCAGGTGGGGTTACACGACAAATCTTTTTAAGCTGGGTCATCAGGTTCACATTGGTATGCATGCGTCCTGCGGTATCCGAAAGTACCACATCCATATCATGCCCCTCAGCATACCGGACAGCATCATACATAACTGCCGCAGGGTCGCTACCTTCCGGTTGTTTGATCAGTTTTATACCAATATTCTCCGCATGTATTGCTATCTGGTCTATAGCACCGGCCCTGAAAGTATCCCCTGCTGCAATGACAACAGAATAATTCATATCCTTCAGGCGTTTCGAAAGTTTTGCAATTGATGTGGTCTTACCAGTTCCGTTTATACCTATAAAAATAATATTAACAGGTTTTGGTGCATTTTTGATAAAATCATCAAAATCGAAAGTGTTTGCAGACATTACGTTGTATATCGCATTCTTAAGAGCCTGCTCAACAATATTACCTGTATTGCGACCTATTTTTTTACTTGTACCAACAAGTTCATTTTTGACGGATTCAACAATGGATTCTGCAACAGACAGTGCAAGATCGCTCTCAAGTAGTGCCATCTCCAGATCCCACAGGGGGTCTTCAAGATCATGTTCATTAAGGAAAACTTCTCTCTCAAATACAAGAGACCTGGCTTTTTTGGCAAAACCAATCTTTTTTACTGGTTTTTCCATTGAGTCACCCGCAACAACCGGTATTTCAGAATCCTTTACAGGCACATCTTTCTCATCGATCTTGTCGCCAAGTGATGTTTTAAAGCCGCTTAGTTTCTCCTTAAGTTTGTTGAACAATTGATCCATTCCTTCAAAATATAAATGTTAATACAATGAAAATGTTTAAATTGTTAAAACGAGATGACCGTTATTTAGCGTTCATTGCCGATGCTTGCATTTCAGCAGCCTTGGCTTCCATTGCCTGCAAATTCTGTATGATCTGTCCCAATGACACATTCATCTGCTCAAGTATTTTACCAAATTGTTCACTGCGTTTGACCAGTGTTTCCTTTGCATCGTCCATTGATTTTTCCACACTTATGCCAGCACCAACATTTACAACGACCTTATCGACCTTGTTCAGTTTAGCATGAATATACGAATTTGAACCAATGGGCAACATCATTTCAACGCCATCTTCTGCATCTTTCAATTCACTAATCGCACCAATCGCCCGAATACAATCATCAGCAGCCATCTGGACAGTAGCCATCTGCTGCTGAGTCATATCTGCTCGTTTTTGCATCTCCTGATGCTGCATTGCAAGATTCCTGGCATCCTGTTCACTGACTCCGGTCATTTGTATCACGCCTCTGTAACGCTATCGATCTTAATAAGGAATCGTTTAATATTATGTTTACTACCAAATATGGAATACACCTTCTCCCGTGCATTCTTCTCATTCTGACTCTCTAAGTTCTTAGTGAACGGTTCCCATTTTTGTCCTGCCTTAAATGTGCCTTTAACACTATAATTCTTCATTGAAATCACCTTTGAATAACCTATAATTAGTAATTATTAATAATAAATCAAATGCAAATAAAGTCAAATGTGAAATTTAAATATAAACCTTAAGCTTGCTACATATCATAATATCAAATAAAACCAAGCGCATCTTCGATCCTTCCAAGTTCATGACCTGTAGTTTTGGAGCCTACAACATAGCCTTTTGAATTTGCAAGCAATCCGGAACCAACGTGTTGTGAACCGAAATTCGATGTACCGATATTCATCGGAAGTCCGAATATATCTTTAAGATTATCTATCTCGGATTGGGTTGCCCTTGGATGGATCAATAACCCTTTGTTTGTGACCGTAGCTGCCATACCTACAGTATTAAGCCCTGCAATTGTGCCCCTGTATACATCCACACCAAGTGTGTTTGATACGATATCCATAGATCTTTTTGGCATATCCGGGTGTACCAGCGCTGCAGAATCATTTGCTAAAACTATATTCCCAACCGCAGAAAGTTTTCCCGGAAGCGTACTTACGGGAAGACCCACATCTTTCAGGTCGTCGGGATCTGCAATGTTTGGTATCAAAAATCCATTTGAATTTCCACATACAAGTGAACCAATCACTGTACTGCCACCTATTAGAGTTGAAATAACCCTTACATCAAGAAACTTTGCAAGTGAATCACATACAGTTGATCTTGTACCGATGGGAACTAATGCCACATCTTCAGTACATGTGGCAAATACCCCAATTATCGGATTGTCGTATATATTTAATGTTCGAATCATAATCGGTTCAAAATTTTGGTGCAACTACTGATTTTAAAATGTTGAATTATTAAGTTATAATTAATACAATGGTTGTGCAAATCCGGAAACTATGCGAGTTCCGCTTCAACCCCGCCATCCTCGAACTTTGCTGCCCTGACTCGAATTGAACGTGGTGGTTTTTCAGTACCTCTCTCCCAGATCTTCTCATTGATCGTCTTATCTATCTTAATCTGGTCCGGCTCAACCTTCATGTGCCTTATTAAATACTTCCGGATTATTTTCATTGAACGGTTTGCCCTTCTCCATCTTGGTGCATTCTTTGCATCACGGAGTGGAATAGTATAGATCTGCTCTTTAACTGCGTCTTCTTCCATTTTCATCACCTGTTTACTTCACATTCAAACTGCTTCTTCTCCAGTGTCTTCTTTTTGGATGGGTTGTGACCTTCCTACCGGTCTTAATCATCACCCATGTTGGAACGCGGTGGTTCTGCTTGTGGGCTTTTGCCAACCTCATCTTCTGTCCTTTTGAATTGTGACTCACTTATCTCACCTACGATTTGATAATTTGTTAATAATATTAGATGTATATCAAGTTTTGGACTAATAACTTGATTATCCTATAAATCATTAATCGATAATGCATCAATGATATTGTACAAGTTTTTACAAAATACAATCCATGTATCCAATATCACTTTATTCGTCCGGTAACTCTTGACTGGATGTGCGAAGGAAATATATCTGCAATCTTATCCTGTCCGATCCTTTGCCGGATCACTTCCCTTAATTCGGTTTCGTAATCGGCTTTCGGTATCTCGTCACTTTGCCCTTCTTCGATGACAAGATACTGCCGAACAAGCATATTTACAGCCGCACGACCATATCCACGAAGCGGGCATATATAATGTACACCATATCTGTCCTCTATACTCCTTATTTGAGAATCGGTCAACACCGGTACACGATCATCGCGCCGGATACCATCAGCAATGATGGTCACATCATTGTTTGATGCAAGCGTCTCAACCGCTTTGTGATGAATATAATTCACCGCGTTTTTAGGATATCCATCCTTGACAACAATACTGAATGCCTTTTCCAGTATCTCACCATCAAGCTTAAGCACCACATGTGAAAAACCCAGTTTAGCAGCTGCTTTTTGAGCGATATCCCCTATTGGCAGAACTGAAAAACCACATGTCACAAGTTCAATATCAAAAAACTTATCAAGCAGGATCGCCGAGAGTGAACTGTCTTTTCCGCCGCTGAACAGTACTGATGCTTTCATGGCTCAAATGCGTGTAATATTCGTCTCACGCTTTTTTGGCTGCATCTGCAAAAGAAGTTCTTTGAGCTTTTTGTCATCGATTTTTGACTGCAATCTGCCGCTTTGGGCAAGCATTATTAATTGTCCTTCTATTTGCTCAACCAGTCCTTTTCGTGACATCTTAACTCTTGTCAGACGTTCACGTGCTTCAGGTGTCAGTATCTGCCGGAGAATAGCCTGTTTTTGAGCATCCATCTCTGCTTTTGCCTGCTCCTGCTGATAAGCAGCCTGCATATCAGGACTACCCATTTGTTGTGACGCCTGTTGCTGCTGAAGTTCTGCAAGTCTTTTTCTACGTAACGCTTCAAGATCATCTGCCATAATGTCACCAAATATTTACGATGTGAATCTGTTTTGATGTGACCGGATACCAGTGGCTTCCGGACAGCCAGATTGTTATCTGATCAAGTTAAATTAGTATTTTGCAAGTCCGGGGATATTTTCAATAAGTTCATTCTTAATCTCATGTGCTGTGTTGTCCATAAAAGACTGACCTGCCGGTGCAAGAGCACGACCACTTTTGAATTTGCGCACATAGCCACCTGATTCAAGTTGCTGCAGGATTTTACGTGCTATTGAACCACTACCCTTTACTTTCCTTGATGGGTTTACACCCATATTCTTGTTTCCGCCATATACTGATCGGAGTCTTTCCACACCGATAGGACCTTCTTTATAGACTGTACGAAGTACAGCAGCACAGCGGGTATACCACCAGTCGGCATCGACAGGTGACAATTCCTTGTGCACACCGGTCTTTGCATGCAATGCCCACTCCGGTGGGTTTATGTGCTCGTTTTCCTTAAATTTCTCTGCAACTTTTGTGATAAGGTAATCTGCAGGAACATCATATGCTGTTGTCATTTTTATTCTCCTTGGAACAATGTGTTAAATCCGGCATGTATCTACTTATAGTTATCTTATACTCATACCGTGTTTATTTTTAGCGAATGTGATCTGTAGTGATATCTAATATAATGATTCTAAATGAAATAACGTTGATTTAGATCGCAGTTAGTATATATCCTTTTCGGCAGTACTTTACAATATCATGTGGTTATACTATACACAAAATATACAAATGTTCAATTATGTAACCGAATGTCTGATAATTAGTGCAAACAGTGTATTGGTATCAACTCAGCAATTCCCGTTATGACTTTAAACGTATACAAGCGAAGGCATAATTTTTTGATATTTCGTAATAATTTTATAATATTACGTGCTTTTATTCGTCATATCATAAGGCAAATCAACGACGAGCGACAGTATAGTTTAGACAGCTTGGATATAAACAAA
>JBQVLY010000036.1:0-12573 GCA_052361065.1 Methanosarcinaceae archaeon | reverse complement strand
ATGCGGCTGATAATGGTGCACAGGTCAGTAAGATTGCAATTACAACCAGCCCGGGCAAGAAAATACTCGCAGAAGCTCGTATTTGCTTACATTTACCTGAAGTAATAATATTGCAGGTTATATACATTAATGAAATACTAGCTGGCATGCAGTACAACTCTATGATTTTCGATTGAAACAAACCACAAAGAAAACCGTAATCAAGCTCACAAGAGCAAATACTGCCCCGAATCCGGGCGTGGATTGATGTGCATCTGTCGCAACAGTAACTCCCCAATCAGTATTGATCTGGTTGGCTTCAATATCACCAAGCAGTCCACTGGAAATGAGCAAATCATCCTCACCATCGCCGATGACTTCAAACCCGATCTTTGCAAGTTGTCCGGAACCACTTATTCCGGTAACACCTTCGAGATTAAAGATCACCCTGATAATACCAGCATCGATTGAGTTGTACTTCACAGGTATTATGGTACCTTCAATGCTCCCGGCCTCAACATCCAAAAATTTTAAAATACTTGAATTGAATAATAGGTCGAATTGGCCTGCATCAAGGTCAGTTACATTGATGATTTCTACTGTAGCATAAACCGTACTTCCTTTTACCAGTTCAGGAGTGTTCAGGTTAACGGTTGTTTGCTGAGCCTGGACGGGAATTGCTGCAAATGCGATAAGGAATACAGCAATGCAGATGCCGAACATGGTATATTTTTTAAAACGAATCAGGGAATTTATTTTCATTTGGTCACCTTTTGAATATTCAACAAATTTTCATAAAAGCTTAAAAACACAGAACAAGTACTCAAATCGGAATGGATACAGGATCACATTGTTGATCGGAGTAGATGAGTTAATTCGTTTTTATGATATTATGTTGAGAATATATTTTATAGATTCATACTAATTTAATGATTTGTATTAATTAATACATTATAACTATTGCGATTCAAGTGTGTAGTAACATTAATTGGCTATTCCCCTTTTTACGATATTTGTTTAGATGAGACTGAAATCAATGTGATAAAAACCTGCAAGTGGCGGCGTTTTATTCATCTTGTAGCAAGAATGATTGATCAAGAATATACAGAACATAAGTGAAGATGCCTTTATATTCTCTTCTGGAATAGTTCGTAAAACCGCAGAGAGCGCAGAGGCACGCAGTGAAAAATAAGGACTCTCTACGCCCTCTGCAGAGAATACTTTTTGCCACGATCCAAAGCATCTTGTTGACTTCTTCGATCTCGGCAGTGCGAAGGCTATCTGTTGCAGTGAGGCAAAACGTGTTCCAGTTATTATTATCCTCAAATATGTGCTTAACAGTGATGGTTGGTTTGAATAGGGAGATGGTGGGATACAATAATTGGATGAATATTTAGAATAGGCTTATATAATTCTCTACATTGTGGATTTGAAAAGTTATAAATTATATGCTATAAAAAAAGAGAATCGGTGCACAGGATAATGAAGTAACAGTGCACAAAATATTTCAAACCGTCTTTAATGAAAAATACTTCTTTATGACAGTACTACAATTCGAACATGACACCACAACCCAATCACCAACTTCATCTTTGGAATACTTCTCAAAGATCGATGCCCCGCATGTCGGACACACATAATAATCCTTGAAATAATAGTGATAAAACTGCGGACATTTTTCCAGCCAATCCAGAACTTCCTGCATACGCTCAAAATAACGTTGCTTCGAAGCCATATCACTATTTCCAATTGCATCTGCCGCACGCCTGCTGACATCCTTTGTATGAGTATGGGACTTTACCGTGAGTTTTTTATAGTCAGATATATATTTTGTAGTATTATTCAGATACTTAAGGTAACCGTCATGCGCTTTTGGTTTACTGTGTAAAATTGTACGAATAAAGTACTCTCCCATCACATCTTCCATAATATCCGCACATGTAGTACAAATGTTGTACCCATCATAGATTTTAGTATCCTGTTCCTGACCGCAAATGACGCATGTTTCCATATTCACACCTCCACTGGAATAGTATAATAAATGGTTCTAGACTTTTATCGGAATCGTTGCTTCTCGCGTGAACATGATCGGGAATATATTTAGAACTGCAAGCAGATCACCAGATCTGACCCTGCCCGATTCCTGCCCGATAACGTATGCATATTTTATGATCCGGTCATCCTCGATCACGCTGTTCCCATATTTTGAACCAACCTTTAACACAGATACAACTGCATGATGCGAAAAAGCACATGGCGTTGCAAGCATATCGTGCTTTAGTTGAATTTCCTTCACATTGATCTTTTTGAGTTCACCTGCTTTTATATCAATATCCTCATCAGAGATTACCATCTCCCACTTGGCACGAGTTGCCATCGTGAATTCATAGGGCGATACCTTTACTTTTTGAGATTTCAGTTCCCCCTTTACATGGGAAACAATCTGGACGATTTCTGTGGACATTCAATCACCAACCAAATAGATGTAATACTTATATTTATAATTTACCCATATCGTTAATGAATAATCATTATGAATATCCATTGCATGGGCGTGTTAATCCACATATAAGTTATATAAAGTATTCGATAATAAATTCGCAATGTGTAGCCCGGAATATTTTGACTTTGTATACTCGCTCCCACTTCCCATGTTTTTTCCATTCATAAGATCATTTCCATTGTATTTGCCACACCAAGTGCAATACCCTCTACTTCAATTCCGCCCTCTCCTTTTGCCCCATCGCCAACAATATAAAGGTTTTTGACAGGAGTTGCATTTTTAACATTGGCATCAAAACCTGATGCCGATCTATTGACAGGCCATTCACCTGAATGGGATTGTATCAACAATATCTCATATTTCTTTCCGGCAAATATATCTTCAATATCCTGTAATCCAAGATCGATCTCGTGTTCAAGTTCTCTGAGCTTGTTCCATTGTACACACTGGTGGGAAACAGCAAGATGCTTACCTGGTGGTGCAAGGTTCGGATCAATGTTTGTGACTTCGTTGATGCCATTTATCCTTTTTGCATATGGTGTAAGCAGTACTCCCCCATGCCCGATCAAAGGCTCATCGGCAGCCAGGCATATCTTAACACCTGCTGATGGCTTTATTTTTTTAAGTTGTTCAAGGTATTGCAGGTATTCTCCTGACGTCTTAATATTCATGCAAATACGATTTGTTTCAATGTGCCCTATGTTGCTAATGACTATATCGCCGGGATATTTGCTACCATTGACCGTAACACCGACTGCCCGACCATCTTTGACCAGTATACCGGAAACATCTTTACCTGTGTGTATTATGCCTCCGTTCGATATAATAACATCTGCAAGTGCATCGATAATTGCTTTACATCCTCCAATAGGAATACCCGGGCCACTATATCGGTAAAGGTTTGAAAATATCATAAACGCTTCTTTTGCAGATATATCAGCACCTTTTAAGCTTAAAGACCATCCGCAGAATGAATCTGCAAGTTTGACCAACCATTCGTCTTTAATATAGCGGGTAAACCATTCTTCAAGTGAACCATTTTTGGGCGGAAATATTTTTGTAGCAATAGTCAAAACAGTGATTTTCAACTTATTGATTGCAGATAGAGGCTTTGAGAAATCCCTAAAAAGAATGTCTTTGTATCCGTTTGTATAATCAGTATCGCCTTTTTTTGCAGGCAGGCGTATTAATGCCATGGGGTCAGAGCGCACAATGTTCACATCAACACCCAGACTTTTCAGCATTTGTGCCAGTGGTCCGGCAGGTCCGTGAGGAATCATATGAAGCGCACCTGTAGATAGGCTAAATCCCCTGTATTTTGTATTGGTAAATCGACCGCCAATAATTGGCAGCCGCTCAAACACTTCTACTTCGTAGCCGGATTGTACAAGTTTTGCTGCGCTTAAAAATCCACCAAGCCCGGAACCAATCACTATCACCCTGGGTTTGGGCACAGCATTCATACTGACACCTCAATGGCTTTAACCGGACAATATCTGGCACATACGCCACATTCAATGCAATCTTCTGTGATTACTGCTCTTCCCTTAACTTTAATAGCATCTGTTTCACAAACGATTGCGCATTGCCCGCACCCAACACAATCTTTATTTATTCTCATTACATTTCACCGGAAATATTTACGATAAACAATAGCAAAAATATCAACGTATCATCGGAAAATATCTGCGTAATTATGGTTGAGTTCTATTAATATGTCATCGCAATGTTTACAAAGTTGTCCTTGATGTGCCCAATGTATAATTTTTTGTACATCAGGTAATGCAAGCATTTTCTCATCTTAATAACTATATCCTGCATCTTTCATGTGATATTGATGTGCCGTTATAATACTTGGTTTGATTTATTTATCAATCTGTAAAAATATTAATTTACATCACCTGCGAGGGACCATATGTTCTATAATTTATCTGTGGCTGGTAAATGTATATCTGGCAAACGTATGGATGCAAACTTGGTGACAGTATACATAAAAGCATTTACAACGTGCCATATCCGATACCTCACTATCTAAAATAGCTAATCCACAGTTATAATTCGCATCAGCGGATACTCAGCTTCCTCATCAAACACGAGTGCAACTTGCACACTTTTCAAACCATACTGAACAGTTATCCTGACATCAAGCATGCGTCCCTCAAGTTCACAGTATCCAAACTTATTGTTCAGACTCAAGCGTATCATATCCCTATTAATTGAAACAGTTATATCTTCAACAAAAGGCTGAACTGAAATACTCTGCTCAATCGCATGCTCAAGGCTTTTCACCGTTTTAAGATTAACAGGAGAACCTGTGAACTGATGATACAGTGCACCAAGTTTAATTCCTGCTTCGAACAATGCATTGTCCCTATCTGTAATAGCGCTGACGTCATTCATTTTAATCCTCATTAAACATCTTATTAATATTTATAATTGGGTATGATACATATAGCACCATTGCCAGGAAAAGCACAAGCGAAAACAGTGGTGTATACTCCATATTTATGAAAAACGATGTGATGACCAGTCCAAAGACCAAAGATACCGGTGCCATGGTTTTGATGTTGCTTAATTTTGGATATTTGAATGTACTTATCATGAGAAATGAAATAATGATCACAAGAGCAACTACTGAGTAGGCAGTTATGTATTTTTCATTTATTAACAGATAAGATGTGATCATGACTGATCCTGCTGTTATCGGGAGTCCTTCAAAATCATGTGTAGTGTTATGTAGGGAACTAAATCTTGCAAGCCTGAGAATCCCACAAACACTATACAAGCATGCTACCAAGCCTATCAGATATGGATGCAGTGTGCTATATGCAAAATATACAACAAATGCAGGAGCTACACCAAAAGATATCACATCTGCAAGCGAATCCACCGCCTCACCAAATTCACTGCTTGTCAGGCGCCGTGCAAGATAACCATCAACACCATCGGCAACTGCTGCAATTAACAGCAATATACATGCAAAATCATAACGCCCATTGGATGCTGAAATCATTGCTCCCATACCAAACAATGCATTTGATAGTGTAACAATGTCAGGAATATTAAGTGCCTGTAACATATTATCTATTCCCCCATTATTACTGTATTTTTCATTGCGATCACAGTTTCTCCGGCATATACTTTATCTCCCTTTTTACATAATATTTCAAATACATCAGGAATTGTAACATCCACACGTGAACCGAATCGTATCATCCCAAATCTCTGGCCCTGTTGAGTGATATCTCCTTTTTTCACATATGTGGTTATCCTGCGCGTGATAGTACCTGCTATCTGTGTAACACTCACTTCGCCATGTTCAGTATCAATGGTTATTTTGTTGCGTTCGTTTCTGTCAGAATCTTTACAAAATGCGGGGATATATCCTCCTTTTTTGTGTTCGATATTGCTAATTATGCCTGCCAGTGGTGTTCTGTTCACATGTACATCCTGAAAATTCATGAAAATACATACTGTCCTTCCCCTGATGTCTATCACTCTCCCATCAGCAGGCGCAATCATGCAGTTTCTACATATCTTGACGTTCCTTTCAGGATCCCTGAAAAAACGTAATAAAAAAACAACCGATATAACTCCAATGTATGTTGCAAATTCCATATATGGATTTTTGGTTAAATATGCACCAGCTCCGCTTATAAATGTAAACATCAAAACTGTGAAAATCCATTGGGTCGAACCTTTTGCAAGCATTTAATGGTTCCCTGTAATTCTTTGTACAACAGTATTAAGATATTCAGTTATTAATTTCCACAACCCTTCGATCAAGTCTAAAAGTTCAGGCAATATCTTTAGTACAGCATATGCTATAAAAAATAGCGCAATACCCGATCCTGCTTTTGCAATTACATTGTGGGCAATCCAGAAACTATTTTCACCAAACCATTGTTCCCCGTTTGCGATTATTACAAACGCATCTCTTATGACATTCAGGACATATATAACGGGTACGGATACTAAAAAAGCAGATACCAAGCGCTTTGTTGGTGCATTTACCGAAGCGATTAAACCTGTGAATAATGCAATGCTCTCAATTGCAGTGCAGGCTAATATAATCTCAATTCTGTACCCATTAAGTGATATCATATTCCATGATTCGTGTATTGCCGGGCTATTTAACAGATTGAGCATCCACATGACATTGTTTGTGACTTCAGAGATTATCCATACATGTAGAGTATTCACCTGTGCAAAAGGGAAATAGAACAGTGCCCCAATTGCGGCTGATTTGGTTGCCATATCTGTGATATAGGTAAAACTGTCAGTGGATAGTTCGGCATATTGGGCTTTTTTGAAATATTCTTTTACCATTGACTGTGCAATTATCAGGCAAAACACCGCAAATACAAGTGCTAAAACTATATTGACATAATCGCTGTTCTCAAGGTCATGAAACGGCTGGTAAGTCCAGTGGATGGAAAAAAATCCCCAACCAAGCCCGCCAATCAAATTTCGGATCACGTGTTTTTTTGGAATGATCGAGGCTGTGATCATTAACGCAATTGCTATCCATAGTATGTTTTCTATCATTTTTTAAGCACCTTTTAATAGGTATTTCTCCTATATAATAGATTATTCGTATAAAGGTTTTGTTTGAATGACAAAAATTACCCCAAAATTGACTGTTGATGCCGCAATAATCTTAAATGGTAAGATTGTACTTATTAAGAGGAAAAACCAGCCGTATCAGGGAAAGTTTGCATTGCCCGGGGGTTTTGTAGAAATTGGCGAGACCACAAAAGAGGCTACTGTACGCGAAGCATATGAGGAAACCGGGCTTTCAATAGAAATTATTAAGTTACTTGGTGTGTATTCAGACCCATTGCGCGACCCGCGTGGACATGTGGTATCAGTGTGTTACCTTGCATCCTGTGAAGGTAACCCGGAGGCAGGTTCGGATGCAGAAGCCATCGGATTATTCGACATTACGGACTTACCGCAAATGGCGTTTGATCATAATATAATATTAGATAATGCAAGAGATGATATTTATGCGATTTTGTCCAAAATGTAAAAGTATGATGTTTCCAACTAAAAGCGGATTTGAATGTAAAAAATGCGATTATGTGCTGGATAAAAAGGATGACAGCGATACTTTTATTTCCAAATCAAAGCGAGATGACCGTGAAGTTATTGTGCTTGAGGGAAACGAAGACCCAGGTCTCCCAACCGCAAAAATACGGTGTCCTAAATGCGAACATAATGTTGCGTACTGGTGGCTTAGGCAACTAAGATCTGCCGATGAATCGGAAACCCGCTTTTTCAAATGTGTAAAATGCGGTGCAACATGGCGTGAATACGACTGATATTAGTGCCAAATGATATCTGTAAGCCGGATGAAAACAAGGAAACTTATATAACTTAGTGGATATAATGAAATTGAAATACAAATTATTTAATGGAGAATCTACATGTTTAAGGCAATAATTGATGTAAATCTTCTAAAAGATTCGATTGAGTCACTATCAGTACTTGTCGATGAGGCGAGATTCAGGATCTCCCCGGAAGGAATCGCAGTAAGAGCAGTGGATCCAGCAAATGTTGCAATGGTCAGTTTTGACCTGCCAGCCAGCGCGTTTGATGAGTTTGAAGCCGATGATTCGGAAATTGGAATGGATCTCAGCAAGGTTACCGATATTTTGAGTGTGATTGATAAAAAAGAAAATGTTTTGATGGAACTTGATGAGATGTCACAGAAGATCTTGTTAAAGATCGGGGGACTGTCATACACCATATCCTTGCTTGATTCATCAACGATTCGTGCTGAGCCAAAGATTCCGCAGTTAGATCTGCCAGCGAAGGTAGTTCTAAATGGTATGGACCTGCGTAAGGCTGTAAGAGCTGCTGAAAAGATCAGTGATCATATGATACTTGGTGTTGAAAATGATTTGTTTTACATGGAAGCAGAAGGTGATACTGATAGTGTAAGACTTAACATGACACGAGACCAGCTTATCGACCTTAAGCCAGGAGATGCACGTTCCCTGTTCTCACTGGATTATCTTTCAGATATTGCAAAACCGGTTTCAAAGTCCAATGAAGTGACTTTACTTCTCGGGCTGGATTTTCCTCTAATGATAAATTTTGCGATTCCAAACAGCGATGGAAAAGTGGGATACCTGTTAGCACCAAGGATCGAGTCAGATTAATAGTATGGATAAAAGGGACCTTGCGTTATATCCATTTATTTCAGAGGCATCCGGTTATGTAGAGAGTCTTGGTTTTTCTCTTGATCGCCTGATCACATCACGCGCATTGGATCTCGCACGCGCGCGCGGCAAGGAGCGTGTAATCCAATCATTATCCGGAGAGATTGAAAAACCATCCCTTACAGGTTCAGATGAAGGACCTGTGCTTATCGAACTTCTGTCTTACCCCTTTGCAAGAATACTGGTTTCTTGCATTGATGATCCTTTTTTGACCAGGCGATATTCACTTGCAGAAGCAGTGGCTGCATATACTTTGCTCAAAAATCACGATGTGGATTTTTTGAGTGATTTTGGCAAGGATCTCGATGTAAGTGCAACCCCAACGCAATCGGATTCATATTTTGATATTCATTTTACGGATTACATTAAACTTGCAAGTTCAATGAAAGATCTTAAATGGAAACTGGTAAACCGTAAGCTTGACCACGGAAATGTGCGCATAGCAAAGGAAGAGTTTGCTCGTCTTTTGCAGGAAACTGTGCGCGAGCACATACAGGATTCATTGCCGGTAGGAGTTGGGATAGATATATGCGAATCCTGCACACCGTATCTTGATGAAATAAAAGATTATTTGGACAAGCGAAAGACCGAGTACGGTGCGGGCGAATTTGAGGCTGTTGAGAGTGAGTTATTTCCGCCATGCATTGCCCATTCTATTGCTAACACAAGAGCGGGCGTCAACCTTGCGCATTCCATGAGATTTGCTATGACATCGTTCTTGCTGACAGTGGGAATGACAATCGATGATATCATAAACATGTTTAACATCTCACCGGATTTTGATGTGGAAAAAACACGATACCAGATAAGCCATATATCCGGTTCATCTGGCACGAAATACACTCCTCCTTCATGTGATACAATGAAAACATACGGTAACTGCTATGGTGCGGACAAGTTGTGCAAGATAATCAACCATCCATTGAACTATTACCGCAAGAAATTATGGTTTAAGGAGCGGGATAAGGCAAAGGGCAGGAGTCAGGATCATGATAGGGGAAATGGCAAGGATAGTAGTACGGAAAATTGAAAGGGAAAAGGTAAAGTTGAGGGGTCGGAACAAAAATAACTTATTGATTACACAAAAATTAATATACCAATTTTTAGTATCCTCTTCAAATCTAATGTTAACTGACTCAATTTTGAAATATATAGCATGCTCCGACTCTTTATTTAAATAATTTGAATATGCATTTTCACCTTGCTTTTTGAAGTGGATACTGACCACGCGCGATTATACTGTTAATTTCAGACAGGATTTACAGGAGTGCCGAGCTAAATTCATACTGTCCAGATGGTGAAGATCCAGCCTGGGAAAAGGCTATTCATCACTTCAAAACCGAATTCCACATCCAGATTGGTAACAATCTGATGTGAAGCTGGGGGAATGGAATACCAGGCCGCAACGGATGGAAAAAAGGACTGCTGGATGAGCCAAGGTGAAGGTTATAAGCCCCTAAATACCGATCATATTGGAAGCCGACGTTTTCTACAAGCCGGAAGGTAGTATTTACATAAACTGGAAGGGGTCAATACATCGTACAGTCTTTTAACATAAGATCCATTAACGCATCTTCTGTGATACGTTATGAATATTGACGAACAAGAGAGAATTGATACCGTAAATCGTTATCTTAAAGGCGATAAACCATCAAGTGTTTGCAGAGATGTAAATCGGTCTAAGAAGTGGCTTTTTAAGTGGATAAATAGGTTCAAAACTGCCGAAGTCGAGTGGTATATATCCCATTCAAGAGCACCTAAAAAACATGGTCGAAAAACTGAAGACGAAGTTGAAAGAATGATCGTAAACATCAGAAAAGTCCTGATGGAAGGTAACGAGCACGAGTCTAAATTTCTCGGCGTAAGTGCTGATGCAATTCACTACAGGATGGATCAGCTCGGTTTTTCAGAGGATAAGATACCTTCAAAATCCACAATGAAGCGGATTGTGAAAAAACATGGCCTAAAAATCAATAAGCGAGAGCGATACAAGCGTGTCAAATCCAAAAAGCGATACACTCTCCTGAATCCCACGCAAATCAATGAGATGCATCAGATGGACCTTGTTGGTCCGCGATTTATTAAGGGATATGGTCACATATCTTCAATCAATCTCATCGATGTGGTTAGCAATCAAGTTCACATTGAACAGCATGACTCCAAAAGTATGGACAATGTGATGGCTTTCTCTCCTACAGTATTGGAACAATAACCCAATTCCCAGATATCTACAAGTCGATAACGCGATGACTTTTATAGGGAGCTTTAATAACCCACGTAAATTCAGTCGTTTTGTAAGACTCTGCCTCTATGTTGGACTTGAAGTCGTTTTCATCGCACCCAGTAGTCCATGGATGAATGGAAGCATCGAGAACTTTAATAATTGGTTTGGATTGAAGTTTTGGGATAAAGAGACCTTTACAGATCTGGAAGACATGCGCACTAGATCCCCATATTTTGTTAATCAGCATAACAATCTCAGTGCTTGGAAAAAGAGAAATGAAGATTTAGAACAGATCAAGCCCGTTAGAATGCTAAAAGATGCTACAGAAATAGTGACTAATGGCCCCTACCCCAATATCATACCCTTCTTGACTTATCATATTTTCCCTCCCTTATTCATCTCATCCTCTATAATCTCAACATATTCCATCACAAGATTCTTACTCATATCAAGATCAGCCGCAATATTTTCCACCGGCAGTCCCTCCTCACTTAACTTTTTAACCTTCTTAAACGATTTGATATACCTGTCACATGCCTTCTCACTATGAGAAGTCCGTCTTGCAATCTCAGGAGTTGGAACATTTCGAAGAAATTGTTTAAGAATAATCTTCTTGTGAGTTAATGTAGGTCCGATATCATGGATCGTACCTCTATACGGCAAGATTTCTTCATGCTCTATCTGATATTCCCGAATATCCTTCGAGATCGTACCAGCACTCACACCAAGCAACTGGCTAACATCGGCTTGGATCAATACTCCATCCTGTTCATATGCTTCCTTCAAAACTCTTGCAACCTTGTATCTGCGTATTTCCTTTGCAGAATACCCCTCTAACCTGAGATTCAAATCCTCTATCGAAGCCACAGAAAGTATCACAGGAACCATTTTCGTGTTCTGTATGTTCTTATTCCTGCTCGGCTTCTCATTCTTATGAACTGCCCACCATACGGTCTGGCCGGCATTCAGTTTCCAATCATCTTTGTGATGTTTATTGAACTCATCCAGAAGGTCCTTGATGAACATATCCTGGATCTTATCGCCACCAAGGAACTTGTATTCTTGCGTTAACATCAGTTTCACAGCATTGGTAAAACTATTGTATTTTCTTTCCATTCGAACGGTATTTTGATCGATCATCAGTTCACACCCCTTCCCCTCGATTTCAATTGGACATGATTTTTTTTCATACCGGAATCAGCAGATAATATCTGTTCAAATCTGGCCTTTGTTTCTGGTTTCCCCTTGTATTCTTCATATAGGGTAAGATATTCCTTGACCAATCTCTCAGACATATCTGTCAGTTCTCGGATTTCTTGTGAAGAATAATTCCGAAGGTAGAACCTCACTATTTTTGAGAATCCTGACAGATATCTCTGAACAGATGTCCCGGAATGACCTGTTCTTCTTTCGATATCCGTATATTCATAACCATCCAGCCACATCTTCACGATCTTGGTTTTGTGAGATACTCCAGGTCCGATATCCTGAATGGTTCCTCTTGTTGGAACAGTGATATTCATCTCCTTTAATGCCTTGATATCTCGCCTGATCGTTCTTCGTGAGCTGCAGAGAAGAACTGCTAGATCTTCTTGAGTGAGCAGACCATTTTGGTCACGTGCTTCACTGGCTAATCGAAG
>JBQVLY010000035.1:0-13026 GCA_052361065.1 Methanosarcinaceae archaeon | reverse complement strand
GCAGAAAAAGATTTTGAAATTGTTTCAGAGCGAATCCATAGTAAAAAAATATTTAAACACAATTGGAATTAATACACAAAGTGCGAAGTTTACGACCAAAAATTGGGTAAAACCGCAAAGGCGATGGGGCGCAGGATATCGAATTTAATTTTCAAGTGGGAAACTTGGGTTTAATGAAAAGTATTTACATCATCGGCACAATAATATATTCATAATATATTGAATATAGGTGTCCATTGGACAGGTGAATTAAGTGGAAAAAAAGACAATCAAAGGACGAGCATGGCTCTTTGGAGATGACATAGACACTGATATCATAATCCCTGGAAAATATCTCAGGACGACTGATATGCAGGTATTTGGCGACCATGCAATGGAAGGTATTGATCCTGACTTCTCGAAGAAGGTACAAAAAGGCGATATTATTATCGCAAACAACAATTTCGGATGCGGGTCTTCAAGAGAACAGGCCCCTCTTGCATTGAAATATGCAGGTGTGTCCTGTGTTGTTGCAAAAACTTTTGGACGCATCTTCTTTCGGAACGCGATAAATGTAGGTCTTCCGCTAATGGAAGCGGATGTCTATTGCAACGAAGGGGACACTGTTGAGATTGACCTTTTAGAAGGAACCGTAATGGTCAACGATAAGATATTTAAAGGCATCAAACTACCAGATTTCCTGCTTGAGATTCTCACAGACGGAGGTCTTGTGGCACACCGAAAAGCAAAACAGCAGCAATATAGATAACAACATCCATACAGCGCAGGTGCACATGATCTTTCCTGATGAATACAAAAACGTCGGAGTAACCAGTATCAATCCGGATGATGGCAGAGGCAATCAAGTATATTTTTTATCGGATTACATTATAGTAGAGCAAAAACTGGATAATAATACAAATGGCTATTCAATATATCAAGTAACAAAAAGCGGAGATGGACTCATGCAAAACGTTGAGTCAATCAGTATAATCGCATCCGGTAAACAGATCATAAAATATGAAAAAAAACTTAACATAAAAAACCGTGTTCTTTTGATCGAGACTGCAGGAAAACTATGTCAAGGAAATGTGAACACCGTAATTTTCACAGGAGTTGACAAGCATGTGACTTTTGTGCATGCTCCTGACCCATCAAGCATTATTGAGATCGAGATCGTTGATGTAATTCCACCGGAACCATCATGGCTTACACATGTAATCAGAAGGCTTGAAACAAGCGGTATCTTCGGTGATTTCGGATTGCGTTTTAGTGAAAATGTCACCGACCTGCGGCAATTCGAAGGTGAGGATACAGTATTCCCATGCACATCATCAGGACTCAAAGGCAAGTACCTGGATTCCGATATCATAACAAAGAATGGTTCACTGGTCGTAGGTTGTGAGATATCAAAAACCCTTATAAAATTGAGATTTCCTGAACTTGAATACACACTCGTAAACATCTGCCCATTTAAATCTGATATATTCAAACCCACAAAACCTTTCATAACAAGGTGCTGCCGTTCTGACAAATCCGGACTTGTAAAGATAAATGATATCGAGGGAGTAGTGGTACACTGGGGTGCATCCGAATTTGATGTTGCAGATGCGATTAAGAAATTGGTTTTGCATATCAAAGATCAATGCTGAAATGTGCCATTAGCGACAGGCTATTTCCACTATATCAAGGATGCATGAACAATGAAAAAATCATAAGAATAATTGAATTATAAGAATAATTTAAGATTGTAATTATAAATATAATTAAATCATAAGTATTATAATCACACTCACAATTATCTGGAATAAGTGAATCTAATGAAACTTGCAGTTATCGAAGGAGATGGTATCGGGAAAGAAGTAATTCCCGCAGCAGTTGAAGTGCTTGATGCACTGGATCTTGATATTGAAAAAGTACCGTTTGAACTTGGATACGGAAAGTGGGAGAAAACAGGTGCTGCAATCACAGATAAAGATATCAGGATATTGAAGGAATGCCACTGCGTTCTTTTTGGAGCTGTGACAACGCCCCCTGATCCGGATTACAAAAGTGTACTTCTGACAATCCGCAAAGAACTTGATGTCTACGCAAATATCCGTCCAATTAAACCGCTTGTCGGTATTAAAGGTTTAACAGGCATGACTAATTTTGATTTTGTGATCGTAAGGGAAAACACTGAAGGAATGTATTCCGGGATCGAAGAACTGCATGACGATGTTTCATACACGAAAAGAGTCATCACGCGCAAAGGTTCAAAGCGCATTGCCGAATATGCCTGTAAACTTGCAAAACAGCGGCAGAACAGGATAACCATTGTTCACAAATCAAATGTATTGAAATCCGACAAACTCTTTCTGGATACATGTCGCGATGTCGCGGATTTTGAAGGTGTTACACATAATGATATGCTGGTCGATTCAATGGCATACAGTCTGATAACATCCCCACAAAAATATGATGTTGTGGTGACAACCAATCTTTTCGGGGATATTTTGAGTGATATGTCAGCTGCACTTGTCGGAAGCCTGGGTCTTGCCCCTAGTGCCAATATCGGTGAAAAATATGCATTTTTCGAACCCGTGCACGGAAGTGCACCTGACATTGCAGGAAAAGGTATCGCAAATCCAATTGCAGCAATCTTGTGTGTAAAAATGATGATGGAATGGTGCGAGGATACAAAAAGCGCTTTGATTGTGGAAGATGCTGTAATCCACGTACTCAAACGAGGAATCATGACACCGGAAATCGGGGGTAGATCATCTACCAGGGATGTAGGGCATGCCGTTGCTGAGTATATACGGATGCGGCAATAAGTTCGAAATGTATTTTGTCAATCATTGTCAGTTTGATGCACAATTTACACTCTTGATACAGTCGCATCCACTTGAACGGAAAACGACTCACCAATCCCAACACAGATTTTGCAACTTATCCACGTGGTAATAGGGTAATTGTTTAATCCCCACAATACAATATACTTAGTATGAAGTTCAAAGCCATTGTTCTGGATATAGACGGTACGATTACACATAAGGACCGACGTTTGAACCTTCGGACAGCAGAGTTGCTTTATACTCTTGATATTCCTGTTGTGCTGGCAACTGGTAACATATCCTGTTATGCTCAGGCTGCTGCAAAATTGATAGGTCTTGGTGGTCAGGTAATAGCTGAGAACGGAGGAGTGATTCTAACAGGATATTATACAGAACCCATTGTCTCCGACAATATCGGGGAATGTGAAAAAGCATTCCAGTTCCTGTCAAAATATTATGACCTGACAAAATTTGATCCTGATGATCGCAAAACAGAAATTGCCCTGATAAGAAATTTTGATATGGGGCAAGCAAGGGCATTGCTCAAGGAGCAGAATTTTGAGGTTGAGATCATAGATACAAAATATGCGATCCATATTAAAAGTAATAAGATCAACAAGAGTACAGGTCTTAAAATCATTTCGAAACTAATGGGTTTAACCCCTGTTGATTTTGTAGCTATCGGGGATTCTGCAAATGATGCTGAAATGATCAGGTCTGCGGGTTTGGGGATTACTGTTGCGAACGGGGATGCTGAAGCTAAGAAAGCTGCAGATAAGGTGACAAAAGCATCTTTTGGCGATGGTACAGTTGAAGCTATTGAACATTTAAGGTCAAAAGGTCAAATATAATCAAATCCCTTGATCACGTTTAATTCAATTGTGAATTTAACTTTACTTTAACTTTATCTGCAACTTCGCTTTATGCAATTGATTCTGCAACTTCCGCAGGCAATCCTTTTGCAAGTGCTTTGTCCACAACAATATAATCCTTTATCGCACGCACGGCATCAAATGGCAGGATTATGTATTGTCCATCAGTTTGATACTTTGATGTATCAAGTGCCAAATCAGGTTTTACAAGTAAGTTAACCAGATTACCAGTCATTACATCCATCACCATATTGAACAATACACCCAGTTCAGTTCCATCCGTAGCCATAACCAGCTTGCTTGATAGGTTTTTTGCAAACACTTTTGACATATTCATCACTCCATAAATGATAATTAATAGTCGTATCTTTACCTATATCCTATATAAGAACTTGGTTCTGTGCGTTGTACACCGCCTTTAAACAGGTCTTGCATCTTCTCGTAATACTCAACCATATTTTCCGATATCGTTGGTCTCACTTTTTTAAGTGCTTCCTCGAAATGTGCCATAGTGATGGTATTGGTTTCAAAGTCATATCGAAGCGCAAGCATAACCGCTTCCCTGCACACGGATTCAATATCAGCACCAACATACCTTTCAGTCATGTCCGCAAGAACTTCAATATTGACATCATTCGCAAGCGGAATATCCTCTGTATGTATCTTAAATATCTTAACTCTTCCCTTACGTGAAGGTGGACCCACAAGCACCAGCCGGTCGAAACGCCCGGAACGCAAAAGTGCAGGATCAATAATGTCAGGTCGGTTGGTTGCAGCAATTACAACTATATCTTTTAATGTTTCAAGCCCGTCAAGTTCAGTCAGTAATTGGTTCACAACCCGTTCAGACACCTTTCCATCCACTGACGTTGCGCTGCGCATCGGTGCTATGGAATCGATCTCATCAAAGAATATTATGCATGGGGATACCTGCCTGGCTTTTTTAAACGTCTCACGAATCGCTTTTTCCGATTCCCCTACCCATTTAGACAACATCTGGGGACCTTTTATGCTAATGAAATTTGCACCGGATTCATTTGCAACAGCCTGTGCGACCAATGTTTTTCCAGTTCCGGGAGGGCCGAATAGCAATATGCCTTTTGGAGGTTTGATCCCCATCTCCACGAATTTTTCAGGATTGTTTAAAGGCCATTCAACAGCCTCGATGATTTCCTGTTTAATATCATCAAGCCCACCAACATCAGTCCAATTGACAGACGGGATATCAACCAGCACTTCCCTCATGGCAGATGGTTCTATCTCTCGCAGCGCACCCTCAAAGTCCACGGCAGATATGACAATCTCCTCCAATTTTTCATGGGGAATATCTTCATCCAGATCGAATTCCGGCAAAAATCTCCGGATGGAGCGCATTGCTGCTTCCTGTACCAGTGACAGAAGGTCAGCGCCTACAAAGCCTGGCGTATTATTTGAGAGATATTCAAGGTTAATGTCCTCTACAAGAGGCATTCCCCTTGTGTGGATCTGCAATATCTCATTACGGTCATTTTGATCAGGAACCCCTATCTCAATTTCCCGGTCAAACCTGCCGGGTCTGCGAAGTGCGGGATCAATAGCATCAATGCGATTTGTTGCACCAATCACAACGATCTGCCCGCGCTCGACCATTCCGTCAAGCATGGCTAAAAGTTGGGCAACAACCCTGCGTTCCACTTCACCTGTAACATTTTCCCGTTTTGGTGCTATTGAATCGATTTCATCTATGAAAATAATAGAAGGTGCATTCTCTGCGGCTTCCTCGAACAATTTACGGATGCGCTCTTCACTTTCACCGTAATATTTCCCCATTATCTCGGGTCCTGCGATGTAAAGGAAATTCGCACCGGATTCATTTGCAACAGCCTTTGCGATTAATGTCTTTCCCGTACCTGGCGGACCATATAGGATAATCCCTTTTGGAGGTTCGATGTTCAGGCGCTGGAATATCTCGGGATGTTTTAGCGGCAGTTCGATCATCTCGCGAACACGCTGGATCTCATTCCCGAGCCCGCCAATATCCTCATAGGTTATTCCCCTTGCAGCATTTTCATATCCTGTAACAGGTTTTTGACGGAGTTCAATCTGTGTCATCTCGTTTATGATCAGCACTCCTTCTTCAGGTTCGGTCTCGATGGCAATTAATGGAATTGCCTGCCCACTTGCCATATGACCCATCATTGATTGGGTCATTGAACTGATTATGGGAATCTCATCACCATTGGTAATGGGGCGTTTGAGGATGTTATGTTTTATTATCTCAACCGTATTTTCATTGAATTCTATTAGCACGTCTTCCGGTGGAGCCAGCAATATTCGAATTGCAGGAACAACCTCGGTTTTTTTGATCATGATACGATCACCGATACCGGCACCTGCATTTCGTCTTGTAAAACTGTCAATTCGGACGAAACCCTGTCCCCAGTCCTGACGGTCTGCTCTCCAGACTTTTGCAGCCGTTTGTCTCTTACCAATAATTTCTACAATATCACCTGGTGAAGTTTGTGTACTTAAAAGTGTGCTTGGATCAAGGCGAATTATGCCACGTGCTAAGTCGCCAGGATGTGCTTTTTCAACTTTCATTTGTATTTCATTCATTGAGTTCATCCCGAAAAACGATCTTGTTTTTGATTTGTACTTGTTTAGGTCTTGATGCCGAGTCACTCCGCCGTAGGCGGCGCACCCCGCCATCACCGATGAAATTCTCATATCACAAATGGAATTTTCATCTTTCACATTCAATGGATAAAGTGAATTATCGTACAGACATTAAACGCCATTTTTGTGGTGAGTGATGTGGAAATGCGCCGCCTGCGGCGGTTGTATTGTTTTTTGATAGTGTATAATTTATAGAATTATATAATCCGAGTTAATCCAAGCATAGCGAGGATTTTCTCGTTCAGATAAAACAATCTTATTTATACACCGATCTTACTAAAGATATACAAATACTTTGATTTTTTATAGTATAGTAATCTAACGCTTATATTTAGTCCAATACATAAAAACTATATGGTTTAAAAATTATTGGTTGATAGTGATTTTTGATGCATGCGGTGGTTTTTGACACTTTTTCAGGTGCTTCAGGGGATATGATTATTGCAAGCCTGATCGATCTTGGCGTAGATGCATCCGTGGTGTGTGAGGCAATGGAATCGGCAGCCAATGTTTCAGTATCTGTAAACCAGGTGATAAAACGCGGCATTGCTGCTGCTAAAGTTGAAGTTGCTGTTAACACTAATGTGAAGTCTGAAAAAAAACATTCCCGCGGATATTTCGAACTGTTGGATGAGATTAGATCAGCGTCCCTGCCCGGAATGGTGGAAAAGGATGTACTTGCGGTTTTTTCCCTGATGGCAGATGCGGAATCAAAGGTTCATGGACAGACTCTTACGAATATTCATTTTCATGAGGTCGGACAGGATGATGCGATCGCTGATGTTGTGGGTGCATGTACTGCTATCCATGAACTTGAGTGGGAAATAGTATACTGTACACCAATTACAACAGGCAGCGGTTTTGTAGAGTCGGCGCATGGTATACTACCGGTTCCTGCACCTGCAACTCTTGAGATACTGCGCGCCGGTAAGATGCTGTTTAAAAGTGGCACAGTCAGGCGTGAATTGCTGACTCCTACAGGTGCGGCACTGTTAACACATTTTTCAACCACTGTTGATTCATTCCCTCAGTCCACACCAATTCGTATCGGTTATGGTGCAGGGAATGCGGACACGCCTCATCCGAATGTATTGCGCACGGTTTTAGCTGATATGGATGATGCCTTGATACTGGATCATATTGAGGTGCTTGAGACCAATGTAGATGATGTCACAGGTGAGGTTCTTGGAAACCTTATCGAGCAACTGCTTGAAATGGGAGCGCGGGATGTTACGATAATCCCTGCGACCATGAAAAAGGGTAGGGCTGGACATATTATCCATGTCATTGCAAAATCGCAGGATACTTCAAGACTCGCGCGCAAGATAATTATTGAGACGGGTTCGCTAGGGGTTCGCATAATTCCTACGAGCCATCGCTTGATCGCAGATCGGCACATGGACAGCGTCAAGATAACGATTAAAGAACATGAATTTGAGATCGCGGTCAAGATTGCGCAGGATACACATGGCACTCTGCTTAATATCTCGGCTGAGTTCGAGGATTGCAAGAGGGTGGCAAATATGTGTGGTGTGCCACTTAAAGATGTTATCAGGAGAGCAGAGGGGGTTGCATGGGAACGGTTTGGGGCTTATTTGTAAAACATAACGAAAGATATTTGCATAAATAAATTCAGGACGCACTGATTTGGCACACTTTTCAGGTCAATTACCATCATCAAATCGTAGATAGATGCCTTTTGTGGTTTTATCATCCAGACACGAGTTTGGAAGCAATGCTTTTAGTTTATCGAGTGAAAAATTCCTTTTTTTAATCAGTGGCACCCCGAAAATTCCGGAGTTGTGGAATATTGTGTCCCTTTTCTGGCATGAAATATTGCATTTATTACCAGAATCGATAACACTAAAAAAGTCACAAGCAACATTTGTTACCACATCCGATCATAAACAAATAAAAATGGTATCAAAATTGGAATTGAAAAGTATTATTAACTCTGGATTACTTAATCTAATTTACAATAGGGGAATTATTTCCACGTTATTAATCATGGCGACCGGGCATGTTTTTGTCAAATCATGTCCTACTATTCCTTCTCTTGTGGCTTATTGTTTTAAAAACAATTATTTAACTTGAAAGGTGCGAATTATGTCTGGAATCATATTATATACAACCCAAACTTGCCCGAAATGCGAAAAACTGAAACAGGTATTGAAATCAAATAATGTATCTTTTGATGTAGCAGATATGTCCACATCAGAGTCGTTGACAGAGTTGCGGGTAAATGGGGTATTCACATTGACAGCTCCGGTTTTGCAGATCGGTGACGAGTTTTTGGAATATGATGCCCTGTTTAAGGGAGCGGATGTGAACCTTGATGCACTTAGTAGTATATTAAAATTACAATTATGATCATAACCAATTTTAAATACCAAAAGGAGCGGGTAAAATGAGTAAAGATGATAATAATCAATTAGCAGGGCACCATGCTGTGCAAAAAACACTTGACGGCCAATCAATACCTACCATGCCTAAGGTGCGCACAACAGATGGGCACATGGTTGAATGGGATCGAAATGTGGTTGTGGAACAACTTATAAAGGAAACTGTACTCAGTGAGCAGTTTTACGGTAAGCCGGCAATTACAAGGAACCAGGCAAAGGAGATTGCAAAAGAAACAGAAAAGCGAATTCGCGGTATGAACCTAAAATTCCTATCAGGTCCGCTTGTTCGGGAAATTGTTAATATCGTGCTTCTTGAGCGCGGACATGTTGAATGGCGCAATATCTCGACACGTGTAGGTACTCCGGTATATGATGCTTACAGGATAGATATGGGTACGGGATTTGAGGCAAAGGATAATGCTAACCTGCAGGAAAATGCCGAGACATCCCACAAGAAGAAAGCGGATAAGATATCAAAGGAACAGTACCTGTTGCTCCTGCCTCCGAAACTTGCTGATCTTCACCTGAATGGTGATATTCATATTCATGACCTTGAGTATCTCGGGACCCGTGCGTTCTGTCAGGACTGGGATTTGCGGTATTTCTTTTATTACGGATTAATGCCTGATGGTTCCGGAACAAAAGCAAGTGTGGCAGGTCCGGCAATTAAGGCAGAAGTTGCTGTCCTGCATGCGGTCAAGGCTCTTGGAAGTGCGCAGACCAATTTTGCGGGTGGGCAGGGGTTCTATAATTTCCTTACTTTTATGGCTCCATACTTTGAGGGAATGGAGTATATTGATATCGAGCAGCTTATGCAGATGTTCGTTTATGAGATGACCCAGATGATGGTTGCGCGCGGCGGCCAGCTTGTTTTCTCTTCGGTACAGTTATCACCAGGGGTTCCGAAACTCTGGAAAGACAAACCTGTAGTATATAAGGGACATATATGGAATGGGGAGCAGGCTGAACTCCGTACCTACGGCGAGTTTGAGCGTGAGGTCAGGCTCGGTTTCAAGGCTCTTATGAATGTCATGATGAAAGGTGATTACTGGGGTAAGCCATTCAATTTCCCAAAACCTGAGATATCGATCGAACCTGACTTTATGCAGGAAAATGAGATATTCAACCGTACAAATCCTGACATTCCTACTTATGACGAACTATATACAATGTCATTTGACCTGGCTGCAAAGTACGGAACACCATACTTCGATAACCAGTTACCGGCATACAGGGGTGCAGGAGAAGGTATCTCATGTTACCAGTGCTGTGCATACCAGTTCTCTGCTACTGCTGAAGATGATTCACATTTCGATGATAAGTTATATTTCAAGGATGGGATGCACTTTTCGATGGGTGCGTGGCAGGTTGTTTCACTCAATTGTCCGAGGGTTGCATACAGGGTAAAAGGAGATGATCAGCGACTGTTTGCAGAACTTAAACACATGATGGACCAAACCATTGATGTATTCAAGACCAAACGATATTGGATGGATAATATCATAAAAAGTAGCAGGATGCCGTTTGCGACCCAGCAGCCAAAAGATCCGATAACAGGCAAGCGTGGTACTATTGCTGTGGACATGGAGTCCCTTGTGTATATTATTGGAATTGTCGGTCTTAACGAGCTGGTACAGCATCATACAGGTGCACAAATGCACGAATCCAGAGATGCTTTCAAGCTCGCAGTGCGTGCAATGACCGAAATGGAAATGTATGCGCGGGAATTGAGCCAGAAATATGATATTGAGATTGCTCTTGCAAGGACACCTGCTGAAACTACATGCCAGAGGTTTGCAGTGTCTGATCTTTTACATGCAGAATTTACAGGGTATGCCGAATCTGTCATTAAAGGTGATGTTGAAGGTGCAAAGAGGATGTTAAAAGAAACACGCGATCTTCCGATATATTATACAAATGGCACTCATGTTCCCCCTGGTGCGAATGTTTCGATCATTGACAGGATAAATATTGAGCATGTGTTCTTCCCGATAGTAGATGGCGGAAATATCCTTCATATCTGGATGGGTGAAGGGCACCCGGATTCAAAGGGCCTGAAGGAATTTGCGATGAATATTGCAAAGAACACGCAAGTCGGATACTTTGCATTTACAAAGGATATGACTGTGTGCATGAATGATTACCATGTTGAATCAGGGCTAAAAGATGTATGTTCAAACTGCGGTTCTAATAATGTCGAGCATCTTTCAAGGGTTACTGGCTATATTCAGGCAGTGGGTGGCTGGAATGCGGCAAAGAAACAGGAATTGGAAGATCGTATGCGATATAGTGCAGCCGATATGACGTAAATGTGTAAAAGCATTAAATGAGAGTTGTATGAAAGTAAATTATGGGATGACTATTCCTATCTCAACTGTTGATTGGCACGGCAGGGTGTCAATCTCTATTTTTTTCAGGGCCTGTCCCTTCAGATGTCCTTATTGCCATAATTATGATTACCTATCCGATCCTGATATAATTGATGTTGCAGAAATTGAAAAGGATATCATAAAGTCAAAGCCTTTTATTAGCAGTGTCCTGTTCTCGGGAGGCGAACCTTTTATGCAGGTGGGTGCACTAAAGCATCTTGCTGGGTTTGCTAAAAATAATGGTCTGCTTGTCGGTATTCATACTAATGGTTTTTATCCGGAGCATACGGCTGAAACGATTGCAAAGGGACTGGTTGATAAGTTGTTTATTGATGTGAAAGCTCCACCGGATGATGTGGGACTTTATGGCAAGGTTACTGGATATGGTGAATATGATGCCGTTGTTGGTACGCCGGAGGGGGCTTTGGAGCGGGTGACAAGAACAGTTGATATTGTTACTGCAAGTGATGTTGAACTTGAGATACGGACTACTGTGATCCGGGGTCTAATTGGCAGTGCTGATGATGTTTCCATGATCGCCAGATGGGTTAAAAGACATGTAAATAAGACAGATGTTCCTTATGTTATCCAGCAAGGTCTTCCTGAAAATGCTATGCGTAAGAGTATGCGTGATGTGCTGCCTTTTGACAGGGATGAGATTCTGGAATTTGCAAACCATGCACATGAGTTTTTGGATAATATCTGGATCCGGGTAAAGGATCACGGTAATGAGAAGGTTAAGTTCGAATAGATTCGAAGTTTACCAAAATATATTATATGTTCGTTGAGTATTACCATATGTTATTTGATTGAATGGATCTGATAAAACAATGGAGTGTGCGAATATGAGGGGAATGTATGGTGTTTCTGTTTTAATTCTGGTAGTGTTTGGAATTATGGCATCTGGTTGTTTGGGTGGTGATAATTCAAGACTGGTTGCACCATCTGTCGGATATAATGATGTTGATTATGGTTTTGCTTTTAAGAGCGGCGGTCAAAGCGTACCTCAATACAAAGGTGGAACTACAGATGAGTTAAATGCAATGGTTGAAGAGGTTGAAAAGGATGGAGAAGTTAGAGATGTTGGTGAAGTAAAAGATGTAGGGGAGTCGGTATTTAGAAAGGTGATTACAACTGCTGATCTGTCTTTAGAGGTGGATGATGCTTCTGATATATTAGATGAGATCATTAATATCACACAGAATGCTGGCGGTTTTGTTTCGCGTTCATCGTTGTATAATAATAACTATGGCGAGAGTACTGGAAAAGCGGGTTATGTTACGATAAGGATTCCGCAGTCTGGTTTTACTTCTGTTATGGATAAGATCGGGACGCTTGGTTCTGTTACATCAAAGAGTATAAGCGGCAGGGATGTTACAGAGGAGTTTATTGATCTTAGTGCCCGTCTTGAGAATCTTGAAAGACATGAGTTACGTCTTTTGGAGATATTGAATATGACGACAACTGTGGATGAAGTGCTGGATGTTGAGCGGGAACTTGGAAGAATCCGGGGGGATATCGAGAGCCTGACCGGCAGGTTGAATTACCTGAATGATCAAGTTGGTCTTTCGACTATTAATGTGCATGTGAGTGAGCCAAGACCTATTGCACATTCATGGGGCCTGCGGGATGCACTGTTAAATTCGGTGAATGGTTTCATTTCTACTGTTAATGGTTTGATCGTGTTTATCGGATATGCTCTTCCGGTAGTGGTATTTGTGACAGTGAGTGGTTTTGTAATTATATTTATCAGGAACAGGGTTCGTAGATGACAATGTGCCGTTCTAATGGACGTATCCGCTTCAAATATAAGGGTAATTAACCCTGCCTTGAGATTGAAAGCCGCTTTAGCATCGGCAATTCCCGCTTTATGATTTTGTTTATGTCCCAGCTGTCTAAAACTATACTGTCGCTCGTCGTTGATTTGGCTTAT
>JBQVLY010000034.1:0-13080 GCA_052361065.1 Methanosarcinaceae archaeon | reverse complement strand
TAAATGCATTTAAAACAAGCGTATCAGCACCAAAACCGTTGCAAATTATATCAGTAATCGAACGAAACTTTCTGTATCCCTGCATATCAGACACAACCTCAATAATGTTACCCAGGGGCTCTACCACATCTCCACTTATATACAGCGTCCCTGCCACCATACCCATGCCCGCTTCTTCACCAACATTTCCACAAACGAACACACGTCCTGCATATCCAGGATTACCGCTTCCGCCGGAATGTTTCAGGTCAACACCAAGACTATAGGCAAACCGTGCGCCTACATCGCCTTTTATGTAAATGTCCGCCCCACCCTTAAGGGCATCCACTAGATCGGAGTAGGTAAACTGTGTACCTGACTGGTCAGGAACAATTGACATCGGGTCAAGATGATTATTCTGCCAGTGGAAATCGAATGTATAATCACATATATTATCAACCGGCGCGGTCAATTCGATCGTGATATCCATCGAATTCATCACCCATGTATTAGTGTTGGAAGACAGCGCGTGCAGACCCAGAGACTTTCCATTTTATGCCGCATCGCAAGAAGATACCTTGTATCCTCACCCTCCCCACAACTAAAGCACTTGATTGAAATGTCCGTGGTCTTTTGATGTGCCTCCGCTTTTTCGACATTGAATTCGACAGTTTGTCGTTCTTCAATAGTAATTGCACCTTCCGGGCATATTCCTATACAAAATCCCATACCGTCACAAAGCTCTTCTGATACGACCTTTGCCTTGCCATCAATTATCCGGATAGCGCCTTCGGCGCAAGGGGATACACACTTTCCACAGCCAGTACATTTATCCTCATCTATATGTACGATCATACGTTTTACCATTCATCTCATCTCCCTTTAGTGATGTGTACCTTCAATAATCTTTATTCCAGCATCAGTTATTGCTTTTCTGATCGAATCGATATTCGGACATATCTGGTAATCCTTCATCTGCATGCATGAACTCAAATGAACCACATCAACATCGATTTTTTTTATTGATCTTATCAAACGATAGACTCGTCGCCCTGAACAACCTCCGCATGTAAAAAAGGCTATTATCTCCGCATTTTCATCATAATCTTTAAAATACATATTCCGTTTATTGAATGCCATAAAACACCCGGTACCCGGACAGACCTCTGATACTATATCACACCTGATCACTGCAATCTTGATTGGCTTTTTTTCTGTGATAATCTTCACCTCATTCTAAATATTCATTTATATCATGATGATCTTGATGGAAATCAGATGCATTTTTGCACGGAGGTTCCCATTCGGTCACTGATACCTGATTAGTCTAAAATGTAATATAAGGATTTTCGGATATTATCAACATAACAATGATAATTAATTCCACGTAGTAATGCAGGTAGTTGGTAGCAGTAGAACACATCATCTGCAGAGGATTGATTTTCACAGACCTAAAATGACGCCATCGTAAAAGTGTTAGTCATTAACACAAAAACTATATTCTATCCACAACAAATAAAATAAGGGTATTGAAGCATTAATGCGATTGTTTGTTAAACTATAATTGTACATAATTATGATTATAATTATAACCATATCCATATCCATAATCATATGGGAGTAATATGTCATCAAATATTCAACTTTGTTATCAATGTGGAAAGTGTACAGCCATCTGTCCTGTTAGAAGAGTCATAAAAACCTCTCCCAGAACCACTATTTACCAGTCAAATGTTTATGGAATCGATTCGGATGATATCTGGAACTGTTTAACCTGTAACCTTTGTTATGACGAATGTCCGCAGGGTGTTGATTATCCTGAATATGTAAGGGAAAAACGGGCAAATAAACATGGTGTAGGCACTGGTATTGGCGCTGAAGGCACCACCACCGCAAAAATTGCTCATGAGGGAGTGTTTACCATATTAGCTGACATGATGGCAAACCTTGGCAGTAGCAGAACCAGCCTCAAAGAGACAGGAAACAAAAGATCAAAGGTTGGCTATTATCCGGGATGTCTTGATTTTCACGATATGTTCTTTAACGTGGATGTAGACTTCAGGGCGATTGCGGATTCATCCATGGAACTGCTCAGCGATATAGGACTTGATCCCGGGCTACTCCAAATAAAATGTTGCGGTCATGACCAGTTATGGCAGGGAGATAAAACCACATTTGAAAAACTAAAAGAACAAAATACAAAACTTATTGAAGAAAGTGGCATCGAGACCCTTGTTACTTCCTGTGCGGAATGTTACCGGACACTCAGTCAGGATTACGACCTGCCTGTAAAAGTCGTACATATCAGTCAACTTCTAAAGGATGCCAATTTCAATATTGGTACTGGCACTGATACTGATACTGATACTAATACTAATATTGGCACTGGAACTGATCCTGACATAAATGTTACATATCATGACGCATGTCGCCTGGGTCGTCACATGGGTGAATACGATGCACCAAGGAATGCCCTGACCAACAGCGGTGCTAAGATCACTGAGATGAAACATAACAAAAAGGATGCCTGGTGCTGTGGTGTCAGTTCGATGTTAAACTGTAATGACAGGAGTAAAGCACTGCGAAAAGCAAAACTTGATGAAGCAAAAAACACCGGAGCCGATGTATTGATCACAACCTGTCCCAAATGCCTGGCACACCTGACATGCATGAAAACCGAACAGGAGTCGGTTGAGAACTATGAATATGAAATAATGGACCTGACAGTGTTCCTTGCCGGGCAAAAAGGAGGCAGGATCAATGAGTGATACTATTAAAACATCTAATCTTTCTCCGGAGTTCAGGGAAGAAATTTTCGAACAATCAGGTGTTGAAAAGATAACCCTGTGTTTCAATTGTACCGGATGTTCATCCGGTTGCCCCATGAGCGAACAGGAACCCGAATTCAACATCCGTAAATTCCTGCGCATGGCAAATCTTGGCATGAAAAATGAACTTTTAAATAGTCCGTATCTCTGGTATTGCACAACATGTTACAAGTGCCAGGAGCGATGCCCACAGGGAGTGCCAAATGTAGATGCACTGCTAAAGATCCGCACTATTGCGGTTCACAATGGCATCATGCTGCCGGCACACAAGAAAGTTGGGCAGATGGTTATCAATTCAGGACATGCAGTACCTATCAATGATGATACAAAAGAAAAACGCAGGAAACTTGGATTAGACGAGGTTCCGCCAACTGTGCACAGGTTTCCTGATGCACTAAATGAAGTTAAGAAATTGCTGCACATTGCAGGGTTTGATACTATCATAGCCAAAAAGGAGGAAAAGATATGAGGAAATTATCATTTTTCCTTGGCTGTATTGCCCCGAACCGTTATCCTGGTATTGAAGCCTCAACCAGAAAGGTAATGGAAAAGTTGGGCGTGGAACTGGAAGACCTGAAAGGCGCTTCCTGCTGTCCTGCTCCTGGTGTGTTCAAATCTTTCGACAGGACCACATGGCTGTCAATGGCATCCAGGAATATCACATTATCAGAGGAAATGGGAGATGATATTTTAACCATCTGCAACGGGTGTTTCGGCTCACTGGTCGATGCCAACCTGATGTTAAAAGAAGATGCTGCCCTGAAAGAAGATGTCAATAAGATGCTTTCCAAGATCGGGCATGAGTTTATGGGCACACAGGATGTACGGCACATTATCGAATATTTATTCCAGGAAGTAGGTGTCGAAAAGATCAAACAGGCGATAACTAATCCTCTTGAACTCAAAGTCGCAGTACACTATGGCTGCCACCTGGTTAAACCAACAAAGGAGAGACAGCTTGGAAGTGCTGAAAATCCTACATTCTTTGATAAACTGGTGGAAGCCACAGGTGCTAAATCAGTGGATTATGAGGATAAGATGGCATGTTGTGGTGCAGGCGGTGGTGCCAGGACAGCAGTGCTTGATACCACATTACATATGGTATCCGACAAACTTGAACATGTAATCGCAGCAGGTGCAGACTGCATTATAGATGCATGCCCGTTCTGTCATTTGCAACTGGATGTCGGGCAGACCGAGATCAAGAAAAAATCAGATAAAGAATATGGCATGCCTGTATTGCATTATTCACAACTTTTAGGGCTTGCAATGGGCTTTACGCCAGAGGAACTGGGTATCGACATGAATTTTGTGGACAATAGCAAATTTATCGAAAGGATCGGAGGTGTACGAAATGAGTAAACTGGTAGGTGCCGTAGCCGTAGCCGGTGGTGGTGTGGCTGGCATACAGAGTACCATTGACCTTGCAAATAGCGGGCTTAAGGTATACCTGATCGAAAGCAGCACGTCCATAGGCGGCAAAATGGCACAGCTGGACAAGACTTTCCCTACAATGGATTGTTCTATGTGTACCCTGTCCCCAAAACTCGCCGAAGTAGCACGCCACCCTAACATTGAACTGCTTACATATAGTGAGATAACCGATATAAAAGGAGAAGCTGGGGATTTCACGGTAAGGGTGAAGAAAAAAGCGACATTCGTGGACCCGAATAAATGTACTGCATGTGGGTTATGTGTTTCAAAATGTCCGGTAAAATTGCCGGATGAATATAACGAAGGCGAAAACAAGCGCAAAGCCATATACCTGGCATTTCCCCAGGCAGTGCCAAGGGTATACACCATTGATTCCAAACATTGCCTGTACCTGACCAGGAGTAAATGCGGTAACTGTGCCAGTGTTTGTGAAAACGATGCTATAAACTATGATGATAAGGACAAGGAAATTGAGATCAATGTCGGAAGTATCATACTCAGCACAGGGTTCGAACCTTTTGATGCAACAAAACTGGAACAATATCGACCAGATCATCCTGATGTAATTACGTCGTTGCAGTTTGAGCGGCAGTTGAGTTCTTCAGGCCCCTTTGAAGGTCATGTAACCCTTTCAGACGGTACGCATCCGAAAAGAATTGCATGGATACAGTGCATTGGTTCCCGCAGTCCTGAGATCGGGCACCGCAACTGTAGCAGTGTGTGCTGCATGTATGCCACAAAAGAGGCAATGGTGGCAATGGAGCACGATCCAAAACTTGAGACTACCATATTCAATATCGATGTACGTGCCTTTGGCAAGGGTTTTGAGGAATTCTACCAAAAAGCCAGGAAAAAAACAGGTGTCAGGTTCATAAACAGCCGGCCTTCCGGTGTGGAAGTTGATCCGCTGACCAATAAACTATCGTTAAAGTATGAGATTGAAAATGGCAATGGGATCCGGCAGGAAGAATTCGATATGGTCGTACTCTCCATAGGCCTGACCCCATCAAAAAGCAGTAAGCAACTGGCTAATATTGCTGGTGTGGAAATGGATGACTTAGGCTTTGTCAGGACAAAAATAGACAGTCCGGTCGAAACAAGCCGCTCTGGCATATTTGTCAGCGGTGCTATGCAGGCTCCAAAGGATATTCCTGATACCGTTGCTGATGCCAGCGGTGCTGCCAGTAAGGCATCATCGCTGCTTTCAAGCAAAAGAGGGAGCCTTGTTACCGGGAAGAAATACCCACCGGAAAGGAATATTGGAGATGAGGTCAGGATCGGGGTGGTGATATGCCGCTGTGGTATCAATATCGGCAATGTCGTGGATGTTCCGGATGTTGTGGAGTATGCTAAATATTTGCCTGGTGTTGCCTTTGCTAAAGAAGCAGTATATGCGTGCAGCAGCGACAGTTTAGCAGGCATTGCTGATATGATCAGGGAACACAACCTGAATCGTGTGGTGGTGGCATCATGTACACCCAGGACGCATGAACCCCTGTTTCGGGAGACCCTTATGGAAGCAGGTTTGAATCCATACATGTTCGAACTGGCAAACATCAGGGAACACTGCAGCTGGGTGCACCGGAACGAAAAAGAAAAGGCTACCGGAAAAGCAAAGGACATAGTTCGGATGAGTATATCCAGGGCAAACCTGCTACAGCCATTGTACAAGGAAAAAGTTGAGTTCAACAATTCAGGCCTGGTAATCGGAGGCGGAATTGCAGGAATGAATGCAGCCCTTGATGTTGCTGATAAAGGATTCCATGTAACCCTGATAGAGAAAACGCCAGAACTTGGTGGATTGCTTAAGACATATTCCCGAATTCAGGACGGGCGCAGTACGAATGAAGTTCTGGATCCGATAATCGGGCGTGTCGAATCCCATGACAATATTACAGTGCTAAAAGATGCCGAACTTGTAGAACTTGAAGGTTCCATGGGTAATTTCACTGCCCATATCAGGGGAACTAATGTTGATGAGGAGATCCGGTGTGGTGTTATGATCATTGCCACAGGCGCCAATGAACTGGTGCCTGATGGTTATTTCTCATACGGCAAATATCCCAATATAATAACCCAGGGCAAACTGGAACAGATGATGGATAAAGGAATAAATGAGGGCATAAGTGCTAAGAACGTAGTGTTCATACAATGTGCCGGTGGGCGCAATGATGAGCGACCATACTGTTCAAGAGCCTGCTGTACTGTTGCTATTAAGAACGCTATCAGGCTAAAAGAGGACACTTCCGGGCGCAACGTGTACATATTGTACAGGGACATAAGGACATTCGGACGCTGGGAAGACCTGTACACCCGGGCAAGGGAACTTGGTGTAGTGTTCATGCGCTATACCGAGGACAGGGAACCTGAAGTAGGTGAGAGATCAATTAAACTGTTCGATAGCCTGCTGGATATGGATTTCGATATTGATTATGACCTGCTGGTATTGAGTGCGCCTATGGTAGCACCTGATACCAATGCGACCCTGGCATCACTTTTAAAGGTGCCTCTGGATTTGAACAAGTTCTTCCTTGAGGCCCACATTAAACTCAGGCCAGTGGAGTTTGCCACCGAAGGATTATTCCTGTGCGGAACAGCCCAGGCACCCAAACTGGTGGATGAAGCTATATCCCAGGCTTTTGCTGCAGCATCCAGGGCATGCACGATCCTTTCAAGTGATTATCTTGAGACCATAGGAAACGTATCTGTGGTCGATCCGGAATTGTGCATAGGCTGTGGGCGCTGTACAATGGTATGTCCCTACAAAGCCCCTGAACTTAAGGAGATCGTTGTGGAGACCGAGGAGATCACATACACCACAAAGAAGTGCGGGATCAATCCCACAGTTTGTAAAGGCTGCGGTTCATGTGCAGCAGAATGTCCGACAGGGGCTATTACTTCAAGGCATTTTACAGCACCACAGGTAATGGCTGTTATCAAGGCTTACGGGGAGGGATTATAAATGATAGATTCAGATTCAAATTCAAATTTAGACTTTGAACCGGATATACTGACGTTTTGCTGTAACTGGTGTAGTTATGCAGGTGCTGACTTAGCAGGTGTATCCCGCCTCCAGTACCCTGTAAACAACAGGATCGTGCGTGTGATGTGTAGCAGCAGGATCCAGCCTACTTTTATCTTAGAAGCATTTAAAGAAGGTGCCGACGGCGTTTTAGTTACCGGATGCCATATAGGTGATTGCCATTATATTGAGGGCAATGAGCACACTGATATCAGGATGAAGGAAATGATAGATGCACTGGAACACCTGGGTCTTGGCGGCAGGCTTCGTCTTGAATGGGTCTCTGCAGCAGAAGGCAAAAAATTCCAGGAGACTATAATTGATTTTGTGGAACAGATAAAGGCACTTGGGCCCAGTCCGTTAAAACACAAACAGGGGAGTGATTGATATGATCCGAAAAGATACAATAACTGAAAATAAGCAGGAAGAAGAAATCAGGATCGGGGCTTTTATCTGCGAATGTGGTGTGAATATTGCGGGTACGGTTGACTGTCATGCAGTGGCAGATTACATATCCACAATGCCACATGTCACAACAGCTGTAGTTAATAAATATACATGCAGTGATGCCGGACAGGCAGAGATTAAAAAGGCTATCAAAGACCTGGACTTAAACCGTGTGCTTGTAGCATCATGTACGCCAAAGACCCATGAACCTATTTTCAGGGCATGTGTGGAAGAGGCAGGATTGAACCCGTACCTGTTCGAGTTCGTGAACATCAGGGAACATTGCAGTTGGATACACATGTGGGAGAAGGAAGATGCCACAAAAAAGGCAAAGGAATTGGTACGCATGGGCGTGGCAAGGGCTGCGCTGCTTGAACCACTGGAATCAAGTGAAGTACCGGTGACGGATGCAGCTCTTGTTATTGGTGCCGGTGTTACTGGTATGCAGGCTGCACTGGATATTGCTGATATGGGACATAAGGTATACCTGATAGAACAGGGACCATCCATCGGGGGCAAGATGGCCCAGCTTGATAAGACGTTTCCGACCAATGATTGCAGTATCTGTATTCTTGGTCCTAAGATGGTGGAAGTTGCAAGGAATAAGAATATCGAAATTCTGAGTTACTCCGAAGTGGAGGAAGTGGATGGTTATGTTGGTAATTTCAAGGTAAAGGTGAAGCATAAGCCACGGTATATCAATATTGATGAGTGTACCGGCTGCGGACTGTGCACGGAAAAGTGCCCTGTTGAAGTGCCATATACCGAGTTTAATGAAGGGATCGGTACCAGAAAGGCTATTTATACACCGTTCCCACAGGCAGTGCCATTGCGGGCACTGGTGGATAAGTCTATTTGTATTGATTGTGGTGCGTGCATCAAGGCATGTGAGCGCGGTGCTATTGATATGGATCAGAAGGAAACCTTCTCTGAACTTGATGTGGGTGTTATTGTGGTGTCTGTGGGTTATGATGTGTACGATCCTGAACCGAAGAATGAATTCGGGTTCGGTTTGTATGATAATGTGATCACTACTATGGAGTTTGAGAGGCTTATTAATGCCAGCGGACCGACTATGGGTAAAGTAGTGCGACCAAGCGATGTTAAGCCACCCAAACGGATAGGATTTGTTCAGTGTGTTGGAAGCCGGGACAAGCACTCTAATATATACTGTTCCAGTTTCTGTTGCATGGCTTCCCTTAAGAATGGCCAGTTGCTCAGGGAAAAATATCCTGAAACAGAAGTATACATTATGTATATGGACATGCGAACTCCTTTCAGGATGTATGAGGAGTTCTATAACAGGGCAAGGGATCTGGGTATTAAGTTCATCAGGGGAAGACCGGCAGAGGTTACCGAAAATGAAAATCATAATATCATTGCCAGAATAGAGGATACCCTGACCAATGAGATAGTAAACCTGGAACTTGACCTGATGGTTTTAAGTGTGGGCGCGGTGTCACCGGAGAGTACTGAAAAGATACGGCAGATACTGAAGGTTAGCCGGGCTGCGGACGGGTTTATGATGGAAGCCCATCCGAAACTGAAACCGGTTGATACTACACTTGACGGCATTTTTATCGGTGGCATGACCCAGGGACCAAAGGATATTCCATATTCAATTTCACAGGGCAGTGCATGTGCAGCCCGTGCGACACGATTTTTGGCACAGGGTAAGGCACTGACTGAGGGTATTACTGCTAAGGTGGATGAGGATACCTGTGTGGGCTGCGGTGTTTGCGTACCTATGTGTCCTTTCCAGGCATTATCACTTGAGAATTATAAGTTGAAGATCATTTCAGCTCTTTGCAAGGGTTGTGGTACCTGTATGGCAGCCTGTCCCACAGGTGCGTTGCAGCAGAGTCATTTCAAGAATGAACAGCTGCTGGCACAGGTTCAGAATGTGTTTGCTTATGGGGAGGTATGATGATGACAGAACAGGAATGGACTCCGAAGATCGTGGCATTCTGCTGCAATTGGTGTAGTTATGGCGGTGCGGATACGGCAGGAATGGGAAGGTTCCAGCAGCCTGCATCTACAAGGGTTATCAGGGTTATGTGTTCGGGAAGGATAGATCCCTTGCATGTGTTCAATGCTTTTCTTGAAGGTGCGGATGCGGTGCTTGTTACAGGATGTCACATAGGGGATTGCCATTATGTGAATGGTAATGAAAAGACCCAGGTAAGATTCGGGTTTTTAGAGGAAATGTTACAACAATTGGGCCTTGAGCCTGAGAGGTTGCACCTGAACTGGATATCTGCCAGTGAGGGTGAAAAGTTTGCCAATTTTATTAAAGATGTTACGGCGAAGGTGAAGGAACTGGGACCAAGTCCTCTTAAGCCTGCAGGGGTGAGATAAATGGTTAAGGTTAAGGTTAAGGTTAAGGTTAAAGTTGGAGATATGCTTGTAGGCTATGCCACTGATGAGAATATACGCAAGCGCGGTGCGTCCGGTGGCCTGGTGACTGCTATACTTGCATCAGCCCTTGAGAAGAGACTGGTTGAGAACGTTTTGGTGATGAAGCATATTAACGAGTTTGAAGCTGTGCCGATTGTAACTGATGATGTGGATGAGGTTTTAGCATCTACAGGCAGTTTGCATTCGGTACCTGTAAATCTTGCTAAGTATGCCGTGGGTCGCAAGGTGGCAATGCCTGCAAAACCATGTGATGTACAGGCTGTTATTGAACAGGGTAAGCGTGAAATGATAAATCTTGATAATACTTACATCGTGGGACTCAACTGTGGTGGAAGTATGCATCCGGTGACTACCAAAAAGATGCTTGTTGAGATGTATGATATTGAGCCTGAAGATGTGATCGGTGAGGATATCGAAAAGGGTAAGTTGATATTTAAGACTAAGAATGGTGAAGAGAAGGCTATAGCCATTGATGAACTGGAAGAAGCCGGATTTGGAAGGCGCGAGAGTTGCCGTTTCTGTACGCTTAAGATTCCTGTGAATGCTGATCTTGCGTGTGGTAACTGGGGCGTGATCGGGGATATGGCTGGCAGTGCAACGTTTTGCCAGGTGATGAATGAGAAGGGTGTTAAACTTCTTGAGAACGCTATTGAGGCGGGGCGGATAGAAGTACAACCAGCCAGCGAGAAGGCAATTGCAATCCGGGAGAAGATCAACAATGTCATGGTAGATCTTGGCAGTTCTTTGGAAAAGGAGATATTCCCTGAGATACCGGATGATGAGAAATTGCAGTATTATATGGAACAGATGGCAGATTGTATCAATTGCGGGGCTTGCAAGGAAGTATGTCCGGTTTGTGCATGCGGTGAGGATTCCAAGTGTACTATGTTTCATTCCATTGTTAATAATTACAGGATGAGCATGTATCATATGATTCGGCTTTTGCATTTGTCTGATAGTTGTATTGCATGCGGGCAGTGTAGTGATGTGTGTCCGTCTGATATTCCGATTACCCTTCTGCAAAGCAGGTTTTCGATTCCCGCCCAGCGCAGGCGGAACTACCAGCCCGGGATGAATGTTGATGATACTCCTCCGTTCTTCGAGGTGATGTTGCAATGAAAGAGAATATTTACCAGACTGTGTGCCCTGGATGTAATATGGGCTGTGGTCTATATATCCGGGAGAGTGAGGATGGTAAGCTTGCTGTTGATTTTATGAAGAGCAGTTCTGCGAATCTGGGTAAGTTATGCAGGTTCGGGATGAAACTGCCATACCATTATTCTAATCCGGCTAGTATGGTGGACGGGGAGGATGTTAGTATCGAAACGGCGGTAAAAGCTGCTTCTGATATGCTAAAGGTTGCGGGTGTGGGTGCCAGCGTTACTATGCTTGGTGTCGGGAATACGACAAATGAGGAATCCATGGCTTTTAGCAAGGTCGCTGAGAGGCTGGGGATTGTGGTTAATACCGGAATGAGCGTGTATTTGGATATTCCATCGGAATGCCATCCGACTGTTGGTGTGGGTGTTACATTCAATGATATTGAGAATGCGAGCAGGATAGCCCTGTTCATTGACCCTTATATCCAGTATCCTTTGCTGGTCAGGCGGATACTGGCTGCTAAAAGGAGGGGGGCATCTGTTGTGTCTGTGGGCTGGAAAGACCTGCATCTTGCAGATGAGAATATATATATTGATCCGGACCTGTACGAGAGTGAACTGGGTCTTAATAGCGAGTCTGTTATTATTGCGGATGTGCATCCGAATTCTGATACAGGATGGGTTAAGCGGATGTTGAACCTGGCACTTAAGACCCAGGCTAAGATCCTGTTTATGAAACCTTTTGTGAATGCTGCTGGTGCTGACCTGCTGTGCAAAGGCGCCGGACAGGTAGGGATCTCTGAGATAATGGATGGTATCAATAATGGCAGTATCAAGACACTGTTTACTCTTGATAGTGATTTTATTGAACTCATGCCTGATAGCGATGCTGCGGCTGCGAGCTTAAAGAAACTGGATAACCTGATAGTTATTACTTCCAGGGATAGTCCTGTAAATCGTATTGCTAATGTGGTGATTGCAACCGAACCTCAGTATGCCAAGGCTGGCAGTTTTATGAATGTGGAAGGAATGTTGCAGAATAACAGGCATATCTATGGCCATATCCATGGTTATATCCATGGCCATGATGATATCTCATCAGGGACAGTAGGGATCGATGCCCTGTCAGCTTTAAACCAGGACTTAGGGGGGATGGCTATGGATTACCAGAACCTGCATAATAAAGTGCTTGAAAGTATAGTCCAAAAGTATACAAAGCCAAAATACAGGGAACTTGTATGTACTGTCCTTGATATCGGGCCTGTGGAGGGAAAAAAGGGTAACCTGATATATTTATACAATCCGTTCATGTGGTTTGACCAGCCCGATGATAATGATTTTGTCCTGGTCAATATGAATATGGTTAAGAAACTGGGCCTTCAAAAAGGCGGCATGATCGCCCTTAGTTCTGACAATGGTACTGTGAATATGCGTTACAGAGTGGAGGATATGCCTGATGGGCTAATCCTTACTGCCAGGAAATTACCTGTTGCTACCGGATGGATCACTATGGTTTCTACGGAGGCGGTTTAAGTGGCTATGGTTGATAAGGAACAGGAGAAGGCTTTTGTGAATGAGATTATGGAGGCGAATGGGTTAAAGGGAGCTTCCAAGAAGAGGCTTGTCAGGTTTTTGGGGGATAAGTATGGGTGGGATAAGCATAGGGTGCAGTTTCGGTTGACGAGGGCGTTGTTGGCTGAGAGGTATGCGGGGGAGGGGCGTTGAAGGGTGTGGATTCAGTCGTCACACGACCCCGGATTGATGCTCAGATTAATACAATTACATCTTTATCACTATGTTGTTTCAAAAGTAAGAACCTTCTTAAACTCCATCTAAAGGATCACAGCACAAG
>JBQVLY010000033.1:0-13125 GCA_052361065.1 Methanosarcinaceae archaeon | reverse complement strand
AGCGAGTCAAGAACAGCTTCTCGCATATCGGAAAAATCTGAACTTGAAATTAAATATTGGGTAAGTGCATGGTAGTATAGTCTTCCCAGCACATCACGTCCCAGATCTGTACATATTGTAACACCTCGATGAGTGCCTCCTGTTGCAATAAGGTGTGCTGCCTTGTTCATGATACTATTGTTTATATGAACGCCACCGTAATCTGACCCACCTGTATATTTATCATTCATATGGTCTGGCTGGTGACCATCAAGCACGCTACTAATAGGGTTTGCCGGATCATACTGCCCACCGTTAGTGGGATCTGCCAGATTGCGGCCTGCGGGTGCTGTCGCCTTGAGCCAGCAGTCCTCTCCCTGTAGCCAGTCGCCATCTATCAAAGCTGCAAAAACATCAGAAAATGATTCATTAAGAGCTCCCGACTCACCATAATAGATAAGCCCTGCCGTATGTTCTGTGACTGCATGTGTCCATTCGTGCGCTACAATATCAAGTGTGCAAAGTGCGTCGTTGTTGGTACCATCACCATCACCGATTTTAACATAGCTTCCGTTCCAGCTTGCATTGTTCCAGTTTATATTACAATGGGCATATATATTCATGTCAGCCCCGGCATCATCATAACTGTCACGCCCGTGTACGAGCAGGAAGTAATCATAAAATATACGTGTGTACAGGTGACAATCGACCTCAGCACCCTGATTAGATGCCGACCAGTTGTTATTGCTGTCTTGTGATGTTGGTGCTGGAGGCAAACCGTTATTTGCATCATGAGTTATGATTCGTGCATTAGTTGGCAGCCATTGATCTTCAAGTTCATATTTGTTAGAAATGTGATTACGGACTGTGTTAATTGTCACATTACCTGAATATTTACCTGTACCTGTACCAGTGGTGCGGGTATGCGTCTGCTCATTGTTGTAGCGCCAGGTAACTTTTCCTGTTAGAGCATTCACAAAGTATTCCCATCTGGCTGGTGTCTCACTGCCGTCTAAGGCCTTGTCAACACCATTCACTGTCATATGCCAGGTAAGGTATGGCTTATCCTCATGGATCAATACCAGAAGTCTGGGTGCATCATCAGTTCGTTCCCTGTTATTCGGGTCGTGGTTGAGTATCGTATTTTTAGCATTTTCAGCCGAAACCTCCGGTTTTTCAGGAAGGTCGATACTTGGTGCAAACTTACCATTAACACCTTTAACAGTATTGTCATAATTAATATGTACTATTGTCTCCCTGCCAAAAACAGGTATTGACCTGTATTTTTGCTGGAAACGTACATGCCTGTTTCCATTTACATCGGTACCAATGTCTTTAAGTTGTAATTCTTCTTCCGGTGTTTCAATTTTAAACAGGTTTTTGTGTATAGTTAGGAATTCCATACTAATAAGCTCAGGATCTCCTGGCATGGATTCTGAAAGTTTTCCACGCATCTGCATCGGAACACCATTTTTCTCGTTCCATTTTATTTGAAAATTCGGATCGATCATTCGAAGTTTATCTAATGCAATTTTTTGTTTACTACTTGGCTTATACATAATACTAACCCACCTATCAACGTTAATTCTACTTTTTAACTTATTAGTAAGAATATTACTATATTTTAATATTCCATATATATAAATTGATAAATTAACCTGAATAATACGAATAATTCATTCAGCTTTTATTGATTTTATCTATCTATCTTTGACTTGAAGATTTGGAAGAGGCGAACACTCGCCCCTCCCTGTTTTCAAACGGTACTGGAAAGTTTCCTTTTATACCGCTCAAGCATTTCATATTTCCTTTCGGGCAGCAATTACTTACTTCGGTTTAAGTAAGCAAAATCCAACCGACTTGCCGCTATAATGCCCGATCTTTCCACTATTTATGATGGTCCTATCATGTCCGCGCACCTTGATAATGTAACCACATGGATCCATATCATCAGTATCAAGGGACCATACTCCCTTTTCCCCGCCAGTAGGTACAACCGGATATGAGCGTGATACGATAGGGGGTGTATCCCATGTCGAACCCGCAGTGCATAACGAACTACCTGGTTTTATGCACAATTTACCACCGTTTGCCGGAGATGTTGGTTCAACCCATACCGTAAGGGCGCCGAAATGATCATCCAGCACGCTGTATTTTCCATGCAGGATATCGCCTTTGCGGAACGAATCGCATTCCATGGCTGGAGTGGATACGCCGTTGCTGGTGTATTCCGTAATATCGATCCCAGGAACAGGCCAGACGTTATCCAGGCATGCTTTGATTACCTGTGGTGTACCATCAGAATTCAAAGCCTGGTAAATAATTGACGTGAGGGGATCGAATGCTTCCATGCGTATTTCCCATATTCCGTTCATTGAAGCGCTGGTTACCCACTTTGCAAGCACAAAGCCTTCTACAAAGCGCCTCTCGTTACCATACAGATCTTCCATATAGGTATAATAACCATTTGAATCGATCTTCTGCTTATGGTTGTACGGCCCATAGAACGTAGAACCAACCTGATTAACAAGTTTGATATTAAACGAATTGTTCAACTGTTGCCATGGTTCACCCGGCTGGCTGCGACGCACAAAAACCTTATATTGCAATTTAGAAGGACCTGCACTACCACTGACAAAAGTATCTGGTGGGAATGCAATATGTCCACAGATTGTAACTACTCCACCAAATGGACTATCATTTGCAGTGAACGCGGCAATGACACCTGTACCAGTGGCAAGACCATTGGAATTATCTATGTCATCGATGCCCATGTTTCCTACAACCGAGATATAGGGTATATGCTCACCTTCCGCAATAGCAGGTCCGGGTAGTATATGTACCACTGTCTCCCTGCGGTTTCCCCATCTGGGCATATAGTTGGGATTCCATGCCGGTGGTGCAACACCCCATGACAGTATGGCCCTGATCTTCACTAATTTCGGTCCATCAGTACAGGGCTGGCGGCGGCCATTAAGGTTTATGGGAAGGAATACGGAATACTGCAGATCTTCGTCGGGTATAGTGCTTATATCATGAACATTCACAGATGTCATTCCTGCATATGTCCAGCCTGCGCCATCACCCCAGTCTGCCCAGAAAGCCACATATTCGTTGCTACCTGCAGAACACAGGTTACCTGAATAGCCGTTTGGTTTTTTGAGCTCTATAACACCGGCAAGCACATCCTGGTTCGTGTTCAGTCCGATGCACTTCAGCTCTTCGAATGTCGTATCACCAAAAGGCAGTGGGATAAGTTCATCGACTATAGATGGTATATCACCCGGATCGAATCCAAGCTCTAAAAGCGGACTTTTTGCAACACTCACTTTCACATCTGCTATAGCCGTCTTATCCGGAAGCAATCCACTTTTCCCCATGAGCTTATGTATCTGGGGAAATCCGAACCTATGCGGAGGTACTTTTTTATCCACATTCTTATATAATTGACTGAGTTCGGGAACAGTGAGTTTCTCAGGTACTTTCATGTCAACTTTCTTTTCAAGATCAAGTAGTTCCAGCATTTCAGAAGGAATACTTACATCTGGCATCTTGGCAATTTCTTTTATGAATAATAGTTTGAGTGCGTCTATTTGTATACGCGCATCAACTGAATTACCCCATACAGGTGTGTAATCAGGCGTGTCAGGAGGTGGAGGTGTGTGCCAGGAAAGGATTGCACGTACTTTTGGTATATTTTCGAATTTGCACCATTTTTTCTTGGCATCAAGTATTATACTCAGATCATACTCAAGTTTACTCGTGCTAGATATATTGTAAGCAGTGAAACTGAGCATCCCGACATCTTCCCAATCATTTGTATTGTTCCAGTCTACATAGAACCGTATAAATTCCTTTGAACCGTCTGAACATATATTACCACCGTATCCGGATGATTTTTTGACATGAACTACAGCTTCAAGCCTGTCGAACTGTGGATTGAATCCTATACACATAAGTTCTTCAAAACTGGTATTATTGTGCATGGGCTTTACAGGTTCAAAAGGACTTAGCTTGAGATTGCCAAAATAGTTCGGATTCATTGCAATCATGTATTTAAAATTGATCCGCTCCGGTTCACCAACATCAACTGTGCCTGCGAGAATTGATACGATATCTGTGAATCTCTCAGGACCTATATATGGTATATCCATAATCTCTTTAAGGTCACTAAACTTCCCAAGTTTGGATCTGTTCTCAAGAATGTTGTCAGCAACTTTGATACCAACATCAGTTTCAGATGGAAACTCAATGGTATCTGCAATCTCTTTGGACGTCTTGACAGTGTTTAGAAAATCCAGTACTTTTTTGGCATCTTTGGTATCGATTTCTTCAGGCGCAATAGTAGGGCGTTTCAGTAAAAATTTTTTTGTGGACATTAGAACTCGCCTCCATGACAATCCATCATACGGATAGATATTTGGTCTGATCCATTTGTTTGCATTACTTGCACGTCATTCCCCTGTCTATGTTTATTCTCCCGCATATTGTATTCACTCCTTTATACTCTATTTTAAGATCGAATACCATAATTTAAACATAAGCCATGTTGATATATTCAAACCCCTGTCTATTTATACAAATAGATGGTGGCAGCATATTTATTTAAATTTGATATTCAAACCCGCAGATAACATCAGGGCAAGTCACAACAACATATCCCCAAATCACCCAATGTACCATAGTCTGTTACCCTATTTATCATTTGCGATATTGTGTGCTGGAGATATATCGCATCAAAAAATCGTTGTGTTAATACTAAAAAAATAATCATAATGTTTAAATTTGTAGCGGAAATCAATCCAATATACAGAGCACAATTCATTGGTGTTCGTTTAAGAGATGAATCATGATAAACAGCACACATATATCGAACGAATTCAAAAATATCGGGATGATAAAACTAACAATAGATACAAACTTCATATTTTAATTGGAAATGTGTGCCGGATTGCTTTTATCTAAAAACATTAGCATCAAGGCAATAACACTCCTTAACCGAACACCAATGGAGCACAATTATTAAGTGGTGCCCCAGAAATCGTGACTTTATACAATCGTCATTATATTGCAAGACCACAGGTGGATTTTAAGAGCAAGTGCTGAAAATATAAGACATAAATCCATACATACGGAAAAATATTGAGTTATTTATGATTATATTTCAATATAACTCAATCATAAATAATGAAATATAGTAACTATTCAGCCATACTTAAAACCGGATGTCGATGGCGAAAATCCATTTATTTGTATCTATGGCGGTACATTTGTTAGTTTTTAATACTGAGTCTAAGTCCATCGATTTCAAAGGTGTTTGACAATTGTGTGCAATTATCAATTTGTGGACGATTCTGTCCACAGATAACGTTTATGTATGGCTGAATAGTTACGAAATATATTCCTATGCCTGGTCACGTAAAGACAAATAGGGCTATCCAACAGTTTATTGCTACAATAGATAGGAGTCAGCAACTCCTACCGTTTAACAATATAGAGTTTTATCAGGTAAACACAGATCAATAACACCCCAAGATTGTAAAATGCCCTGAAGATCGAGATATACTCGCGTTCAAGCCATGTCTCGATTATATTCTCCATTGAGAAATAAAGCTGAAATGTGGCTACAAATAACAGCAGCATGGCAATGATGAACACTCCTCTTTTGAAGTATTCCTCCATTGTAGGTTTTTCATCGGTCGAATCTATCATTTCTCTCTCCTCCTCTGCATCAGTGTCACTAATAATATCGTAGCACTGGCCAACAATATTCCAAATCCTCCCATTGCGTCATCCGCATAAGCCATTGAATCCTCCGTCTCCGGAGGTATGATGAAATTGCTGGTCTCGACATGTTTAGTCTTCACTTGTGTTCCAATATCAATCGTCATTTCAGGTTTAAGTTGCACATAATCTTCCCCGCGTTTGACAATGGTATCATTGCTCCATATAAGCACTTCAACAACGTAATTATATTGATCGGGAACTGTCAGGTTGACACTCTTGACAATGGTGGTTTCGGGTCTGATTGAACCTGTCTCTATCCACACCTTATCCGCAAGCAGGCGTGCATCCATCTCCCGTGCCTTGATAAGTATCTTATAATTTTCACTTGTGCTTATGCCTTCATTTGTAAGGTACAGGTCACTTTGTATTACAACCCTGCTGCCATTAACTTCCCGCACAAGGAAATCCATCCCTGCAACTTCAATACCGATATCCTGCACATCCGCAGGCAGATTTTCCAGATTATTTATTGTTATTTCTCTGGTGTTCTTATTCTTTTCTTCTTCAAATAATACGGACACAATCCGATATCCGCCTTCTTTTTGTAATTTAAGCGATTGGGTAATGTTTACGGTATCACCTTTATTGATGATGCCAATATTATCCTGTGTTTGCACCACAAGTAAACCGGTTCTTGTACTGAATGCTTTTAGAAGAAGCGATGTGTTCTTGCTTGAATCACCGTAATAATTCTCAACATAGGTTGTGACATCAATATCTACAAAAGCACTTTTGACCTCTTTTGCAGATATATCCATGTTCGTAATTCCAAGCTGGCTCTCATCTTCAAAACTTCGAAGACATCCACTTGATGAAATGGATAACAAAAGAATAAATGTTAATATTAAAATTCTGATTATTGCTAGTTTGTACCCGGTCAAAATACCACCCTTAATTTTCTATAAGGTTAGACAGTATTTATAACTATTTACGATAAATTATAAAGATGTAGTCCCGAATATTTTATTCTATGGACAAGGCATCAATCTATCGATGACGTTTATGTATTGCTGGACCGTTATTAATATTTTTGAATCGAAACACCGATAACAGTTCTGCCATAAAACATCAATATCCGAATCAGGGACTAATACGAATCCATGCTCAAAAGTGCAGCCACCATACAACTTAGCCAGACGATTCAGAACCCATCAGGATTGCAATCCATCGTGTATCTTCGCTACTTTCCAGTGCAATTTTTATGCACATGGTCAGAGGTACAGAAAGCAGCATACCGACTATCCCCAGCACCCAGCCCCAGAACACAAGTGAGAGGAACACTACCAATGTTGACAATCCAATACCCCGCCCCATCACACGCGGCTCAATCACGCTACCAATCACACCATTGAATATCAAATACCCTGCTCCTGCAAGAACTGTAGCCCCGGGTCCTAACTGGATAAATGCCAAGAGAAGAGCAGGGACAGCTGCAATAAATGATCCTATGTTCGGAATATAGTTTAGCAGGAATGCCAACAAACCCCAGAGTAATGGATAGTCAACACCAATAATTGCAAGCCATATAGCAATTAATATACCGGTTGTAAGGCTTATCAGTGTCTTAATCGCAAGATAGCGTTTAATAGCATCGATGATTTTGCTTAACTGCGTAATTGTAGTATCTGCATCACCAAGTGCTACACTCAATTTGGCAGGTAAACCTGATGCTTCAAGCAACATGAAAAATACCATTAATAGTACCAGCAATGCATCTGTGAGCAGTCCACCAAGTCCGGTTAGAACACCAGTGACCAATTGCACTACCTTTTCCTGATCAAAAATCCCAGGCAAGACATTGTCAGGTATATTGATACCAATGCTTTCAAGCCACACGATCATAATTGTCATCTCCTGATCGAGGTTTGCCTGATAAGAAGGCAGTGCAGTCAAGATACTATTTAACGTTGATCCGACAAATCCAATCAGGATCAGGCCAAGCGTTATTACTGTGACTACCACAATTAACATAGCAAGCGGCATTGGAACACCTTTTTTATGCAGCCAAAATAATGGTGATGAAAAAATAACCGTCAGGAACATAGCTAGGAGAAATGGCACTAATATGGATTCAGCGGCATGCATTCCGGCAACAATTACTACGACACTTGCTGCTGCGAGCAGAAAACGAGTATCAATCCATGATCTGTACTTTTTGATGATTATATTCCCCTATTAAAGTTTGGTATGAAACTATTAAACTTGTATGTATTTTCTAAATATAAATATATTGTATGTTTTGTGAATGAGATATATAAAATATAAAACTGTTTGAAGTTAGCCTCCGGTAATATCTATATTTGCAATTAAATTATATACGTTCGGACAATAGGTATTACTATGGAAAAAATGAGCAATTCGGAAATCAGGATAGTACCTGATACAAGTGTAATTATTGATGGATACATATCGGAAATGGTCAATAGGGGAAAATACACTGGTGCTCAGGTCTTTATACCGGAAGCCGTGGTATCAGAACTTGAAGCGCAGGCAAACCGCGGTTTTGAGATTGGTCAAAAAGGACTGGACGAACTTCTGGAATTGCGCACCCTCTCGGATGAGGGGGAAATAACACTTTCTTTTGTAGGAGAGCGCCCGGGTCCTGAGCAAGTAAAACTTGCAAGATCCGGTAACATAGATGCGTTGATACGCATAGAAGCCGCTAAACTTGATGCTGTTTTTGTAACCGGTGATCGGATACAGGCCCAAGTCGCAACATCAAAAGGGCTCAGGGTGAAATTGATCTCACCTCAGGGGAATAATTTTGGTCCGCTCCTTATCGAGGATTATTTCACAGACGATACGATGTCGGTACATCTTAAGAACAAGGTCATGCCAATGGCAAAACGCGGTACGATAAGGAATGTTAAATTTGTTGCGATAGGGGATACGCCATGCACATACAATGAACTCAAAGCAATCTCAAGGGAACTGGTCGAGAGAGCACGGGCGGATCAGGAATCGTTCATAGAGATGTCATCCGGAGGTGTTTCAGTCCTCCAGATCAGAAATATGCGTGTCGCGATATCTAATCCCCCGTTCTCTGATGATATTGAAATCACAGCAGTGCGACCGATAGCTGCTGTAAGTCTGGATGAATACCGGCTGGGCGATAAGTTAAAGGAACGAATACTTGCCCAGCGCGGTATTCTTATTGCAGGTCCACCTGGTGCCGGCAAGTCAACGTTTGCAGCAGGGGTTGCCATTTACCTGAACGGGCATGGATTTGTTGTAAAGACCATGGAATCCCCGCGTGACCTTCAGGTTCCGGATGAGATCACCCAGTATGCGCCGCTGGATGGGGATATGGAAAAAACGGCGGATGTGCTTCTTCTGGTTCGTCCGGATTATACGATATATGATGAGGTAAGGAAAACGCGGGATTTTCTTATATTTGCGGATATGCGTCTTGCAGGCGTGGGAATGATAGGTGTCGTGCACGCCAACCGCGCTGTGGATGCGGTGCAGAGGCTTATAGGACGTGTGGAACTTGGTGTTATTCCGCAGGTCGTAGATACGGTTGTATTCATTGATAAGGGAGAAGTTACAAAGGTGTATATCCTTGAGTTCACAGTAAAAGTACCATCTGGTATGACTGAAGCGGATCTTGCAAGACCTGTTATTACAGTTTCTGATTTTGAGACCGACACTACGGAATATGAGATATACACCTATGGTGAGCAGGTTGTTGTGATGCCTGTTGGCGATGAGGTCGAAAAGAGTCCGGCATGGAGACTTGCAGAGATTGAGGTTTCGGATGTTATCTCGCAGTATGTGAACGGCCCTGTAAAGGTTAACATGGTTTCAGACAGCAGGGCGAATGTTAAGGTATTAGAACATGATGTCCCGCATGTGATCGGCAAGGGAGGAAGTGTGATAGACGAGATCGAGAAGAAACTTGGCATTCATATCGACATCCGCAAGATCGATGAAATAAATAAACAGAGGGGTGCGAGCAAGAAACGATACCGTCCCATTGTAGAGAAAACCAGAAAACATATGGTGATGAACATTCCCGAACTTGCAAAACAGGATGTCGAGATCTATGTTGGGAACAGGTATCTTTTTACAGCGACTGTTGGTAGGCATGGTGATCTTAAGACAAGGTTGGGTTCGGCTATTGCAGATGATATTATAGACGCTGTTGAGTATGGGGAGCCTGTCGAGATAAGGGCGGTTTAGGTATTTATAATTATATTTATAATTATATTTGTAATCATATTTGTATTGATGATTTTTATAAAATGTCAATACACAAACTTAATTGCCAGACCCCGTGCAATAATCCCGCCGCAGGAAATTCAGGCACGATCACTTTTGAGGAATGCTCGATATTCAGGAATTGTTGTTTAGGTTTATGTGGCATATTTATTTATGCTTTTTACCGCGCTCTTGTGCAGTTGGGTGTACCGTCGCAACGTTTGACTATTAGGGCATGTTGTAATCCCCGGATGTTTCCATTTTCAATGCTTCAAGATACACATGCATTAATTCAAGTCGCTCATCCGCGATCTTTCTTGCCGCATCGGTGTTCAACCGATCCCGTATCCTGAATGGCTTATTCAACATGTAATCATTGAATCCGTCAATAGGATCAGAAGCATATGCATTCATCGATGTTTCCTTAACAGTGCCGATCGTTTGCTTGAGTGACCGTAGCGCGCCCATCGAAACAAGTGAGCGGAATATACCGATAGCACCAAGTGCATCGATCCTGTCCGCATCCTGCAATATCTGCGCTTCGATAGACCCTGCCTCTAAGCCACGACTGAACCGGTGAGTCCGGATGCATGATGTCACATGCTCTACCAGGCCATCATCCGCACCTGCCATAGATAAGAATTCACGTGCGATACCTGCGCTATACTCTGCATGATCTCCACCTTCGTTATGTTCTTTTACAATGCCAACATCATGCAAAAGCGCAGCAAGTTGCAGTACCTCAATATCGCCGCCTTCGTGTTTATGAATATTGATACACATAGCTTCCACACGATCAATATGCGACATGTCGTGTGTACTTGGCTCGTCCCTGAGCACCTCTGACACATAACTGCGTGCCTTATTGATCAGATCCATTCAATACCACGCTCAATTGACATATTCTTAAGCTTTTCAGACATCTCATACATTGCAGAGGAAAGCACTTTATTATTGTTATATGAATCAACGACAGATTCCAGTTCTTCGGTTTTGATATTTTTCATATCCTTTGCAAATTGTACCATATTAGGAATTGCACGTGTAATATTGTCAATAATGGACACATTTGCCGAGTTGGATGTGCGTGAAAGAGGGTTCAAGTCAATTGCAATTACAATCTTCCCCATATTTACCAGTGTTTCACATCGGTCCCCATCCTCCAGAGGCACCAGTACAACATCCGCACCATAAATACCACCTTCATCCACAATCGCCCTGTCATGATTCAGGTCAAGACGCGCGTTTCCTTTACTACCAAGTACATTCACGGCCCCGTGGCTTTTAAGGTGTCTGATTATCTTATGTATGCGTGCATCGCTTCTATGAAATAAATTTACTTCCAGCATTGCACCAGTTATATCAGATAATGAAACGATTGGACCGGGTACAAGGGCTGCCGTGTTACCATTTACTGAAATAGTGGGGTTTTGTGCAAGAAGGAGCAGCGCAATTGCTGCTCGCTCTGCATATGCGGCAGTAGCTGTTGTTCGCTCGCCAAGTAGGTAATCAAAAGTCTCACCCCTACCTTGTGCGATCAAACCCTGCCTGCTGGTAATACCCATTTGCACCCCTTCAACAACACTCTCACGCGTCATGAGAGATTCGTATCTGGGATGTTCCACAGGTATCCGGGTCATGCTATCAACCTTTGTGCTCACTTGCCCAATCAACTTGCATCCAGTATCAGTCCCTGATCCGTAGGAACGATCATTGTCTGGATCTCCTGACCCTGAAGCATCTGTATGTACTTGTAACTGATAAGATCAGGGTTCTTTGCAATTTCCTGGTTAATTATACGAAGAGCCTCGGCCTCACCGGTTGCCTCAATAATGGTAGCTTCGGCAGAACCAGTTGCTTCTATAACCTTTCGTTCAGCTTCAAGTTGTTCTTTCTGTTTAATAAATACCATTCTCTGGGCATCCTGGTCAGCCTGCAACTTTTCTTCGATAGCATTGGCAACCCTCTCAGGCAGTTTGACATTTCTAAGCAGAACTTCTTCCACAATGATACCATCAGCATTCATCGCATTTTCCAGTTTATTTAGCATCTCTGATGCTACTATCTGTCTCTGCTCACCATAGACTTCCATAGCTGTGTGTTTGGACACAACTTCCCTTATCACTGATTTTATGGTGGGCCGTATTATCTTTTCTGCATATCCTTTGCCTAAGGTTTGGTGAACATCACTTGCATCATCCGCCATTAGCCGGTACCTGACAGTGATATCCATTCCAAGCATCAGTCCCTCGTTGGTCAATGCGGTTATCTGGTCGTCTCCAACACGTTCCCCTTCTGATTGCTGGGCACTCATAGTATACACTTCACTCCTGACCGAGTATTTTGTAACACTCACCCACGGAGGGACGATATGTAATCCTTCTCCAAGTTCCTTTTCCATAACACCGCCAAACTGGTTGAATTTAACACCAACTTCTCCTGCGCCGACTGAAACCAGAATCGAGCCGAACATCACAGAAAAAAGAAACATCATAACAAATATTACCGCTATTGAACGTAATACCTTGCCTACTACAGGTGGTATTCCCTCGATTTTAATTTCAGGCGGTTTTTTAGGATTTCGCATATCCCAATCATCATCATCATCCATAACCATTATTTATACCTCATTATATTCAAATGAATATCTTCAAATAAAATATTCTACAATACATTAACTGAGTCATGGTTAATAGATTTTGGCCTTAATTTTACTAAATTTGTGCTTGTTTGACCAGTGTACTATTGTATTGTGGCGCAGGTTTTTTAATGAGTTGATAATACCCATTTCCTGAAACATATTTCATGCCAATATTTATTGACAATCCAGAACTTTGATTTATCCGGATGTCTACTTTTAACTTAAGTGTATAACAGGTGAAATCTATGCCGGATGGTGGTGTGGTTTGCACAAATACAATCCCAAGTGTGTGCTTTTGTTTGTGGATTTTACGATACATATCAATGTCTACATATTAATCGACATGTTTATAAGCAATACTGCCCCTTTATTGAACTGACCAGTAAACATATCGACTGATGTGACAATACAAAGGTGTAAATATGAAAAGGGAAATTTTCGAAGTTATGTACAGATTATATATCCGATATACCATGATAGGTTTTGATCGCAAGAATCAGAATAAGAGCGAAGTGAAG
>JBQVLY010000032.1:0-13388 GCA_052361065.1 Methanosarcinaceae archaeon | reverse complement strand
TTAAAAGTAGGGTGGTTATATAGGGGGTGGGTCAAAATTGGTGGGAAAAAGGGGTCAATTTTCAACGGGAATCTTCAATTATCTCTTTTTCCGTGGTTTCTTCTGTGAAATTCCTGAACCTCTCCGACTTAATACCTTCAATTCCAGATAGCTGATTTTTATTCAGGGCAGTAATGTACAGGTATTTCTTAGTGTTTTCCAGATGTACCAGGTTATCGTCTGAGACCATTCCACGATCAAATACCAGAATGACGCCATAGACATAAAGTATTTTCTCGTCAGAACCTATATATATTTTCGTATAGAATTACATAAGAGGTTTCATGCAAACATTAGTGATATGTATTGATCGGGATAATGACCTTGGGGAAAAAGCAAGGGTTACAACTCCGATAATAGGGCGGGATGACAACATCAATGCTGCAGTGAAACTTGCCAGCGCCGATCCTGAAGATTCCGATACGAATACGATATTTGGCGGCATCAAGGTACTTGATGATCTTCAATCAAGGGGCATCGATTCTGAGATCGTGACATTTGCCGGAGATCAAAATGTAGGGGTTATATCTGACCAGAAGATTGCCAGGCAACTTGAAGATGTGCTTGAAAAGTTTAATGTGGAAAGTGCAATATTCATATCCGATGGCGCAGAAGATGAGACACTTGTTCCTATTGTGCAATCTCGAATAAAGATCGATTCTGTTAAGCGTATTGTGGTTATGCAGAACGCAAATCTTGAGAGTACCTATTACATTTTAAAAAACGCATTCAATGATCCTAAAATATCCCAGACGTTCTTTGTACCGCTTGGACTTGCATCGGTTATTTATGCCGTTTTTTTACTGGCAAACTATCCCGAAGGTGCAGTCATTGGAATACTGGCAGCGGTTGGACTTTATATGCTCTACAGGGGCTTTGGGCTTGATGACACATTTGCCATGCTCGGGGAAAATATGAAAATGTCTTTCTATGCGGGCAAAATTACATTTATTACCTATTCGGCTGCGGTACTAGTTGGATTAATTGCAACGGTTCAGGGTGCAGTGACATTGTGGGCATATTACATTAATGGAGGTATCTGGTACTATGGAATCCTTACATTGGTGACTATTTTCATAAACACATCGGTCTGGTGGTATGTTGCAGCCGCACTTATTGCAAACTTTGGCAGGTTGCTGGATATTCGCATAAGCGGAAAACCTATTATTTTCCACACGCCCCCTGCATTTTTTGTAATATCCCTGGGTCTGCTATTTTGGGGTGCAAGCGCTTATCTATTATCGATCAGTTTGATTGTAGATAATGCAGGAGTTCCTGATGTTAGTATTCAATATTTTGTATATTCGGTAGTGGTTGCTGTAATCTTTGCACTTGTCGGGGTCAAGGTATCAATCGGTACCAGAGATGTAAAAGTAAAGAATACAGGACAAAACAAAAAATAAAAGGTTGATATGGTTCCTGATATGAATTCTAATATAGCGGCTGTGATTTTTGCCGGTGTCGGCTTTACAACTGCAAAAGATTGCCATAGCCGGATAATCCGTACTCCATATGGTAATGTAACGGCATATTTAACCCGGATGAATGGGAACGATGTTGCTATCATACCAAGACACACGGGTTCAGAAGAGCATACACCTCCACACATGATCAATTATCGTGCCAACATCCGGGCTGTGTGTGAACTTGGTGCAAAGCGCATAATTTCAACCAATTCGGTAGGTACAATGAAAGATCATTCCATAGGAAGTTTTGTTTTACTTGATGATTTTGTAGATTTTACTAAAAACAGGACTCAATCATTTTTTGATACTGAAACCGTGCATGTCGATATGGTAGAACCGTATTGTTCCCAGATCAAAAAATGTCTTGCAGATTCCCTTGAAAAATCCGGATTTGCTTATTCAGAGGGCACGTATATATGTACGGAAGGACCACGTTTTGAGACAAGGGCTGAAATTGCCATGATGAAACAATTTGGGGATGTGGTTGGCATGACAGGTGTGCCGGAAGTTATACTTGCAAAGGAACTGGAATTGTGTTATGCTTCTATTTGCACGGTCACAAATTATGCATGCGGTTTGGGGAATGGGAAACTGACCGTGGATGAGGTTGTTAATACACTCAATGGAGCACAGGATATGCTCTTTGGGGTGTTGTCTGATACGATATCAAGTTTACCGGATGACAGGGATTGTAATTGCGGGGATGCAACTCTGGGTGCAAGAGTGTAGATACTATTTTTTGGTGTTTGTTTAGTTTGTTTTAATAAAATTTTCATGTATGGCTTAAATTGCTAACTCATATATCATGTTTTTGGATATGTTCACAAGAATCGTCATGAAAGGTGTTCAAAATTGAGTAAGAAATAACGTGCAGGAACATACCATGGGTTTAAAGTGAAGATATGAACTGAGATATCTATAAATTCCACACTGCCAATATATTATTCATGGATCATTTAAGCCAATTAAAAGATACCGCAGATAAGATTACCAGGATGGAAATCCGTGGGGCGGGTCGAATCGCAAAAGCCGCAGCGTTAGCACTTCGTGATTATGCTGAAAGTCTGGAAGTTGATTCAATCGGGGAGTTTAGCCGCCATATCGAAAATGCCGCAAAACTACTGGTAGACACCCGACCGACCGCGGTCTCACTTCCAAATGCGGTCAGGCTAACAACACAATACATTTCTTCGGATGTATATGAAGCAAAAGAAGAGATAATCAATAACGCTGAACGATTCATAAGACAAGCTAATGATGCACTCTGGAAGATCGGGGAGATCGGTGCCAGGCGCATTCGTGACGGTGATGTGATTATGACACACTGCAATTCCAATGCAGCGCTTTTTGTCATCACAACTGCTTTTAGGCAGGGTAAAGATATTTCAGTCATTGCTACTGAAACACGACCAAGGCGACAAGGGCTGTTGACAAGCAAACACCTTCTTGACTACGGGATCCCTACTACACTTATTGTAGATTCTGCCGTGAGATATTGCATGAAAAAAGTTGATACCGTTATCGTAGGTGCAGATGCTATTGCTGTAAACGGTGCACTTGTCAATAAGATCGGAACATCACAGCTCGCACTTGCAGCACACGAGGCGCGGACAAACTTCCTGACCGCAGCCGAGACATATAAGTTCAGCCCTAACACCATTCTCGGGGAATTCATCGAAATCGAGGAACGGTCAATTGATGAGGTTATTGATCTGGATACACTTACAGGTTTGTCCAAATTGAATGTCTTAAACCCTGCTTTCGACATTACGCCACCGAAATACATAGATCTCATAATCACAGATGTCGGCGCTGTGCCGCCGGGAATGGCTTACACCATAATTAAGGACCATCTTGGATGGGAAGATGGTGAAATTGTATGAAAACATGTAGCAATAGGTGTATTTACCTATTCACCAACAACCTGTACAATCAATTTTCGGGACCGTGGCCGATTATCCAGGTCTATGCAAATGACCTGCTGCCATGTTCCAAGTGCAATCGCACCATTGATTATAGGAAATGTTTCACTCTGGCCTAGCAGGGATGCGCGCACATGTGAATGACCATTACCATCATGCCAGCGCTCATTATGATGGTATACCATATCCTGCGGAGCGATCCTCTCAAGTGCCTGTGTCAGGTCAATGACCAATCCGGGTTCGTATTCAATTGTTGTTACTGCCATAGTAGAACCTGGTGCAAAGACTGTAACAAGACCATCTTTGATCCTTGATTCTTTAACTGCTATTGTAACATCATCTGTGATATTGACAATATCTGCATTACCTTTCGTATCAAAATTCAGATATTTAGTAACCACTGCCATTGGGATCAATCCATCATTCCGGGTTAATGATCATTTTAATCTGTAGGAAATTCAGCCAATTTAATGCCCAGCAATGATGTGATTATCACAAATACTGCCATTGCAGCAACAAAACCGTATTCTTTTTGCACCATGCCACTAATATTGACCCCTATAAGTAATACTACGAATAAAAAGGTTGAGCCAGTCGCTGAAACTATTTCCATTTGTTTTTTGTTCATTGTTCATTAAATGGTACTTTTGGTACATCAACTTAACGCAAATATCGCACCATAACATCATAATACTGTAATATCATAGTATCGCACTTTCCGCACGTCTTTCATCAAACATAGTATTTTTCACATTTTTCCCCCATAAGACTCAAAATATCTCGTAATTCATCTGTCATATTTGCCACTTTTTTTTCAACCATCCCATCACGTAGAATTTCCAATTCCGTAATTCCCCTTCCAGTTAAGTAAAAACACACGATAACCAACCTCATGTACTTTCTTGCCTTTTAATATGAATTTTAGTTTCATGCATTAAAAATAACGTATCCACTTCAAAACTAAGGGTAACTTATTCCATTTTGAAATCAAAAGCAGCTTAGGCACCTGATTTGATAATCCTAATATACATTTTACCCTGCTTTTTGAAGTGGATACAAAATAACCATTATCAATGTAAAAGTACCTTTTTTTAAAAAACGACTGAGCATCAATCCTCTATATTCTCAGCCGACATACACCTCAATCGAGATACGCCAACCGCGCGTAAACTCAAGATTCAATTTTCTCACAAGTCCGAATCAGTATCTGGAAAAATTAGAACCATGTCCCCTCTCGTAACCAATCAGCGAGCACAAAAGCCATTTTCCATCTGCCCGTTTCTGATATACCTTAGTCCGCCGCCGATGGGGTGCAATCCCGATCGCAGGCGGGCATGTTGCGTTACAATGTCCGATATCTTTCAATTTCATCGAATAGTTTTTACAAAGACATAATTAGCGTAAGTTACGAACCTGCATATCTCATATGCTTAGCAGGCACTCAACTCCTCGGATGGTTAGTTTCTGCACGTCCTGCAATCATCACAACTCGACAAATTCATCAACGGTTAAACCATCATGGTGAATAAGGATTGTTGTGTTACTTTGGATTCGTTATACTAGATGAACGCGCTATCTGCGCCGGGGTTGTTGTACGGGGCTTTAAAATTTAGCGGTGCATGGATATTTTATTGAAATCAGCTGAATAAATGCCAATATATAACTTATAACTTATTGAAAAATTCCAGAACGCCTGATTTCTTTTAATCTTTATTGACCCCTACAACATCATATATCGCGTCCGGACTTTTCAAAATCGTTACATTCTCCATCTGCGCAAGTTTTTCTGAATTAGATACATCGATCTCACGCATTTTTAGTTCCATCTCCCTTCCTTTTGGAGAATAGGTTATCACCGTCCCACGAGTCTGATCTACAGGTAATATATATATTGGGGTATTGCCTTTTGCAGTCTGGGAAACGGCATTGGTTACAAGTGTATCCGCAATTCCATTGATGATCTTGGCCACCGAATTTGCCGTTGCAGGTGCGATTAGCAAAATGTCATAGTGTCCAACCTGAAGCGGTCCGGCAATGAATGGTGAATTTGGGCCGGCATCGACCTTGAAATTAGGAAAATCATGCTGGATATCATCCCACATATGATACCACTTCATTACAGTTTCACCTTCTTTTGACAAAAATACCATTACCTCAATATCGGTTTTGTTCTTAATGTCTACCATCACCTCATATGTATCATGTATCAGGTCACCTGACCCTGTAATACCCCATGCGATCCGTTTCAACTTTCTACCTCCGGTTGTAAATTATTAAAATTCCCATAATTATTCAATAATTTCGTGCCCAAACTTCGAAATATGCCCTGTCATGTGCACAGGCCGGACATATTTTCACGGATTCTGTCCCCTCATGAACATAACCGCAGTTGCGGCATTTCCATTTCAAGCTAGTATCCCGCTTAAACACCATCCCATTATCAATATTCTCGATCAGGGCACGATATCGTTCTTCATGAGCCTTTTCTGCCACAGCAATATTCTTAAAGACCGATGAGATTTCCAAAAATCCTTCTTTTTCTGCAATACCGGCAAATTCAGGATACATATGTGTATGTTCATATTTTTCACCATCGGCTGACGCTTCAAGGTTTGATTTTGTGTTCCCGATAACACCGGCTGGGAATGAACCTGTAATCTCTACTCCCCCGCCTTTTAAGAATTTGAACAACCTTTTTGCATGTTCTTTCTCATTATCAGCCGTCTCCAAAAAGAATCCTGCAATCTGCTCATATCCCTCCTTTTTCGCTGCCGATGCAAAATATGTATAGCGATTCCTCGCCTGCGACTCACCAGCAAATGCGGTCAATAGGTTTTTTTCAGTTTGTGTTTTTTTTAGATTTACCATAATATTTCTCCATTTTCAAACCAATATTATTATATTTATCCATCAATTTTCAATTAGCACATACCAATCGTTAATTCAATATCCTGTGAAATATTCCTGTTTAACCCACTCATTCGGCACACCTAGATTATCCAATATTGACACCATCGAATCAAGCATCACAGGTGGACCGCACAGGTAAAATACGCAATCCTTGTAGTTTTGTATCTCGCGTATTATCATGCTTTCACTGATTCTTTCACGATACCCCTGCCAGCTATTACTAGCCCCTGTGAGTGTATGAACAACCTTCAGATTATTGTTGTTTTGCTCCATCTGATTAAGTTCGTCCCCAAAAACAATGTCTTGCTGCGCCTTATTGCTACTAATTACGGTAACTTTCGTATCAAGTCCTGTATCAACACAATACTTACAGATACTGATAATTGGTGTAATCCCGATACCACCGCTTAACAACGCGATATTATTATATTCCCCCCCGAATGTCAAATTTCCATAGGGACCATCGATACCCAATACATCATCTATAACCATAGCATCAAGGTTATTTGAAAAATCATGACCTGTCAGCTTTTTGGTGAATTCTAAATGATCCTTTTCAGTAGGGCTGCTGGAAATTGAAAAAGGCTTACGCACCTTTTTGCCGGAAACTGTAATTGTGACAAACATAAACTGTCCGGCTTTATAATCAAATCCGACAGGTCTGTTGAACCTGAAACTTTTGACATCATGAGTTCGTTGTATGATTTCATTCAAATTTGTAGTAAAATCCACAGGTAACGTCTCCATTTATTGAATGCCTTTCATAATATTTACAGTACTTATCAGTTTATCCATTGAACGATGCAAGCTGCGAAGTCCTTCCTGATCCTCTGATACACCATCTACCCCCTTGTCCTTAGACCAGAACGTCCCGCCAAGGTTTGCACCAAACGACCCACCGGCAACCGGGATCATCTCACTTATAACATAAAAATTGAGTATGGTCTGGAGTGCAGGTTCCTGTCCACCAACACGGTCACCACCATCAGCCACAGCCACACCCACCTTGTTCAGAAACACTTTAGGATCGCGTGCGACGATCGCACGGCATCTGTCCATCATTACCTTTGTCTGACCGCTGATCGTTCCCTGATATACTGGAGTACCAATTACCCATGCATCTGCCCGAATCATTTTCTCATACAACTCAACCATATCATCCTTATGAATGCACCCCTTTTTTTTGCGGACGCAGTAATCACAATGTATACAGAATTCCAGTTTTTTCCCGCTCGCAGAAAAATAATCGGTCTCGACTGAATATTTCTCTTTCGCAAACCTTAATGCTTCATTTACAACATAATCGGTCGCTTTTTTCCGGGGACTTCCCGATATACCCAGAACTTTTATGGAATTCTCATTATCAGACATTTTCACCTCTTAACTAAAGTACATGGCAAGTATATGGCAACTTAATTGTTGCGGCAGGGTATTCATTTAACACACCTGCCATAATCGATAGAATTTTCAGGGCGTGTGACATGCACATTCAAGTTACATGCACCGTCTTCCTTTAATTCCAGCACACCCTTTTGGCATAATCTCACACATCCATCGGGCATGCTTCAACACATTCACCGAATCCATCACATTCATCGAATTTTATTTCCGGTTGTATCTTTTTTAGCTCCTTCCTTATTCATTATCCATAAATACTGTCTACGCCTTGAGCCTGTCAATCAACCGGGTCGATGCTTTGCATACATAGAGTATTGCCCCTGCGGCAACGCTCTGGTCAATTATCCCATAAAGAGTGAGAAAACTACCAATTTGTGTTTTTTCAGCCTCTACTTTTTTTATAGTATATAATTTATAGAATTATGTAGTCCGAATCAATCCGAGCACAGCGAGGATTTTCTTGCAGCGGTTATATCCATTCCCAAAAAGCAAGCTGCTGCATTAACTCCCATAGCCTTTACAATCGGTACAAATATAAATGGAGAGTACAATCGCTCTGGTGTTTTGATACCGCTTTTCGGTCATATCGTACCTCCAATTCATATGTTCAATGTTGAATGAATTTATATGATTATTTCAACATTTTCAAAGCATCCCGACAGACAGCAACAGAAGGAGCGCCTGATGTCAGGAAAATAACATCCATGGTTTCAATGATCTCCTCTTTTGTCGCGCCGGCGTTAAGTGCGCTTTTCATTTGGGATACCGTACATTCATTGCACTGCCTGGATGCAACAACTGCAAGAGCCATCAACCTTTTTACCTTTCCCGAAAGTGCACCGTCTGTTAACATCTTGTGGTCACATCGGCGGTACTTTAACAGAAATTCAGGATCAAGGTCCCCAAGTGTTTCCAGAATAGGTGGGGTGAACCCCATCTTTTTATTCATACTTTCTATTATCTCTTCATGCTCGCTCATATGTAATTATCTCCATTTTATTGAAGTCCTGTGTGTTATCTGTGTGTTCAGCTCATAATCAGTCAAATGCGTCTACCAATGTCTGTTTAATACAATAATTGCACAAGATCCTTGGAAGTTCCTTTTCCAATTCTTTAACAGGTGTTGGATAATTTCCACTCCATATTGGAAGATCCATTCTCTTTGCATGTTCATCGCATAGACCTTTTCCACACACAATGCAGATGGCCACTGCCTCACTGTCTTTCCCTTCTTCCATACAATCGTAACATTTCATCATATTGCCACCTCAAAAATTCTCCAGCAGCGCTTCATGGCACGGCTCACAAACTATTCTGAGTATATGCTCCACATCCGGTTTCAACCGCACAGGGTAGTCCCCGTCCCACACGGGAATCTCCTCCCGCCTCAGATGATCTTTACACAAACCCATTCCACACACAATACAAATGCCAATTGCATCCGTATCCTTTCCTATTTTAGCACATTGATAACATTTCATGCATACTCACCTTCATAAATATTCTAAACTGTTTGGTTTATTCAATTAATTCCATATCTTCCCCACAACATTCAAGAGCACCACCGCCTACTTTGGTAACTTCGACTTCATTGTCACAAATATTGCATCGATACTTTTCACCAATTTCTGAAACACCCATTAATCTCACCTCCATTTACAGTCTAAATATTAAAATTATTTATGATTCATTCATATATCAGTTGACATATATAAACATTCGTATACCTACGAACCGTGTGTGTTGTTTGGTTCACACCATAGCACAAATAGCCAAACAATATATCCCCACATATCTTGAATTTCAACATCATGATATTCAAACTATTAAAATAATATGGAGATTTGAGACATATATACGTGTTGCTAATAGACCAGCAATTCCCGCTTTATAATTTTGTTTATATCCAAGCTGTCTAAACTATACTGTCGCTCGTCATTGATTTGCCTTATGATATGACGAATAAAAGCACGTAATATCATAAAATTATTACGAAATATCAAAAAATTATGCCTTCGCTTGTATACGTTTAAAGTCATAACGGGAATTGCTGCTAATAGACAAGGCTTTAAAAAATTTCGCAGTATTATCAACATAATAATGTTAAATATATCCACCAGCATTGCAAACCAGCATTGTAAAAAATGTCAGCACAATATTGAATATACTTTAATTGTAGTCAAGCATAACAGAATTAGAACAGGTAAACCAAGTTGTGCTTAATATACAAAAACAAAACCAATAGTGTTTTAAGTGTGTATGAACACAGAATACTGATTAATTATTGTAAGGAGGAGTTAAATGACATTTGGAATAGAATTTGTACCAAACGACCCTGTTCTAAAAGTTTCGCACTATGCAAAACTTGCAGAACAGCAGGGATTTGATTATGTATGGATTACAGACCACTACAACAATCGTGATGTATATACAACAATGGCAGTTCTTGCCTTGAACACAAACAGCATCAAATTGGGAACTGGGGTCACTAATCCCTATACCAGGAATGCAGCTATTGCAGCATCAAGTATTGGAGCCATCAATGAGATCTCAGGCGGACGCGCAATACTCGGAATTGGTCCGGGAGATAAAGCAACATTCGATGCTATGGGCATTTCATGGGATAAGCCACTGACAATGACAAAAGAAACCATTGCAGCAATTCGTGCATATTTCACTGGAAAGACCGTAAATCAGACAGGAGATATGGTTAATATCAGCGGCGCGAAGATGGCGTTTAACACAGGAAATGTTCCTATTTATATGGGAGCACAGGGTCCCAAGATGCTCGAACTTGCAGGAGAGGTCGCAGACGGTGTACTTATCAACGCATCACACCCAAAGGACTTTAAAGTTGCAGTTACGCAGATAGCATCAGGTGCAAAGAAAGCAGGACGCAATCCTAAGGACGTTGATGTTGCGGCATACGCATGCTTCTCAATTGACAAGGATGCAAAGAAGGCACAAAGTGCAGCACAGATCGTTGTGGCATTTATTGTTGCAGGTTCACCTGACATGGTGCTTGAGCGCCACGGAATCGATGTTGCGGCAAAAGCAGACATCGGTGGAGCAATTGCAAAAGGCGACTTTGGTGCACTGATGGGCGGAATGATCACAAACGACATGATGGATGCATTCTCCATCTGCGGCACACCTGATGACTGTAAGGCAAGGATCAATGACCTGCTTGACATTGGTGTAACACAGATCGTTGCAGGATCACCAATCGGACCAAACAAAGAAAAAGCCATTAAACTCATCGGTAAGGAGATTATCGGAGGGAACTAATGGTTCATCCAAAGATCTTGGAAGTCATTGAATATGACGTCTGTACTGCTTGTGGGGCATGCGAAGCCGTATGCCCTGCCGGTGCAGTTATTGTTGATATTACTGCAGCAATCCGCGACCCTGATGACCTGTCTTTATATAAGAAAGGTGCCGCACCAAACGTTTGTGAAGGTTGCTTTACCTGTGGCCGTGTCTGTCCCGTTGTAAATGGATACGCAGACGATGAGTTTGCAAATGTACAACGGTTCTTTGCTGCAAAAAGCGAGTTACCGGGTCAGGATGGTGCATTAGCATCAGCAATTGTAAAATCATTGTTTGAAAAGGGTGAGATCGATTGTGCTGTCGGTATTACCATGAACGAAAAATGGGAAACTGAAGTTATCGTACTTACACAAGCAGGTGATGTTGACAAGACAAAAGGTACCAAATATACATCCGATCCTGTTGATGCAATCTTGAAAGACCTATTCAAAACACACAGTAAGATCGCTGTTGTAGGCGTACCATGCCAGGTACATGCAGCCAATCTTATACGTGAAAACGTAAACGACAAGATCGCCGTTATTATCGGATTACTGTGTATGGAAAGTTTCCATCATGAAAAGATGCAGGAAGAAATCATCCCTAATATCCTTGGCCTCAACATTGAAGATGTTATCAAAATGGACTTTGGCGGTGGAAAATTCTGGGCATACACCAAAGATGGTGGAGAGCATAATGTACCAATCTCAAAGATTGCACATCTTGCAAGGAACCCATGCCATAACTGCTGCGACTACACATCAGTACATGCTGACATATCAGTAGGTTCAGTAGGTGCGCCGGATGGATGGAACAGTGTGATGATACGAACCGATGTCGGTGAGAAGTATATCAACATGGTTGATGGTCTTGAGATAAATAATGATCCGAAACCTGGAATGTTCCTAATAAAGAAACTTACCAGTATGAAACACGATAATAATTCGGGACACTATCTCGAAGTATGTGAAAAATTTTCATTCGACGAATGCGGAATCCACTGATCTAAAAAGAGCGCATGAAGCGAGCGTTTTACATAGGTCGTTTCCAGCCATATCACCTCGGACATCATACAGTTTTGGAAAAAATTGCCGACGAGGTGGATGAAGTGGTGATAGGTATTGGAAGTGCCCAAAAAAGTCACGATTTAAGTGACCCATTTACCGCAGGTGAGCGTGTTATGATGATTCGGCATGCACTTGAAGAGATTGATATCAGGCACTATGCCCTCCCTATTGAAGATATCCAGCAAAATTCAATATGGGTATCGTATATACTTTCAAGGACACCTCCTTTTGATGTTGTTTATTCAAATAATCCACTTGTAATATTATTATTTGAAGAAGCTGGTATTACTGTCCTGCAATCCCCTATGTACCAGAGAAACATTTACTCCGGCACAGGGATTCGGAAAAGGATGATTAGCGGTGAAAAATGGGAGCACTTGGTTCCCCCTGCAATTGCAAATGCTATTGAAGAGATTAATGGTGTTGCACGTTTGCGAAGTGTTTCAACGACAGATTAGTTTTTTGTCAATATGAATTTTTTATATCGCGCATACTGATTACGAAAATATGGCACAATTCCAGAATCCAGTTATGCAGTAAAAATCCACCATATTATCACAGAAAAAACATATTTATATAAACCATGAAGTAATTATAGTATTGGTGCTAAAAATGGTAACAATAAACACTACTTTTGGTAATTATTTCGACATCTCGATTCTTCAGAATATATTCAGTGAATTTGGCAATGAATATGAATATACTGAAAACAAAATTTTTCGCCAGATAAACCCACCTTCATGTCCCATATGTTATCATGAAATGGTGCACAATGGCTATAATAGTTACACCAAAAAAGGTATTGGCATAATTAAAATCGGTAAATATACATGTAAACAATGTCATGAAAATCTCGAAGAAGATCGAAGTGTTTGGGAGCAACTCAAAACCTTGTTTATTGATTTACTGGGTGAATTGTATCAGACGCTTAGATTAAATCATGTTGCATATAATGCGATTTCGAGGCTAATGCGTCTTATTTTCCCACAATCCAAAAGTACAATTTTCAGGGAATTTAATCGTTCTATGGAAAACACAGAAATTCCTCCTTTAGAAAACGTTTTGATAGTACACTACGACGAGCAGTTTCCAAAAGAAGGACGCACTCAGAAATACCGTCTCACACTATTGGATGCTAAAACCAAAAGACCAGTGGCAGATGAACTGTTTGATAAGAAAGATCCTGAAACAATAAAGCAATTTTTGTTGGCGAACTTAGACATGCTGCGTACTTCGTACGCCAGCAGCCTCGATGTAATCGAGGCACATCAAAACCT
>JBQVLY010000031.1:0-13650 GCA_052361065.1 Methanosarcinaceae archaeon | reverse complement strand
ACTAGATGAATGTTGAGAAGAGGTTTATATGATTTGCTACGTGGATGTGAAAAGTTATAAATTATATACTAGAAAAACAAATATCAGATACATGAAAGATTGTTTGAAGAATATACAACGGGCAGATCGGTAGTGTCATAATAGATGGTTGGCGAGAGTTGTTCCAAAATGTTTTATTTGCATTACTAACCAATCAATTCAATTTATATTCGATAATATTTAAAATGTTACGAATAATAATGGACCTGCCGGATTGGAGATCCGGGGCATCAATGTTGGCGCTCAGGGAATCGATTGCAATCTGATAAATTCTTATAATTCTGGCATAATTGATTCATTTAAAGAGATTATTATCTCCTTCCTGCAATCGTGGTATCCACGCACAAATGTAACAAAACCTTCATGAAACCAAAATATTCGAAAAACCACCCACTCATATAATTCCTAATCCCAGTTTCCTTAAAAATCAACCCACAAAAAAAAGGACCACCCCCCATGAGTGAACTAACAGCAAGCGACTCAATGCACCAATATTTCAACGACCTTGAGTCCAATCTCAACCGTGAACTCAAGATCGCCAACAAAGCGCGCACGCGCGGTCGGGACCCCAAACCCTTTGTTGAAATTCCACTTGCCAAAGACCTTGCAGACAGGGTAGAGAACCTTATCGGCGTAAAAGGCACAGCAGAGCGCATCAGGATACTCGAAGATACCATGTCACGCGAAGAAGCAGCGCTTGCCATCGGGAAAGATGTCGCGCAGGGTGTGGTCGGATCGTTCGGATCAAAACAGGAAGCCATAGAAGGTGCCATCAGGGTGTCTGTTGCCATGCTCACAGAAGGCGTGGTTGCAGCGCCCATTGAAGGTATTGAAAGTGTCAAAATATCGAAAAATGACGACGGGACCGAATATATCAGTATCTTCTATGCAGGTCCGATCCGCAGTGCCGGAGGCACGGCACAGGCGCTGTCCGTGCTTGTCGGGGACTACGTGCGGCGCGGGGTCGGGATAGACAGGTACAAGCCTCGCAAGGAAGAAGTTGAGCGCTACGTCGAGGAGATCGAAGCCTATCGCCGGGTTGCCAATCTCCAGTACATGCCATCAGAAGACGAAATAAGGTTGATCGTGGAGAATTGCCCGGTCTGCCTTGATGGTGAGCCAACAGAAAAAGTAGAGGTCGAAGGACACCGTGACCTTGAAAGGATCCCCAGCAACAGGGTACGCGGGGGGATGGCGCTCGTACTCGCAGAAGGACTCGCGCTAAAAGCGCCAAAGGTCCAAAAGCATGTAAAAAAACTTAATATCGGTGGATGGGACTGGCTCGATACATTTCTCGCAGGCAATAAAACTGAAGGTGACGATGATGATGATGCAGCCATAAAACCAAAAGACAAATACCTGCGTGACCTTATCGCAGGGCGTCCGGTATTCTCCCATCCCTCGCGCCCCGGAGGGTTCCGTTTGCGCTATGGCAGATCGCGTAACACCTCATTCGCAGCAGCTGGAGTTAGTCCTGCCGGCATGATAATTATGGACGACTTTATAGCCGCAGGCACCCAGCTTAAAGTAGAGCGTCCCGGGAAAGCCGCAGGCATGGCACCCGTTGATTCGATCGAAGGACCGACAGTCAGGCTCAAGTCGGGAGATGTTGTCCGCATTGATGATGTAGACCAGGCACGTGCCCTGCATTCACAGGTTGTACATATAATAGACATAGGTGAGATCCTCATCAACTATGGAGATTTCCTTGAGAACAATCATCCGCTTATCCCGTCCCCATACTGTTTCGAATGGTGGATACAGGAATACGAAAAGGTGGCAGGCGGCGTAAGTACAACCGCAGGCATAAAAGCACTGAAAGATCCTGCACAGGAGGTCGCACTCGAAATTTCGAAAACATATGGCATTCCACTGCATCCGAAGTTCACATACCTGTGGCATGATATCACGATCGAAGAATACAAACAACTCGCTTTGTTCGTATCTGAATACGGCTCACTGGGTCCTGACAACTCCGTACTGGGGATACCCTGTGAACAGGCGGTTTCACAGGGAATTAAAACCATACTTGAAAACATGCTTGTGCTCCACAAAGTAGAGGATGGCATAATAAAAGTAAGCGAACCACTGCCATTCATACGGTGCCTGGGTCTTGACACAAACCTTGTGCGCACATGGGATGAACTTGATACCAACAATGTACTTGATGCTGTGAACAGCCTGGGCGACATTACCGTCCGTGCGCGTGCACCAGTACGTATCGGCGCAAGAATGGGACGACCTGAAAAATCAGACAAGCGGAAAATGTCGCCAGCACCGCATGCACTTTTCCCGATTGGGGATGCAGCCGGCAACACCAGGAAACTGGAAACTGCCGCAAATTTTAAAAATAAGATGAACGACAGGATCGGAGAGATACGTGTTGAGATCGGTACGCGAATATGCCCCGCATGCAGAACTGAAACGCACGAATCCAGATGTGACTGTGGAGAATTTACAGTTCCTAAACTATTTTGCCAGCGATGTGGCATCTCAATGAACAAAGTTGAGTGCCCGAAATGCGGCCGAAAGACCACATCAGTGCGAATGCAAAAGATCGATTTCAAATCAATTTACAACAAAGCCTTTGAAAGAGTGGGCGAACGGGACACGATGGATTCGTTCAAAGGTGTTAAAAGACTCATGTCCAGGCATATGACACCCGAACCACTTGAAAAAGGGGTCCTGCGTGCAAAGCATGGCTTATTTACATTCAAGGATGGTACTGTCCGGTATGATATGTCAGATCTTCCGCTGACTCACATACGTCCTGACGAGATTGGAGTGTCGGCACAACAACTTCTTGATATCGGATACAGCGAGGACATATACGGGAAACCACTCACAAGCGATACCCAGGTGGTGTGTCTCAAGGTTCAGGATCTTGTAATATCCTATGACTGTGCCGATTATTTACTAAAAACTACCCAATATATGGATGACCTGCTTGTCAGGTATTACAAACTTGATCCCTATTATAATGCCGAATCGATCGATGACATAATCGGAGTAATGGTCATGGGGCTTGCACCGCATACTTCTGCAGGTGTGCTCGGGAGGGTAATAGGTTTTACAGGTGCATCTGTGGGATATGCGCATCCGTTCTTCCATGCAGCAAAACGGCGCAACTGCGATGGTGATGAGGATTGCATTATGCTGCTTATGGATGGTTTACTCAATTTCTCACGTGAGTTTTTACCTGACCGGCGCGGTGGGCAGATGGATGCACCGCTTGTGCTTACTACGCGCATAGACCCGAGTGAGGTTGACAAGGAAGCACATAATATAGATGTCTGCGCGAGCTACCCTCTTGAGTTCTATGAAGCTACACTCAAATATGCAAACCCAAAGGAACTTGAAGGTATCATGGATCTTGTGAGCGGGCGGCTTGATACTCCGGGACAGTATGATGGCTTTATGTTCACACACGATACATCCGATATTGCGGCAGGTCCGGTAAACAGTGCCTATAAAACACTTGGAAGTATGGTCGAAAAGATGGATGCACAACTTGCTCTCGGGGAAAAGATACGTGCTGTGGATGTGTGGGATGTTGCGGAGAGGGTTTTGACATCACACTTTTTGCCTGATATGATCGGAAACCTGCGCGCGTTCTCTCGGCAGGGTACACGCTGTGTCAAGTGTGGAGAGAAATTCCGGCGTCCTCCATTGATGGGGAATTGCCCCAAATGCGGCGGACGAGTAATACTTACCGTCCATGAGGGCGCGGTCAAGAAATATCTTGAAGTATCCAGAAGGGTCGCACGGGATTATGATGTGTCCGATTACACAAGGCAGCGCATTGAACTTGTCGGTTACGATATCAAATCGCTTTTTGAGAACGATAAGTCAAAACAGATGGGACTCACGGATTTCATGTGATCGGCAGGCCAATTGCATTGATCTGATCTATGAGTTCGGTAAACTTCTTTATCTCAAGTTCAAGTACTGCTTCTTTTGTCATGCCTATCGACATCTCCCCGTCAACAGTGAGTGTTTCCTCGCCCCTGCGTACAAATCTGTCAATGCCATCACGCGAGAGAACCGCTTTTATTTCAGGGTCATGTACAAATGCGCGGCCTGGTATGATGACAGTCTCTTTTACATCCGAAAGGTCAAGTGCTTCGATATCTTCTATTGTTATAAGACACCCTATATCCTTATCCACGGGTACAATATTTACGCTGCCGCCTAGTTTTTTGAATATTTCACAAAGACGCGGTGCAGCAGTGCGGCTTGTGATGAGAGTCGCTTCTTTTATCACTTCAGGCAACTTTGCAAGCGCATCGTCATTATGCCGGATCGCAAACGGCGAGCCGATCAACGGGTCTTCAAGTGGTGTACCAGTAATCCTTAAACTGTGCTTTGCCGCGCTGTCGTGCACTATTTGTTCGAATTCTTCAATGGTATGGGATACGACACCATCGATAACAGGTGCGTTCCCGAGGATCAAACCCTGTTTACTCGTGTTTGCAAAACGCATGAGTATTGCACCTTTTGCACCCATATCTTCAAGGTCATTAAGTGTTTGTTCAAGAACTTCACCATCGTTTACACCAGGGATCAGTACGATTGCGGTATATACTTCACAGTGGGCGCAAAAGTCCCGAAGTACCTGAAGTGATGCTTCAGGTTCAGGGTCATGCATATATTTGTCACGAAGTTTCGGGTCGGTTGCAAATACGGTGAATGATACTTCGGTCACGCCGTTTTCGATGAAGAACTGTGCATCATTGCTATGATTGAAACCTTTACCGCTTGTGTATCCGAGATGTATCGGTTTGCCGAATTGGGATGACAGGTGGGATACCAGTTCTTTTAGTTGTGGATAGCAACTGACATCCCCTCCGCCGCTAATTGTAAATTTATTCACTTCGTCCGAACTGAAATGGACGGTCCGGGCAACTTCCTGCATTACGACCTGTACTGGCTTAAAACCCGGGTAGGATTCCTTTACACCACGTGTACAGTAATCACATCCTTTTTTGAACGGAAGACAGTATTTACATCCGAATGCAGGAATATCCTTTACTTTTTTGAAATAACAGTACTTACAAAACCCACGGCAGTCAACTCCGGGACTTCCTCCTATATCGGCAACTACTTCCATATTAATCGTGTGTAGTTGATGCACGTATTACTTAAACTTTTGTGAGATATAGACCATGTATGAACTGGAAAATGAATGATGAATCAAAATCAAAATCAAAGTTCAAATCCAAAATATTTTATAGAATATCTCACTCCATATTTCAATCAAGTAATATATATAAATGGTGCTTCTATTTATATTTGATTATTGATATATAGAACATTACAATATTATGGAATGTTATATTTTTCTGAAGTCTTCATCTAGCAAAAGACACCTGTTGATTTATAATGGATTGTCACAAATCATGCAATAGACTTAAGTACGATTGCATATTTGATGAATATGCGAGGAATTCTGATAGGAAAAGAAATCTTGAATAATTGCAAATTGTTGCACTTTCTATTTGTAGTAATAAAGTAAATGAGAGTAGTAGCATACTTGCTTAATTATTCATTCCTGAATGAAAGGTTCCTTACAAATAAAATAGGAGGAAGATATACGTGTCTGATAAAATAGACATCTACAGCGACAGTGGAAAACTGTTAAAAAGCGGCGTAGACCTGATGGACCTCGCTCCAGCAAGAAACGCAGCTATCGGAAGAATTATCACAGATACCAAAAGATCTGTAGCAATCAACCTGGCGGGTATCCAGGGTGCTCTCGCAAGCGGCAAAATGGGTGGAAAAGGACGCCATATTCTTGGACGTGAACTTGACTACGATGTTGTCGGAAATGCAAGTGCAATCGAATCAGCAGTCAAAGACCTTATCAAGGTCGACGACAGCGATGACTCAAATGTAAAGTCATTAAATGGCGGCAAGCAGTTGCTCGTTCAAGTGTCAACATCAAGGGTCAACGCAGGTGCTGACTATGTGTCTGCAACCACAGTAGGTGCAGCAGCAATCACACAGGCGCTGCTTGACCAGTTCAACACCGATATGTTCGATGCACCGATCGTCAAGGCATCAGTCTGGGGAAGTTACCCACAGACAATGGACCTGATGGGCGGAAACGTAGCATCAATCTTAAACATACCACAGAATAATGAAGGTCTTGGTTTCTCCCTCAGGAACATCATGGCCAACCACATTGCGGCAATCACAAAGAAATCTGCAATGAATGCAGCATCACTGTCCGCAATCTATGAGCAGACAGGTGAGTTCGAGATGGGTAATGCAGTCGGTATGTTCGAGAGACACCAGTTACTCGGTCTTGCATGCCAGGGTTTCAATGCAAACAATATTGTGTACGACACTGTAAAAGAGAACGGTAAGACAGGTACGATCGGTACTGTAGTACAATCAATTGTCGGAAGAGCAATCGAAGACGGTGTAATTTCAGTCGATAAGACAGCACCATCCGGATACAAGTTCTATAAGGCAAACGATGTTCCTATGTGGAATGCATACACAGCAGCAGGTACACTTGCAGCGACATTAGTCAACTGTGGTGCAGGACGTAGTCCGCAGCACGTATCCTCAACACTGCTCTACTTCAATGACATCATTGAGAAAGAGACAGGTCTTACAGGATGTGACTATGGTAAGGTACAGGGTGTTGCAGTAGGGTTCTCATTCTTCAGTCACTCTATCTATGGTGGCGGCGGACCTGGTGTATTCAACGGTAACCACGTTGTAACAAGACACTCCAGAGGTTTCGGTATTCCATGTATCTCAGCAGCAGTTGCTCTTGATGCAGGTACCCAGATGTTCACACCAGAGATGACATCAGGCCTTGTCGGTGACGTGTTCGGATCGATCAAAGAATTCAGGGAGCCAATCGCAGCAGTTGCAGGAGCCCTCTAAGGTATGAATATCTGAAGGTTTTACATTATGACAAAATCAGATTCAGAAGCAGACAACCGAATTCAGGTTGAGATTTTTCCGCGTCGCTTACTTAATGCCGAAACTGCGCAGATGCTCCTTAGTGAGCTGAACGAAATTGACGGTATTTTTAAAGCGATCATCCACGGTCCCAGATTATCAACAATGGTATCAGCAGGACCCGGAACCGGAGAAAAAATAGACCATCCCGAAAGGAAAGTTATTCAGGTTGCCGATACGGTACTTGAACTTTCAATAAGTGTTGGCCGAATACGACTTGAAGTTGCTAATGCTGGTGTTAAGGAAGAAGTGCGCGCATTATGCGAGAAATTGTTACCATTCCCATTTGAATTCAGGGATGGACTTTACTTCCACAACAGGTTAACTGTGTCTGATTATGCAAAATATGGTCCTGATGCCGACATAGATATGCTTGGTTTATCGGACCCAAAATCACATGATCCGATTTGTATTCTTGGTTCTAAGGAGTGATCATAATATGTTTGATCGGGAAACACAGGTTGTAGATTGCAGACACGGAATGGGCCTTGGTAGAGGCGGCGGACTCGCACAGCGGGGAACCCTGTCAGAAACCGGTCGTCCTGATGTGATTGCGGTTGCAATGAGTCCTGGTCGAAGGCATATAACAAAACCTGTGTGTGAGATAACATACGGGATGCGCCGAGAGAATATACAGGTCAGTGTAATGGTGCTGAATGCAGGATCAGGTATTCCTGATGCTAAACTGTTGTCAGGTTCCTTTGGAATCGCACCGGAAGAGGTCGCACAGATCTCAAGACATAAACTGGCTGTTATACATCTTGGAAACATACGTGATCATGTAACAAAGAAAACAAGAGCAATTCTGGAACAGGTCGAGATTCCTGCGATAATTGTTTGCCAGATTCCGGCAGACTTTGAAGATTTCGCACAAGCAGGGATCAAAACAAGATTGGTAAAACCAAAAGACGAAGATATTCAAACCAAAGGTACAGTTATGGATATAATAACAGGGATCACGCGTGGTGAAACATGTCCGAGAGGCAAGTTGAACGAACTCGTGAAAAGTGTAAGATCCATAATGAAACCGATACAAAATAACTAAGGAGTGTAATAGAATGGCATACAAACCACAATATTATCCAGGCGCAACATCCGTTGCAGCTAACAGAAGAAAACACATGGCTGGTGACCTTGAGAAACTTCGGGAAATCTCAGATGACGATTTAACCGCAGTTCTCGGACACCGTGCACCAGGTAGTGACTACCCAAGCACACACCCTCCACTCGCTGAGATGGGTGAGCCAGCATGCACAGTAAGAGAAATGGTTGAAGCAACACCAGGTGCAAAAGCAGGTGACCGTGTACGATACGTTCAGTTTGCAGATTCAATGTACAACGCACCGGCAACACCATACTTCAGGTCTTACCACGCAGCAATCAACGCAAGAGGTGTTGACCCAGGTACACTTTCCGGTCGTCAGGTCGTTGAAGCACGTGAGAGAGATATGGAAGAAGTGGCAAAAGTACAGCTTGAGACAGAAATGTCCTGCCCTGGCCTATCAGGTCTCAGGGGATGTACTGTTCACGGTCACTCGATCCGTCTCCAGGAAGATGGCGTAATGTTCGATATGCTTGATAGGCGCCGACTTGAGAATGGCACCATCATTGAAGACAAGGATCAGGTCGGAGTACCAATCGACAGAAAGGTAGACCTTGGTAAACCAATGTCCGAAGAAGAAGCAGCAAAGAGAACCACCATCTACCGCATAGACAATGTACCATTTAGAAGTGATGTCGAAGTCATTGAATGGATACAGAAGGTATGGGAACTGAGAACCAAATATGGATTCCAGCCAAAAAACTGAGGTGATATAAATGGCAGAAAGAGAGAAAATGTTCAAAAGAGCAATGGAAATCAAATTCACAGAAGAGTTTGGTGATAACAAGCAATCCGGCGGAACAATTACAGGCAAGACCGCAAAATACCTCAGACTAGGTATCGAACAGAGCCCAAGAAAGGTAGAGATGAAGAAAGCCGGTAAGGAGATCGCAAAGAAAAGAGGACTTGTAGCATACAACCCTGATATGCACTGCGCAGGTATCCCTCTTGGACAGCGAGCACTTACACCATACCTTCTATCCGGTACCGACATCCTTTGTGAGCCAGATGACCTTCACTACGTCAACAATGCAGCAATGCAGCAGATGTGGGATGACATCAGGAGATCCTGTGTTGTAGGTCTTGACCTTGCTCACGAGACTCTTGAGAAACGTCTTGGTAAGGAAGTCACACCAGAGACAATCAACCACTATCTTGAAGTTGTAAACCACGCAATGCCTGGCGCAGCAGTTGTCCAGGAACACATGGTTGAGACACACCCAGCACTGGTTGATGACTGTTACGTCAAAGTCTACACTGGTGACGATGAACTTGCAGATGAGATCGACAGCCAGTTTGTTGTCAACATCAACAAGGAATTCGACGCAGACCAGGCAGCACAGATCAAAGCATCCATTGGCAAGACCACATGGCAGGCTGTACACATACCAACAATCGTCAGCAGAACAACTGATGGTGCACAGACATCCAGGTGGATGGCAATGCAGGTCGGTATGTCATTCATTGCAGCATACAACATGTGTGCCGGTGAAGCAGCAGTAGCAGATCTCGCATTCAGTGCAAAGCACGCAGGACTTGTTTCAATGTCCGAAATGCTTCCAGCACGCCGTGCACGTGGTCCAAACGAACCAGGAGGATTGTCCTTCGGTCACATGGCTGATATCATTCAGACAAGCCGTGTAGACAAGAATGACCCCGCACACGTCTCCCTTGAGGTAGTCGGTGCAGGATGTATGCTCTACGACCAGATCTGGTTAGGATCATACATGTCCGGTGGTGTCGGTTTCACACAGTATGCAACAGCAGCATACACCAACAACATCCTTGATGAGAACACCTACTACGATGTCGATTACATCAACGACAAGTACAACGGTGCAGCAAACTTGGGTGGAGAGAAAGCCCCGGCAAACATGGAGACTGTTAAGGATATTGCAACCGAATCCACAATCTATGGATTGGAGAACTACGAGCTATACCCAACTGTACTCGAAGACCACTTCGGTGGATCCCAGAGAGCAACAATGCTTGCAGCAGCATCAGGTGTATCAACAGCTCTTGCAACCGGAAACGGAAACGCAGGTCTTTCCGGATGGTACCTTTCAATGTACGTCCACAAGGAAGCACACGGCCGTCTTGGTTTCTTCGGTTTCGATTTGCAGGACCAGTGTGGTGCAACCAATGTATTCTCCTACCAGTCAGACGAAGGAGAGCCTCTTGAATTACGTGGTGCAAACTACCCTAACTACGCAATGAATGTAGGTCACCAGGGTGGATACGGTGGTATCGCATCAGCAGCACACGCCACTCGCGGAGATGCGTTTTCGGTGAACCCACTTATCAAGGTCTGCTTCGCAGACAACCTGTTGCCATTTGACTTCACACAGCCAAGGCAGCAGTTTGGTAAAGGTGCAATCAGAGAGTTTATGCCAGCTGGTGAGAGATCACTCATCATCCCTGCAAAATAATCTGAAAATTCAAAGTAGGCGTTCTGCCTACTTTTTTCTTTTTTTTTAGTAATATATGCATGTAACCGGATATGCGTAGCTTTGTTTGTGCAACGATCCTGTTAACTGGTGTCCGGAATCTTTTGGACATACGTGGCTCTTTCCTGATAAAAACGAATGGAAAATTTGTGTTTGTATAGGTGGTTTCGATAAAATCCCGATGACAGCCCATATTGCAAGACCCCGCGCAACAATACCGCCGTAGGCGGTGTTATGACAAGAAGTTATATCACAAATTGCCTCACAGCTACCCCTTTTATTCGGGGTAATCCTACTGTGGGATGCGTCAATGGTAACGTTGAGGTGTTAAGTTCACAGGATAACGTGGAAATATCCGAAAGTCCAATTCGGTTTAACTGCAAGGATAAGGAAACTATGAAGAGTGTAATGCGAACCATCGTAAGAATCGTGACGGCGAATAAGCGTAACTGGACTGCCACGCTTAAACCAAAAGGTACGGAATCAGACTACAATGACTCGCGCTGCATTGTAGGGAATCGAGAAATCATCGTGTATTTGTCTAACTGTGAAAATGAATTTGTCCACTTTTAAATTAAAACCAATACAACTATCACATGCGGCGCATCTTCACACGACTGAATGAATGTTATGGGTGTTTTTACGGCAAATTGAACTTGTAATAATATTCACACGGAATAAATCCGGACATTAGTGAAAAGCCCTTTCTTATGTATAAAAAGTGTGTCACTACACGCGCGTAGCTTGTTTTTGACAATTGTCCTTATTCTTCGATGTTAGAAATATCCGCGCCCAATGAGCGCATCCTGTCAAAGAAATCCGGATACGATATTGAAACTGATTCAGCTGTGTCAATTATTGTGTTGCCTGCAACCATTCCGGCAATTGTGAGCGCCATCACGATACGATGATCATGCCATCCATTTACTTTAGCACCAATAAGGTTTCCGCCTGTGATGGTCAATTTATCTATCTCTTCTTTAACTACGATCCCCATTTTTGTAAGTTCCAATGCCATTGCACGCAGTCGATCAGTTTCCTTGTACCGGACATGCTCTGCGTTTCCTATAACTGTTACACCGTCTGCAACTGCTGCCAAGACCGCGATTGTCGGAACAAGGTCAGGTGTTGCGCCTGCATCAATTGTTGTTCCGTGAAGTTCACCGCCTTTGCCTTTTACAGTGATGATACCTTTTTCCATATTCCATTTGATGTTCGCACCCATACGCTTCAGGATTTCAATTATTGCAATGTCACCCTGCTTTGACCTGAACAGGTTTTTAACAATGACATCCGAACCGGTTATTGCAGCAGCAGCGAGCAGGTATGATGCGGAAGAGAAATCACCGGGTACTGTGTATTCCTTGAGGTCATATTTCTGGTTTGCCGGTATTATGAATTTGGTGTTGTTCGTGTTCTCAACATGAATTTCCCCGCCTGCTTTTTTTATTATATCAAGGGTTATGTCAACATAGGGTTTTGATTTAAGTTCTCCTTTTATGGAGAGTGTGGTGCTGTTGTTCGTAAGCGGGCAGGCGATTAATAGTGCGGATATGAACTGTGAACTTATTGAGCCATCGATCTGGGTTATCGCACCTTCAAGACCTCCACGTACAATGATCGGAGCGCAAGTATTGTTGCGTGTTGAATATGCTTCAACCCCAAGATCATTTAGTACGTCAAGCAGCGGTCCGTTTGGTCTTGATCTTATGGAACTGTCTCCTGTTAGTACGGTTATGCCATCAGCAAGTGCTGAGACTGCTGTCATAAAACGCAGTGTCGTTCCGGAATTGGCAACATCTATCACGTCATCCGGCACGCCGGGGATACCATTTACGCCGTGTATTACCAGATCATCGTCATTTATTTTTATGTTTGCACCAAACATCTCGCATGCATGGATGGTTGCCATGGTATCTGCTGAGAGCAGTGGCTTATGGATCAATGATCTTTTTGAGAGGGCGGCTACTGTTATTGCCCTGTGTGTATAACTTTTCGATGGCGGAGCATACACTTCTCCGAACATTTTCGACCTGCTGACCTCAACTTTCATTTTCACTGAACTCCTTTTATAATATCCTCTATCTTATCCCAGTCATGGTCATAGATATGTGCCGAAACACTTATCGTTGTTATCTTTCCCGGCTTCATCCCGACATTTTCCGCGACATATTCGAGCAGTTTTGACAATCCGTAAAGGTTTGCAGGATATGCACCTGCGAAATCGTGGCTTCTAAAAAGCGTTGTCAGGTGTACTTTTTCATTCCGAATCTTGAAGTCATCGATTATCATGCACGGGACTTCATCAACAACGGTATCTATTGTAGGAACCCATGTCACCGCAGTTGCGCGGCGGGTTGTTTCGCTTTCTTTCAGTTTTTCTATTACGTAGGCTATCTGGTCAACTTTATCATCCCAGTTGCGAAGACGCTGTCCATAGGTGTACACGAAATCCTGCGCATTCTCACCGGTTATTAACTGTTTGGAGTATTCTTCCAGACGCTCTTCATTCCATGAAATATCTTCCGGGATGCTGTTGGTGTAGGGATCTTCGATAACGATCATCAAATTCAGGAATTCACGGATCTGGTTTCCCCTCTCATCAGTTATTACGCTGCCATGGTTCCAGATAATGTTAAGCCCGCGATACCATGCATCACTTATTGTGCTGGCTTTTATGATCCTTCCAATTACTGCATCTTCTGCCATGAAAAACCTCTTTTGGTTGGTTAATTGGTTTTTGCAAATTGAGTATTGACTCAAATTGCTGTACTATTATTGCATTACTTTTGAATGCATTTTATGATATAAAATAGGTGTGTCGTTTGAGTGTAGATGTTGGTGGGGTGTATGGCAAGAATATATCAATATATCATCGTTTCATTATAGAAATATAACATCAAAATTTGTATTTTGTAATCGCTAGCTACCGCTTCCTTAATATTATATTGGAGTTTCATCTTCAACGCATTCGATAACAATAAAAATCGTAACTATTCAGCCATCTTTGAAACCGGATACCGATGGCGAAAATCCTCTCATTTGTGCATACATCATCACATCTTTCAGTTTTTAATACTGAAT
>JBQVLY010000030.1:0-13717 GCA_052361065.1 Methanosarcinaceae archaeon | reverse complement strand
ATGAGGAGGAAGATTAATGAATGTGATGAATTACGGCAAGTGTGGAGACCTATGGGTCAAATGGGAGTATAGTAAATAAATGGTTCTGACTAAGAATTGTGGTTCCGGGGTTCAGGCATTTTGTTAATTCATCGATTATCACTTCGAATAGTTCAAGATGTTTGTGATATTCTGCAAATGTTAATCAGACAAATCCACTATATCTCATCTTTCCTACAATCATTCACTGATTTCTGTAAGATTAGGCGGTCAATATCCAACAAACTACGATATATTAGAGTCGCTACTATCCGTTCATATTTAATCATAACATCTAATCAAGAAAATGTATTAATATGTGTATATATGCATATGATTACATGGAACTCAATTGGTTCCTTAAAAATCAGTTGAATATGCCCGGAGCGTGACTCGAACACGCGACCTCCAGATTTCTCAGGAGATTTGGACGCACGGATAAATTTTCCCTATGAGTCTGGCGCCCCAACCAACTAGGCTACCCGGGCAATGTAGCACTTAAAAGTACATGGATATATTAAAGCATATCGATTGAACGGATTTAGCCTTCTTGCATCGAAATTCAATTATCAAAACCAATATCTTCAGGCGATACCGCCTGTTCAGGAAAATAGAATACTGTGATAAAATTTGATTGGAAAACAACAATTGTGTTCCGAATAATAATAGAACTTGAACCGGAAATATCATCTGGCATCAATAATTTTTTAACAAATACGTTTGCATTAATCAGTATCCGCAATTTCATAAAATATATGCATGAATAAAAATATTTTTTAGCTAGATTTGCCTGAAGTACATCAGATCACATTTGACATACAAAAACAAAAACGGATAGTTTTTAAGTATGAAAGTATATTTAATTATATTATTTCAGTGAAAAGACTGTTTATTTATGTGAGGTAAGTCAAATGAAATTAGAAGCAAACCTGATATCAGGGAGAACTGCTTACCAGGGAGCATATCTGGAAGCAAAGACTCATAAAGAGTATTTTGATGCCTGTACATACTGTGAACTCAACTCAGGGGATCTGACCATGTTAGGAGTGTCAGAAGGTGATAATCTTAAGGTCACCACAGAGTTTGGCGATGTTTCAGTATTTGCAAAGGCAAATGATGGCAACCCGGACGGGTTGGCATTTATTCCGATGGGACCCTGGGCGAACGCAATTCTAAGCCCGGACACACACGGATGTGGAATGCCTGGATTTAAAGGTGTTCCGGCACAGATCGAACCAACTAGTGAAGCGCCACTCGAAATGAAAGCGCTTATGAGACTATACTACGAATAAAGGTGATACAATGGCAGTAATAACAGATGCGATCTGTTCACTGTGTGGGTCGCTGTGCGACGATATTACAGTAACAGTTGAAAATAATGTAATAACAGATGTTAAGCGTGCATGCATTCTCGGGCACAACAAGTTTGTAGGAATGTTCCTTCATGACAGGATCGAATCACCGATGATACGTAAGAACGGTGAACTGGTGGATGTTTCATACGAAGAAGCAATCGATGAAGCCGCAAAGATACTGGTTAACTCAAAGAGAACGCTCTCATATGGCTGGTGCTCAACTTCATGCGAAGCTATCAGTAAGGCTATCCAATTAGCAGAAGAGACCGGTTCTTTGATCGATTCAACAGCAAACGTTTGCCACGGACCATCCGCACTTGCAGTGCAGGAAAAGGGAGGACCAACCGCAACACTTGGTGCGATTAAAAACAGGGCTGATGTAATAGTATTCTGGGGCTGCAACCCGGTACACGCCCATCCAAGACACATGAGCAGGTACTCATCATTCTCAAAAGGTTTCTTTACCCAAAAAGGACGCAAAGACCGAAAGATGGTTGTTGTTGATGTGCGCAAGACCGATACTGCAAAACTTGCGGATAAATATGTGGAACTTGAACAGGGTTCCGACTACCTGTATCTTGCAGCTATCCGGTCGATTGTCAACGGTCATGAAGATGTTGTGCCAGATAAAGTAGCAGGTATCCCAAAAGAAGAGATAATCGAAGTTGCAAATACACTAAAAGAAGCAAAGTTCAGTTGCATATTCTATGGTATGGGTGTTACACAATCCAGATCCAAATACAAGAATGGGGATATGGTTTCATCACTGATCTCTGATTTGAACCAGCATTCAAAGTGTGTTATGATCGGAATGCGCGGTCACTACAATGTTACCGGGTTCGGTCAGGTCGCAACATGGGAAACAGGTTTCCCGATGGCGATCGACTTCACACGCGGTGCACCATACTACAATCCTGGCGAAACCGGAGCGAATGATGTACTGGTACGTGGTGATGTGGATGCAGCGATTATCGCGGCTGCTGATGCAGGCGCACACTTCCCGCAGGAATCACTAAAATATCTTGCAAAAATACCGGTTATCCAGATCGACCCATATGCAAATCCGACCACCGAATTATCTGACGTAGTATTCCCTGCGGCAGTTGTGGGAGTTGAAGCTGAGGGTACGGCATACAGGATGGATGGTATATCACTTCGAATGAAAAAACTGATCGATACAAAGTTTAAGACCGATGAGGAGATTGCAAGCGATCTGATCCGGAAGGTCCGGGAACTTAAGGGAGGTGCGTGAAATGTCAGAATTACTAATCAAAAACGCAGTTGTCTGCGACCCGATCAATAAGATCAACTGTGAGAAGATGGACATATCCGTCAAGGACGGCAAGATCGTAGAGAGTGTTTCGTCCGGTGCAAAGGTTATAGATGCAGGCGGAAAACTCACAATGGCTGGCGGTGTGGATGGTCACACTCATTGCGCCGGTAAGATCAATGTGGGACGGTTCATGAGCCCACATGATATGCGAATGAACAATGTGCCCGGACTCTCGGGAAAGGAAGCACCAACTGCAACTACAAGAGCACAGGTAGGATATAACACACCGAATGCATTTGCTATCGGATATCGATATGCAAAGTTGGGCTACACGACTATCGGAGAGGCGGCGATCCCTATCATAGGGGCACGCCACACCCATGAAGAGTTCGAAGCTATCCCGATATTGGACAAGTTCGGCCTGACACTGTTTGGAAGCAACTGGCAGGTTATGGAGTATGTCCGCGATGATGAACCTGAAAAACTCGCGGCATACGTTGCATGGGGACTCAAGGCATCACGCGGATATGGTATCAAGATCGTAAACCCTGGCGGCGGTGAAGCATGGGGCTGGGGTAAGAACGTTTCAGGACTGGATGACCCTGTGCCCAATTTTGATGTAACGCCCGCGCAGATCATTATGGGACTTGCGGAGGCAAACGAAAAACTGAACCTTCCGCACTCGATCCATTTGCACTGCAACAATCTCGGTAAACCCGGGAACTACGAGACCACGATAGCAACCATGAAACTGCTTGAGAATCTCAAAAGCAACCGCGATCGGCAGGTGCTCCACGTGACACATGTGCAGTTCAATGCATATGGTGGTACCTCATGGAGAGACTTTGAGAGTGCTGCTCCGCAAGTTTCGGATTACATCAATTCTACAGACCATCTTACATTCGATCTTGGACAGGCAATATTCGGTCCTGCCATGACAATGACTGCAGACGGTCCTGTGGAGTATGCAAACTCACGAATGCTTCACGCAAAATGGAGCAATCAGGATGTTGAACTTGAAGATGCGTCCGGTGTTGTACCAATTACGTATTCACCAAAGAATTTCGTGAATGCTGTTCAGTGGGCGATCGGACTGGAACTTGCACTGCTTGTTAAGGATCCATGGAAAGTTATGTTTACAACCGACAGCCCCAACGGCGGTTCGTTCGTGAATTATCCGGAGGCATATACATTCCTGATGAGTGCAAAGAGACGTGCTGAGATAATAGAGGGATTGCCGGAGATGGCGCTTGGTCGCATGAACATTCCTGGAATTGACCGTGAACTTGACCTGTATGAACTCGCGATCATGACACGTGCTATGCAGTCAAAGATATATTGCATGGATACGAAGGGACACATTGGTGTTGGTGCTGATGCGGATATCGCGATCTATGACCTCAAACCCGATTCAGTCGATACATCTGTTGAATATGCGGCTGTTAAGAAAGCGTTTAGTGGTGCAACATATACCATTAAAGACGGCAAGGTAGTTGTCAAGGACGGCGAGATTACAATGACTCCGGAGGGTAGAACGTACTGGGTAAATGCAAAAATGCCCCAGGCGGTCAACGATGCTATGCAAGTGGATCTTATCCAGAAGTTCAAGAGGTATTATACTGTGAGTCAGGCGAACTATATGGTAGAGGATGCATATCTCCCGCATCCTGTTGAGATCACTACGGAGGCGATCTAAATGCAGACAGTTACACTTTCACTGAAAGAGAAGAACGCAATACCGATCGAAGCCGATGCTATCAACCCTGACAATTTCGCATCAAAGTCAAAGGATGATATTTCGGCGATTATGGTATGGTATGGTAATGCCCAGTCCCCTGTCGGCGACCTATTTGATGTGTCGGTCGATGGTTCTGATAGCACAGAGAATACAAAGATCATTATCAATGGTGATTTATCACGCGTAAAACGCATTGGCCAGGATATGTCTGCGGGCGAGATTGTGATCAATAGCAGTGTGGATATGCACTGCGGCTCGAATATGAAGGGCGGTAAGATCACTATAAATGGAGATGCTGACAGCTGGCTTGGATGTGAGATGAAGGGCGGCGAGATCGAGTTGAACGGTAACGGCGGCTATTATGTCGGTGGAGGATACCGTGGCGAAGCCTGCGGTATGAAAGGCGGCAAGATCACAGTCACGGGCAATGTCAGGGATTACCTTGGTGAACACCTGTGTGGCGGCGAGATTGTTGTCAAAGGTGATGCGGGATTGCTTCCTGGAATCTCAAATAATGGCGGCAAGATCGTTATCGAAGGCGATACAACAATGCCTGCTACCGAGATGATGAGCGGAACCATTATTATCAAAGGTAAAGTGGCAGAGATTATGCCAACATTCAAAGAAGATGGCACAGAAGAAGTTGATGGTGTGACATACCGCAAGTTTGTGGGTGATGTCAACATTGCTGGCAGCAAAGGTTTGCTGCTGATCAAGTAAATAATATATGGATATTTGGCGCGCTGTGAGCGCGCTTTTCTTTTTTATTGTATTTTTGTAACTATTCAGCCATACATAAACGTTATCTGTAGACAAAATCGTCCACAAATTGATAATTGCACACAATTGTCAAAAACCTTTGAAATCGATGGACTTAGACTCAGTATTAAAAACTAACAAATGTGCCGCCATAGATACAAATAAATGGATTTTCGCCATCGACATCCGGTTTTAAGTATGGCTGAATAGTTACGTATTTTTTACACATGTTTGGACGGTAGATGTATCTGCGTGTGTTTGCGGAATTCAGAAATAAACGAAGTAATGAATGAGATATGACACCGCGCCGCCCGCCATCATTTTGTGTAGGGAAGGAAGTCCGGTGATGCCTATAAACGTATGCAAGCGAAGGCTTAATTGTTTGATATTTCACAAATACTTTCGCATTACATGGCGGATCTGTGTATTGTTTTGAACATTGCCATAGGTACCAGGGTATTGTGCCATCGATACATATTTTAATATTCCGCATCAATTTGCCCTACATGAATTATCAAGAATATCTGGCTGCACGTGAGCTAGTATCAACGTTCGGGCAGCCAATACTTACCTATGCAGCTCTGATATCAGCGATCCTGCTTTTGTTATCACTTATATATTTAGTGAAACGCGAAGAGCGCCTGATCGTATATTCCATCAAACTGCTTCACGTAAATACAATCCTGATTGCTCTCGGATTTGCAGTCCTCATATGGTTCCATTTTAAGATATACAGCACGATCGAATTGATCTATCCGGAATATGTGACCACGTACATATACCAGACAAGCGGAATACAGTTGACCTCATCACGATTTGCAATACCACTATGGATCGAAACCGAAAAATTGTATTTCTGGGCATTCTGCCTGTCCCTGTTTGCATGGCGCATTTCCCAAAAATACCGTGATAGTGCAAAGGAAATGATCGTTTCTTTAAATGTCATGCTCTCACTTCTGGTCATCATTACGTACCTGTATTCAAATCCATTCACAGAACCGTTACCAATTGTACATTCAGAGATTACGAATTGGTCACAGGCAATTGCGGTGCAGAATCAACAGGTCGTAGGACAGATGTCTATGCAACTTTTCGGGCGAATCACATATTATTACAATACAGTGTATATGTGGACACATCCGCCAATGCTGTTTATATCTTATGCATCACTTGCAGTGACCTTTGCAGCATGTGTATTTATGCTGTTTAAAAAAGATGAAGTATATGACAATATCGCATACGCTCACGCGAAAATCGGATATCTTTTACTTACAGTCGGAATGCTTATTGGTTATCCATGGGCAGTTATGGCATGGGATGGTGATTGGTGGTGGGATTCGAAGATTAACGGCTCGATTATGGTATGGGTGCTGTATAGCGCGTATCTGCACACAAGAATACATCTTCAACGCAAAAGCATGTGGAAAGTCACTGCGATTTTGGGAATTGTATGTTTCATATCGCTGGTATTTACTTATCTTTTGACATATGTAGTTCCGGGGATACATTCGGTGGCACAGGTATAGATTTGGTAACAAGAGGATTTTCAATGAACGACAAACAGTCATATTTAAATTTAAATTTCAACCTGAAAAGTTACGATTATTACTTAATACTTGTAACATCCTTCGCACTATTTATGATAGGGCTTGTCTGTGTTTTCGGTGTGTGGTACACTTATGATCTTTATGTTGCAAACCCTTATTGGCAGAGTACAATGCAGTATAATGCATACATAAATATGATGAATATGTATGTGTATCCGTTCGTACTTGTGCTGTTGCTCGCGCTTGGTCTTTGTATTCCAAAACGCATTGTACCGCGAACAGCACTTATCAAAGCCACTGCTGTCATACTTTTACTCACACTTCTCGTATCAGTTATAAATGGTATCGGACCTGGTATATCCTTTATTTTATTGATGTCGATCGCAGTACAGGTTGTAGTTCTTATCCTGACGGTTTTACGAAGCGGAGCACTAACGTTTGAACGTGATGGGTACCTGATCCAGGTTGGTTCATCGTTATTACATCTTGGCACACTGTTGTTCATATTTGATTTTGCAAGTATGAGGAATAGTGTATATCACATTCCGGTTTTCTGGGTGGTCACAGTGCTTGTGGGAATTGGTACTTTCATGTCATTTTATCCATCCTGGATATCAGGATTAAGTCGCAAGATGAGATTATGATGAAGTATACAATATCTGATATATTATTGCCATGCCGATACATTAATATGTATCCATGTATTATTCACAAAAAACAGAGGTATAAAGTCAATTTGAATTTTTAATAAAAGCATAAATCTGATTATAAATAAAGTTCTAATTCTACTCTAACTCAAACTTTTTTTAAATTTTAGAAACAATACAATTGAGGTAAACACATGATTGATGATCTATTTGACATTCATACTGGGTATGTTAACTTCAAAAATCCAATTGCACTTGCCACAATGGCAGGAATAACTGACAGTTCCTTTGCTAATAAATATGCAATCCGTGCAGGTTTGGTCGTCATCGGGAGTTTCAATCTGGATGAAAAAACGAACGATGCGGCATTAAAACTCATAGCAAGGGGCAGGAATGAGTTTGTATCTGACAATCCATTTGAGTTTTTAAAAAACGAGATTAAATGTATGGGGAACAACAATGTTGTGGCTGTGAATGTCCGGAGCACAGTCATTGAGCCATTACTCGAATCTGCCAGGATCGTCAGGGATGCTGGTGGAATTCTTGAATTGGATGCACATTGCCGCCAGGAAGAGATGGTCAGTATTGGAGTTGGTGAAGCACTTATGCACGACATTCCCAGACTTGTTGATTGGATCGGCAAGATCAAGGAGACCGGCGTTGTGGTATCAGTTAAAATACGTGCAAATGTTGTTGATGATATTGCCCTGACAAAGGCGATTGACTCGGCTGGTGCTGATATTTTACATGTGGATGCTATGAAAGAAGGCGCTGGTGCTGACCTTCGCATGATTCGTAATATTCGTGATTCCACAAAGATGTTTTTGATAGGTAATAATTCCATCAATTGTTTCAAGGATGCCAAAGATATGTTTGCACGTGGTGCGGATATGATATCCGTTGCAAGGGGTGTATTAAACGATCCTAATATTATACCTGAACTGGTAGATGATATTTCAGCTTTACAGCAGGCCACAGGATGGTATAATGCACCAAAGCACCTATGCGGTGGAGAAGGCGATCTTCGCGCACTGGCATTTTGCTGTTTGCCTGTAAAACCATGTGCGGTACACAACAAGATTGCTAAATTAGGTTTGTCCGCACAGGAATTTGCAAATATGAAAATGGCATTTGCAAGGGGCACGATGCTTGAACCAGGGGACAACACTTGTTTTGGTAGTCTTGTGTGGTGCTGCAAACTCTCAAAACCATGCTTTTTGCGTGATGGAGTTATGGATATGATCGGCTTGTCCGGTGCGGAATATATGCGGTTGAAGAAAAACCTTGCAACTTATATATTAGATAATGCTAAAGTCCCAGTTAATGAATCTTAAATCAAATCAGCTTTTTGCATCGGGATATGAGTTAAATATTGATGCCGCTGCTTGTTACATAGCACGTTGTATACAGCTTGCAATGGTCATGGAAGTATCAGCGTTCCCAAAGCCTGGGAATGTTGACAGGAATCATGATTATGAAGATACACGATTTGAGCATTTTCTGGCATCTGCTGTGAGTATTTACCCTGTGATGGAAAATGCGGCAAAGAGTAGCAGGGGTTATGTGGGTTCGCTTATCCATGGCGCAGTACTTGAGAGTGCAAAATGGCAAAATGGGGGAAATACCCATTTTGGGGCATTTATTCTTTTGGTTCCACTTGCAATGGCGGCTGGTGATGTTCTTCAAAAGAAGCATGAATTTACTATTGAAGAACTTGTGTCGCATGCACATGATATTGTGAAAGATACAAATGTGCAGGATGCGGTTGAATTTTATACGTCATTTAAAGATGCTAAAGTCCGCGTAAATCCTGTTAATGAATTTGATTTACAAAACTCAGGTTCTATCGGTTTATTGAGTGAAAATAATAACACTACCCTGTATGATCTCATGGAGATATCAAAGGGTTATGACATAATCGCAGATGAATGGGTAAGTGGTTTTAAAAGATGTGCAAATTGCGGGAAAACGATTATACAGTGTATGGGGGATACGGCCATATCCGGCGAATCAAAATTCGATGTCAATGACATTGTGGTATATGTGTTCCTGAAAATATTGTCTGAAAACAGGGATACATTTATCCAGACGAAATTTGATAAAACAACTGCTGATTATGTATCCGGGCGTGCGCGAGATATATTGCTTGAGTTTGATCTAAATGAGGGAAGTTTTGATGCCGTACGCAGTGCAGTTGAAGAATTTGATGACGAGCTGCTGCAAAAGGGTATAAATCCGGGATCAACTGCGGATATTATAATTGCAGGTCTTTTTATCGCTTTTCTGGGGGGTGTGAGATTTTGACGGAATCGCCCCCTCTAAACCTTGATGAATATGGGATATATGATGGTATATCCGAAACGATTGTTACAACCATACAGGGTTGGTTTCCAAATGCTGCACCTATCGGAATTATAAGGAAAGATGATCGTATTTATGTTAGGCTTTTTAAAGGTTCGACTACATATTTTAATGTGCATTTAGAAGGTGTTTTAGTGGCAAATGTGGTTAACGATCCTGTGATTTTTGTGCGTTCCACATTTTCGAATTTGAAAGAATCGGATTTTAATTATGTGTCTGTGGCCGGGCATAAATTTCCAGTATTAAAGGATGCATTGAGCTGGGTGTTTTTCGAATGCAATAATATGAAAATAACCAATGGGGCACTTTTTTCGGAACTTAATCCACTCCATGGCAATGTAAATGTAAATCGAAATTTATTACATGCACCGAATCGTGGTTTTAATGCGGTGCTAGAAGCTGCGGTTCATGCAACAAGGTATAAGCTAACGAATGATGATAAATACCTGAAATTGATACATGCATGCTCTGTTATTGTAGCCAAGTGTGGTGGAAAGCGCGAGAAAATCGCCATTGATATGCTGAATGATCATTTAGGTGAATGAGCAATTGTATGGGCTTGACACCTTTGTTTCCACTGCACATTCAATCATGATAAATCTTGATGCCTGCTTATTTTAAACAAATATAATATCATTTACAATATATTATTTACTTTTATATCGCATTGCATCAGATGCTATATTGAATATTTGAATTGATGTAGCGAAAAATTCACAAACAACCCCCCTGCTTCCACTGCAAACAAAACAATGTACATATTTTTAGTCCACAATTGTTTAATAGGCTAAGGACCAAATGTTTATCACTTTAATGAACCGTAATCTTGTGAGCAATCGTCAGACATCTGTTAAGTAGGGCTGTAGCATGTTAAATTGTTGAAGAGTCGCACAGGAGCAAAGGTGATAGTCTAAGTTTGCCGGACAATGCTTTAAGATTTGAAAACCTATCTCTCCAAGCCTGCGTTCAATAAATATGCTGAAATACCCATATAAACAGGGTGCACTTATCCTATATGTGAGATTTAAACTAGGTATAAACAAAACCCACACGGTTTTTCAATTAATGTTCAAAATGGATGTAAAAAATGTCTCTTGATATTAAAATTGTGCTGGTTGAACCACTGTATCAAGGAAACGTTGGATCAGTTACGCGCGTGATGAAGAACTTTGGTTTTTCAGACCTTGTACTTGTTAATCCATGCAAACTTGAAGGTGAAGCACGCGCGATGTCGTCACATGCAGTTGATGTACTTGAAAGCGCACGCATCACGTCCTCCTTCGCAGAAGCCGTTAAAGATGCCAGTATTGTAATAGGCACGACAGGCATCACAGGTTCGAAAATCAACGAACACACGCGTATGCCTTATTATACTCCGCGCGAACTCAAAGAAAAACTAACAGGCATAAGTGGAAAGGTCGCAATCCTATTTGGGCGCGAAGATAAGGGATTCAATAATGATGAACTGAGATCCTGTGACATGATACTCACGATACCTACATCAGATGTGTATCCAATAATGAACCTTTCACATGCTACTGGTATTGTGCTCTACGAACTCAGTGATATTAAGACTGGCAACAAGCCGCTTGCCGGAGGATTTGACCTTAGGCTTTTGCATGAGCACATGGAGGAATTGCTTGAAGACATCGGGTATCCGGTACATAAAAAAAATAAGACCATGTTGATGTTCAAACGTATATTCGGGCGGGCACAGTTAATACCAAGAGAAGTGCAGACTCTGCGCGGGGTTATTCGGAGGATTCAACGGAAGATATAGGTGACACATTTTCCAAATCGAGTGACGAACTTGATAAGTTGTATTTGTATAGATGGTTTCGATAATATCTCAATGAACAGCCTATACTGCAATACCCTGCGCAGCAATACCGCCGCAGGAGGCGGATTCCATACATTATAAAATAGACACATACACATCGGTCGGACAAAACGTAACAATTTTAGATACGGGAACGTAATCCCAAATAAATTACTTGTTATCCCTCTCGGCCTACTTGTATAGTAGGCGACAAGATGCATTTTTTTGTTGCTCTTGCAATAAGGGGTATATACGTACAAATACAATAAGTTTATTGAATATACACCACAGCCATGAATGATCAGAAAACATTCAGTCGATTTTAGGGGTAGATCCAGGTGCGGTCACAGTGTGTCAATATTGATATGTGAAATCCGGGTATATCTTGATGCTATGGAACAAATACGTTTTTCCAATCACAACTTATATATTTGATGTTGGTTTATTAAGAGCGCTTCGCCGCAATGATTATTATTTCAAATTGACTATAAGCGTTCATGAAATTTCATAACATCCATAAAACATGAAAATGCTATTTTCAGAGCTAATCATAAATCAAGTGAATATACTCCCATATGTTCCTGTTAACTTGATTACAATAGGTTAAATTTGAATTTCAATTTAAACTTCTTAAACTAAAATTCAAATTTAATACGAAACTTAATACTAAACGTTAAAATTAATTACAAATCATTTGGAGGAATTTAATGGCAAAAATGCATACCCGGAAGAAAGGACAATCCGGCTCCACAAAACCAGTTAGAACAGAAATACCTGCATGGTCAATAATGAGTGCAGATGATATTACAAAAATTATTCTGGATATGTGGAAACAGGGCAATTCAACAAGCGAAATTGGAATGACCCTGAGGGATCGGTATGGAGTCCCTGATGTGAAACTTGCAACAGGCAAGAAACTTGCAGAGATATTGAGGGAAAATGATGTTGCTCCTGATTTACCGGAAGACCTGTACAACTTGCTCGTAAAGGCTATCGGGCTCAGGAAACACCTTATGGTGAACAAAAAGGATTTACACAACAAGCGTTCACTTAACTCCGCTGAAGCCAAGATTCGAAGACTGGTCAAATATTACCAATCTACAAAGATGTTACCGATGGACTGGAAATACAGGCCGGAAACAGCAGAGATGCTTATTTCAAGATGAACTCTTGAAAGTGGATTAAATATCGATACTGCTTTTGGTAGCGGTATCACTTTTTACATTTCTTTATTATTTCTTTATTAATTGTAATCATTAATATAATGCGACGATTCATTATTAAGAACCACACTATCCACTATAACCGGAAATTGCTAATGCTTGATATGTTAGAACGTATTGAGTTATCCAACGGCTTTTTGATACAATCGTCTAATATTAAAGCGGAAATTGTCGTTATGGCTTTAAACGCATACGAGCGAAGACTTATTTTTCTCATTTAGTAATAATTTTATGATATTACATGCTTATACTCGCCACATAACAAGGGAAATTATCGATGTGAGACAGTATAATTCCAGACAGATTAGATATAAATAAAATCTGAAAGTGGGAATTGCCGGTATTTAAGCAGTTCCAGACACATTTAAATAATATAATAACCAATTGTATTACTGAGGAAACGGGAATATCTGCTTGTAAAGTATATTTCAAAATAGTTACTGTAACCAAGCAAACCATTCATCCCCTCAACTAAAATGGCCCGTTTCCCCTTCTTATCGAATTTTTTTAATCTTCAACTTTTTTTTAATCTTTGTTATCATCTAACCTATTATCTGTTTTAACCCTGATCAAAATTTTGTATTTGTAGAGATGGTTTCGATAAAATCCCGATGCACAGCCCATACTGCAATACCCCGCGCATCAATACCGCCGCAAGCGGAGGATTCCAGATATTATAAAATATACGCACACACATACACATCGGTCGGACAAAACGTAACATTTTTGATAACATTGGTGCGTAAAAACGCTATACTGCGTTGCCCACATTTATTTTATAAGTTGAAATGCCCCGAAAACGTCATCGTTCGCGCCAGTGATATGGGAATGCGAAGCCTCCGGAGGACCGCTTCGGCGTTAAAAATCGCTAAACAAATACAAAATTTATGTAGTAATATATTGGGACCAGTCACAATTTGGGGCACAAAAAATTGATCAAAAATATCCAGTAACACTCGGGTGAGGATATTACCACA